>CAYOKU010000022.1:0-34290 GCA_964404645.1 uncultured Alistipes sp.
TAAAATTCTCTCCATTATTACAACGTGAAAAAGCGCCATTTTTGGCATCATTACCAATCTTTAAAAAGCAGGCTTGTTAGACAGCCTCTTTTGATTTTGTTTAGAATAGCTCTAATTGTTGAGTGGGAGAACTTTTTACTAAAACACTACGTCCTGAAAAAAGCTCCATTTGTCCGAATTGTTTATCTGTAATGCAAATTATCCCCACATGCCCTGTTGGAGGTAAGGAGTTTTTAACTCTTTTTATATGGACATCTGCATTCTCTCGTGAGGGGCAATGCCGCAGGTAGATGGAGAACTGAAACATCTCAAAGCCATCATTTATCAATCGTTTGCGAAATTCCGCATATTGTTTCCGCTCCTTCTTGGTCTCTGTTGGCAAATCAAAAAAGACAAGTACCCACATAACACGATATTCTGAAAACCGCTCCACCTGTTATATTTCTGGATATGCTATTTTACGGCTCTCTCCGCTAAAACATTTATAAAGAGAAGCCGTTGTCTGTCCAACTGCAATCATTAGTGGACTACGCTGTCCATTAATAGTAACATCAATTACCGGAATAGATAACAATTTCACCTTAGCATTTTTATCCAGCTCACAAATTCCTGCATCAAACAATTCAACGACCATGGCGTCAACATAAGGTCGATATGGCTCCATAATATCATCTGCCAAGCAGTAGGCATTGTATCTATTATGGTGATGAATCCCCAATGTCGGCATCATGCCACTTGCCACCAACCCTCTCGCTACCACAGCCCGCAAGATGGCATATCCATAATTAAGCAGATTATTGGGAGGTTCTCCCTCGCGTTCTCGTTTGAACTTCGCAAATAGGTTTTGCCAATAATAGACTGCAGCCCGAGCTTCCATATTATCTGCATCTCCACTTCGCACTTCATCAACCCATTTTAGCATATTACGCACTTCAACGCCTCGACTTTGCCGAAGAACCTTGGCCTGATTTGCAATTTTAACCTGAATGGTCTGTTGCCACAATTGTTTTTGAAGAGGTAGTGAGGCATTTATTTGATTTCGAAAGCGCTCATTCTGCACCTCATTACCACACAATGGTAACATTAGCCCAACCGGCATCCGGCAACTATCACATGTAATAATGGCCGAATTGTTTTCCAGTAGAGCCTCGATGACTCCTTGCGTAATCGTAATTCGTTTATTATCGAGAATCACAATGCCTACATCTTCAATTGGAACACTCCGTTCCGTCCCTTTTTTGAAAGAGTCTGGGAGTGTACCATTGTCCTCGATTTCGGGCAAACAAATCATTAACTGTCCGTTCCGAAGACTCAAATAGGCAGGATTGCCAAAATATAATGTGCGTTTAATCATGCTTTAATACTCTCCAATAGACACAATTTGGCCTATATGATTTACTCGAACCTTCACAATGCCATTGATTCCACTGGGGCCTGTTCTAATCCATGTTATACCTTTGAGTCTATTGTCGTCCATAACAGTTGTTTCAAGATGATGGCGGAAAAAATAATCTTTTATCGCAATCTTCTGCACCCTAAACAAATTAGGACTAATCACACTATAATTTACGGGATTGAGCAAGTCGATTTCGGCAGGATTGAAGCCTGTTTGTTCGTTAGGAAATACAAAATATTCATTTTGTTTCATCGTAAACAAGAACTCCCACCCGTCATATTGGCGATACGATTTATCGACAATCGGAAGTCCCAAATTGGCTCGTGTTGTCGCCTCGTAGAAGGAGATTACATTTTCTTGTAAGTTACCAGCCGCATCGCGATAAATAGCGACATGATGGTTGTTGGATGTACTTACATAATCTGCTGCAATCTTACGCCCATCAACATCATATATCAAGTTTCCTTTGTGATCCCGTTTATCATGCAGAGCCGTTGCATTACTAACTCCTGTTATCTTTACACGTTTTATTGCAATGCCGTTCGGCTTATTCAGCCAAATTGGACATTCATCAAGATTAGAGAATGCTTTACGAGCATCGCCACCATATTCATCCAGACGTTTTTGAAGGACTCGACGAGTGTTCGCATCTATCACTTTCTCGATCTTCAAATCGGGTGATATAGGTTTGCGGATGGTGTAAACATCTTCCGCAAATACGGTTTTCACCCGACTTGGCACTGGGTGTGTTTGTAAGGCATCAACATAGATCGGATTATTTTCAAGGCTATTTTTCCCTGTAAAGGCTTTCTTGGGGTCATTATTGTACTCTGCAAGACGCGCTAACAATGCATTCCGATAGCGCTGATTGGCTACTTTGGCAATCATCGCCTCATTAAAAGCAGAACCAACCTTTTCAAACTTTGTGGCATAACAACTAATTTTTCCATAGATCGTTTCATTGTGTAACTGGCCCCGAGGTGTAAGTTGTACCTTTTTATTGCTTCCGACTCGTTTTTTTGTTACATTGACATTTTTTGTAACTACCTTACTCTTTGCCTTTATTGAAACAAGAATCTGCGCAAGCATGGATAAAGCTTCTGCACGGAATTCACCCAGAGGGATCGGCGATTTAAAACGCAACCGTCCGGCAGAATCTCGTTCCAGTTCCTTCTGTTCTATTGCAAAAATATGACTTGATTTATCGCTTCGCGCATTCAAATTATTTAGATATTGGATGTAACTACGTTTCGTAAAGGCAATAGTCAGGGCATCCATCGCGTGGTGGCGATGGTCATTGCGTTTGGTCCAATCTTTAATATATCGGATCATGCGACCGTCTTTGTCCTCTTTAACGTCCGTCAAACCCAATTTGTCATACTTTTCCCAATTCAATTCTCGCATCACATGAACCAACTGCCAATCCTCTCGCAGACGATCGGTAATTGCACCCGTTGTCGGAACAACGAACTTAACCATACTTTCGAGTATTTCGCGGGCTTTCTTTGCAATATATTGCGAATCTCGCAAATCTCGATTGATGAAATCGCTTGGAATTTCCGACTCTGGCATCAACAATTTGTCTCTTTTGGTTCTACTGATAATACCTTTCTTGTACAAATTATCAATTCGCTCTTTATACGAATTCAGACTCTCTATGCCATATTTAGTGGCCACATAATCGAGTGCCGTAGCATTTCCCTTCTCAATATTGGCTGCGCGAGATTCCAGCGTTTTATTTGAAAACGAATCGTCAAAGAGTTTTGACTGTGGAATAATATGTTCAATATCAAACTCTTTGCTGAAAAGTTTTTCTTGAGGAATGTATGTATTCGAATAGAGCGTTTTAAAACCATTCTCTTTCAGCTCCAAGTAAAGTTTATAACGGATTATGTCGTTTCTGCTAACATTTAGGATTCCAAACCTTTGTCGCAATTCCTCCCGATATTTTTCGTGTTCGGCAGTCGATTTGCTAATTGCCGCTGTCAAATCGGCTCGCTCCGCTGCGTTCTTTTTCAGTTCTCGAGCCAACTCAATACGAATTTCATCCGGCTTGCCATACGCATCAACTGCTGAATTAACCACATTGATCATCTGGTTAAGGATCTTCTCAACCACTGGATTGCGCAAACTGTTTCGAGGTAAAAGCTGCAATCTGTCGGCGTAAGATTTTTGCTCTAACTCTGGCGTAGCAAGAGACCGTTTCGAGTGATTATAACCTGCATAAACACAAGCTTCGCTATATTCTACCCCCTCTTTTAGATGAGGAAGAAGCTTCATAATTGCTTTCGCACTCAAACTACCGTAATCAGATGCAAAAACCACATTTGCCAACAATGATGCATAGCTGCGCTCAAAACCGCATAACTCAGAAATTTTGGTGATAAGGCTATCATTGCCAATATTTGAGTTATCGCCTGCATAAGAGTATATCAAATGCCACAATTTGTACATGGGCTGCTCAATGACATCCTCGGTTGCTAAACTTGTATTCAACGTCAGAAAATCAACTTTGCAGCCCAATCCGCCAAATACCTCTTTGACAATCTCCATAACTTGTGAGGCGGGTAATTTTGAAAAATCATACTCGCCATGTCCACTCATCTCGATGATCTCTTTATAGACATTAAACAGTGTGGCTTGTGTTCTATTACCCTCTATCGACTTGAAGTTCAAATCAAGATCTTTCGGATTTGCGAATAACAGTTTTAAAGCATCACTCTTCATCATCCGATCCTTTAACGAAAGTTCTGCATATAGAGTCTCTTTCTCCTCCTGCGTCAAAAATCGAGCAGACGAACGTTTATCTTTCTCGCAGACGGTAATGTTATTTAGCACCTGCCAAATTTTGAATTCCTGAAATATCGGAGATGATTTAGGGGCAACCTTGGGGCCTATTATTTTTTCCACTTTTTTGCCCGCTTTCTCAATCTCAATCTTCCGGTTCTCCAATTCGCAGATACTGATGAGTCCTTTCTGACTTTTCAACGCACGTTGATAGAAGATGACAATGTCGCGAATTTCCCGTTTAAGTGCTGGCGTTAATAACTCATAATATTGAGCTTGTGTCTCCCAGATCCTTTCAAATTCGTCCAAATAATCTTGTCGATAGAAGACCTCATTTTTCAGGCTATGGTGCGGATCTTTATCTAACTCCGACATTTGATATTGCCCCACTGTCTGTTTATTGAAGTAGAGCGTCTTGCTACGGTCACTAATATCCCCTAAATACCCGCTTGTATTTTTTAATTGTCCATTTATTTTTTGAAGAACCACCGCCAACTCTTCCAACTCCATCTTTGTATGAAGGGCTTTGACTCGCCATGCGTAATTTTCTTTTTTGAGTGCATCACCCTTTGTTTCTCGTTTAATACCGACCAAAGCAAAGGGTATTTGACAGATTGCCCACGTCTGTTTTTCATTTTTATTGCAGAGATTTTCTCGTAATGCTTCGGTGAAAATTTCCGGATAGAATTGCTTTTGAAAATTCCAGATCCGCTCAAATTCAGCCAATAAATCGGAACGGTAAAAATCGGGAATATACGTTTTACCGCTTTTAAGTATCGAATACGCAAATTGTCCCGGTGTCAAATTTTCATCGTAAAGCTGTTTGGCAACAGACATTCCGTCAATCAATTTACCCTCCTCGGATGAATTAACCTTACGGCTACTTTTATAACCCCTTTTTTTGTTTATCATCAACAACACTCGCGCGAATTCGTCGAGTGTAACCTGCTCTGTTGCTGATTTTGCGCGTAATCTATACGTTTCAAATGTCGTCGCATTGCCGGTTTCCAGCAAAATTGATTCATCCGCCACAATTCCATTACTCAGTAAAACCTCTTTAAGATTCTCTCGTCGCAGTTTATACCTTTGCAGATTGCGCCGTGCGCCACGTTTCAAGGTTCGATCAGCATTGGTCGTTATCCTTTTACCCAACTCGAAATTACGTTGTTCATCCACGGTCAGCGGATTAACACGGACACCAAGCTTGACGATCGAAGATTTTTCATCATTATTTTCAGCCTCATTTACAATAGCCCAACCGATGCTGCTTGTACCCAGATCCAATCCTAATATTTTCTTCATAGCGAGAGGTTTTTATTTATTACAAATAATTTCTTCTTCAAAAATAGAAAAAAAATATCTATTTTTTTGGTATTTGTACAAATATTTGTATATTTGTCATACAATTTTGAAGCAAATCACAATAAGGATTATTCCGTTGTGAAAACATTTAAGGTGGAGCGATAGCTTCGCCTTTTTTGTTCTCTTTTTGACTATGTTGACAGATCAAGCGTAAACTCCGGTGGAAACCTCGATTAAACAAAAAAGCATCGATAGTCGAAAAATAAAGAATAGGGCGTCTTTGACACCTCGAAACTGAGTTCGAAATGCTTTGGATTTGTGTGTAGAGTCTGTTTGAAAATATCCTTTATAATCATTTTAACATCAGCGATATAAAAGCGAGGTATATCATATTTTCCGAGCATAGAACCTTTCATTCATAATCCTTTGAGAGTCTGCAAAAGTCATCAAGCCAAGCGAATGTACGCTCAACAACCCACCGTTTGGGTAAAGGTTTAAAACCGGTAGCTTTGTCGGTTCGCAGGGTTATTTTCATCTCGCAATTCAACATATGCCTCACTTTATCAATTAGTTCACCTCGGTATCAACCATCCGCATAGATCTTTTTCAGTCATTCAAAACGCCCTTTGAGTCGCTCCAACACTCGAAATCCGGAACAACTGTCGTGCTCTTTGGCAGCGTGAACTTCAATTCCAAGCACCAGCTCTTGCGTAAGGACTTCTTTCAAGGAATATTGCCGTTTGCGGTTGTCGCCAATTATTCGTAATATTGTATCATATTGGCTGTCGGTTAGATTGGTTGGATAATTTCTTTTTACCCCTTATGTCATTGATAACCATTAATATATAAACAAGATAGCAACTAAACAACTGATAGCCAGTATTTTAATTCAAACATTTCCAAACAGACTCTAATGTATTTTTATCCTAAACAATACGATTATGACAAAAGAAAAGGAGAAAATGCTGGCTGGAAAGATATACGATCCAACCGATAGCGAATTAGTTAATAGGTGGTACAAAGCCAAGGAGCTTCAAAAAGAGTTTGCAGAAACCGATGCACGTGATATAGAAAAAATTAATGCAATACTCAATCAGTTACTGGGTTCAATAGGCAACAGGACTTGGATTGCCGCACCAATATTTGTAGATTATGGCGAGAATATACATTTGGGCAGCAATGTGACGATTAACACCAATTGTGTGTTTTTGGATAGCAATACGATTACAATAGGGGACAACTCAGCGGTGGGGCCTTGTGTCCAATTCTACTCGGTAGGGCATCCTACAAATTCGCAAGAACGCCTTTCAGATAGTGGAGGGCTCTTGAAATCGCAGTCTGCACCCATAACGATTGGCAAAAACGTATGGATTGGAGGTGGATCAATCATACTACCCGGTGTTACGATTGGAGAAAGTACCACCATTGGCGCAGGTAGTGTCGTAACAAAAGATATCCCCGCAAATGTCTTAGCGGCCGGTAATCCCTGTAAAATAATTAAGAAACTATAACATTCATGCCCCCCTGCGCCATTTTATTGTTTTTTCACGCCTCAACAATTCGCATATTAGCAACTGATTATAAACATGTTGAAAAGGCAGAGTCAAACAAGGCGACCACCCCTCAAAAAAAAGAGTTATACTCAGCATTACTTCGTTTATTCGGCGTTAAGATGACCTTGGCTCGAATCAAGTCCTCAGGTTTACGTATAGGGCACAAAGATGCAAGATTCCGAATTCAAGAATTCGGAATCTTGCATCTTTGTGTAAAAAGCGCAACTTCTGACCCAGAGAGATCCTCTGTCTTCGATCGACTTACTTGATCACTTTCACGGGTACTGTGGCTGCGATGTGGGCTGAGGAAGTGCCGAGCGAGAGGGTGTAATCTCCACCATTCACCTGCCAGTCGTGCTGCTTATCATCCCAATAAGCAAACGCCGAACGATCCAGTTCAAATTCGACAACCGCACTTTTTCCTGCGGCAAGATGTACTTTGCGGAACGCTTTCAACTCCTTCTTCGGACGCAACACCGTGGGCGAATTCTCAGTCACATACAATTGTACGACCTCTGCGCCGTCACATGCGCCGGTATTCGCAATTGTCACACTCACTTTCAGCGGTTTAATTCCGTTGAAACTCTTATCTGCACGGATTTTCGAAAGGGCGAAGGTCGTATAGGAGAGACCAAAGCCAAAGGGATAGAGCGGACGGATCTGCTTTGCCTCGTACCAACGGTAGCCAACCAGCACCGACTCGTCATAATGCACATCGTAAAGCGCAATCATTCGTTCGTTGTAGGCACGCGGTGCCAGATTATAGAATTCAGCTCCGGCAGGCATGGTACCCTTGGCCGGAGAGTCGGAAAATTCGCGTTCGAGAGTCATCGGTAATTTCCCCGATGGGTTACGCTTACCGATCAACAGGTCGGTCAATGCCTGATAGCCGTTTTGTCCGGGATACCAACCATAAAGAATCGCCGCAGCTTGATCATTCCAATCGGCCATACGAATTCCCGATCCAGAATTGACAAGCACAATGGTGCGGGGATTAGCCTCAACGGCCTCGTGAACCCCTTTTTCATCGGCTTTGGGAAGGGCGTAGGGACGTTCGAAACTCTCCACATCAATTGTTCCTACGCTAAAAATCACCGTATGAGCGGCCGCAAGCTCTTCGCGAGTCGGTTTTTCGACAAATTTGACCCGATCACCCCACACGGCACTCAGAGCCTTGCGCAATGAGATATTATCATACCCATCGACCTGCGCAGAGCCACGTCCGCGGGGAATTTCATCGACAAATTTTCCGGTCACCAGCATCGTACCCGAAGCGGCATCAAGCGGCAAAATGCCATTATTTCGCAACAGTACAACACTCTCCACCGCCACATCGTAGGCCGTGCGCCCGTGAGCCGGTAGATTAGCCAGCAAAGCCCTATCGTATTTTTCACGATCATAAAGGCCGAAAGCGATGCCCGTAGCGATCATCGGACGAATCATCGCATCCAAATCGGCCTCGGTAATACGCCCCTCTGCCAACAGACGGTGCACATCGGCAAAAAATTCATTGCGCCCCGGCATCTCCACATTCTGGCCGCTCTTAATCACCTTTTCAGTATCGTTTACCGAAGTCCAATCGCTCATCACACAGCCGCGAAAACCGAGTTCTTTGCGCAGTAAACCATCGATCACCTCGCGACTTTGCCCCGTCCACTCGCCATTCAGCAAGTTGTAAGAGGTCATCACATAAGCCGCACCGGCATCAATACCGGCTTTAAAAGCAGGCAGGTATATTTCATGCAACGCCCGCTCGTCAACGATCGAATTCGAACGACGCCGGTAAAATTCGGTATTGTTGCAGACAAAGTGTTTCAAACAAGCCGCGGTTCCAGTCGCCTGCATACCTCGTACATAGGCCTCGGTCGTGCGTGCCGCTAACCACGGATCTTCGCCAAAATACTCAAAATTACGACCATTCTGGGCATTGCGATAGATATTGACACCCGGCCCTAACAGCACCTCAATACCGCCTGCACGGCACTCCTCGCCCACCGCGTGAGCATATTGATAGGCCAAATCGGGATTGAACGAAGCCGCCAAAGAGATCGGGGCAGGAAATGCCGTCGAACGATCCAACTGATCGACCAATGTTGGATCAAGATTGGTGCGCATATGCACCCCCTGCGTAGCATCGGAGAGGTAGAGGAAAGGCAAACCCTTCGCCGGAACACCGTAAAAGAAGAAAGAGGAATGCCCGCGCATAAAAGGAATTTTTTCATCGAGCGTCAACTGCGCAAGACGAGCATCGGCCTGCCGATAGGCTTCGTCCCAAGCAACCAATTGCTGGGCTTGCAGCGGAAGCAGATATGCAAAAGCTGCCAGAGAGAGTAAAATTTTGATTTTCATCGCTTATGTTCAGTTTTAAGTCGTAGTTAGAAATAAGGCATGGTTCACCACGCAGCGTGCAAACAAAGGATCTTCCCCGCGCAGGTATTTGCAAAAGTAACAAAAAACTTTCAAACGCAATATGAATCACCTGAAAAAGTATTACGAAACGAAATACAAAAAATACAATCAAATAACTATCTTTGCAGCGAAATGAGAGATTTTGCAGCCATAGATTTTGAAACTGCCAATGCCAAGCGCACAAGCGTATGCTCGGTTGGCGTGGTCATCGTTCACGAAGGTGAAATCACCGATACACTCTATCGGCTGATCCATCCGCGACCCAATTTTTATAGCCGATTCACGACCGCTATTCATGGATTAACAGCCGCCGACACCGACTCAGCCCCTGATTTCGATGAAGTATGGGGCGAAATCACTCCGCACATCGGCGGACTTCCCCTCGTTGCACACAACTCCCCATTCGATGAAGGGTGTCTGCGTGCGGTCTTCGACCTCTATGGCATGAATTACCCCGAATACACCTTTTATTGCACCTACCGTGCAGCACGCCAAGTCTTCGGTCGCACACTCCCCAACCACCAACTGCATACCGTATCGGCTGCATGCGGATTCGACCTCGAACATCATCACCACGCCCTTGCCGATGCCGAAGCCTGCGCCCGAATTGCCCTGAAAATTCTCCGATAGACGATCAGAGAACATCAATGCATCTATACACTGTTGCCGTTCGCGAGGTGTTGTAGATACGGATGCGCGGTTGCTGCGAGCCGTCGTCACCAATCACGGGATAGGAGAAGTGTTCGGTAGTCATCGACTGCCGCTCCTGCCCGCCGAAACGGCTCTCATCGGTCGATAGAATCGGTCTGTATTTACCGACGTGTTGTACCGGAAGTTCGTAGTCGGGAATGGAGACCGAAGGGTGCCAGTTGAAGACAAAAAGGAGTGACTCATGGGCAAAAACCAGCGTTTTGTTCTGCTCATCAATGAGTAGATTCCACGGATACCCTGCTGTCAGAACCCCATATGTGCGAATCAAGTCGATCATGGCTCGATCGAAATCGCCCAGCCATGCGTATCGCAACAGCTCGTTGGTTGCCAGCGACCATTGCCGCCGTGCATGTGCGTAACTCCAACCGTTGCCTTCGCGCGGAAAATCAATCCATTCGGGATGTCCGAATTCGTTGCCCATGAAGTTGAGATAAGCCTGTCCACCGGTCGAGATGGTCATCAGCCGAATCATCTTATGCAATGCCATGCCACGATCAATGAGTATATGTTGTGAAGCACGATCCATATGGAAATACATCTCCTTGTCCATCAGCCTAAAAGCAAGCGTTTTATCACCCACCAAAGCCTGATCGTGCGATTCGGCATAAGCAACAGTTTTTACATCGGGTAGCCGGTCGGTCATCACCGACCACATCTGGTGAAGATTCCACTCCTCATCGGGAACCTCTTTGAGTAGTCTGATCCAGAAGTCAGGTATTGCCATCCCCAGCCGATAGTCGAAACCGACCCCCCCCTCGTTCTGCGCAATGCACATCCCCGGCATGCCGCTAACATCCTCAGCAATGGTCACCGCATCGGATCGGAACTCGTGTGCCAGTTGGTTAGCCAGCGAGAGGTAGCACAGAGCATCTTCATTGACCCCCTCGTCAAAAAAACGATCGCGGCAGTCGAAATCGACGTAGCCGTGGTGGTGGTAGATCATTGAGGTGACACCATCGAACCGAAATCCATCGAAATGAAACTCATCGAGCCAATATTTGACATTCGAGAGCAGGAAGTGCTGCACCTCGTTTTTGCCATAATCAAAGAGTTTTGAGTCCCAATAGGGCTGATAGCCGGCCTCTCCGGCCAGAGAATAGAGGTGATCCGTACCATCGAGTTCGTTGATCCCCTCGTTGAGGTTACGGACGTAATGGGCGTGTACAAGATCCATGATAACCGCCAACCCCAATTCATGGGCGCGACGAATCAACTCCTTCAACTCTTCGGGCGTACCGCACCGCGATGTCGGAGCGAAAAAGCTCGATACGTGATAGCCAAACGATCCGTAGTAGGGATGCTCGGCCACCGCCATGAGTTGCACGGCGTTATAGCCGTCTTTTTTAATGATAGGTAAAATTTTCTCCGTAAATTCGCGGTACGAACCGACCCCTTCGCGCTCCTGTGCCATACCTACGTGTGCCTCGTAGATCAGCAACCCCTCGATCGAAGCGGGTTTAAAGTGATCCCTGCCCCAGTCGAAAGGGTGATCGGGAGACCAGAATTGCGCCGTATAATTTTTGGTTACCTCGTCCTGCACAACACGTGTGGCATAGGCCGGAATGCGATCGAGCCAACCGTTTTGTCCGTGTACATGGATCTTATAGAGCGACCCGTGGCGCAGACGATCGCGGTACATGGCCGCCGGAAAGAAGGCGTTCCAGACCCCGTGAATGTCGCGATGCAGACGAATTTCGGTGCGTTGCCATTGGTTGAAGTCGCCGAAGATGTAGACATCCTCAGCCCCCGGCAACCACTCGCGAAACCACCAACCATCGAGCGTATCGTCCCATTGCCAACCGAAATAGCGGTATCCGTTGGCATAGTCGCAGAGCGAACCGGACGCGGCGCGAATCTCTGAAATCTTCCGCAGGTAGCGCGCATGACGGCGGTTGATAGCCCCTTCGACAGGTTCGAGCCACGGATCGCGAGTGACGATCGATAGACGTTTATCGGTTTTTTCCATAGCACACAACGGTTTTATACAAATGTATGAAAATTTTTCTTATCTTTGTCGGAAACCAAAAAAAACGATTTTAATCTCACAAAAGAAACACACTATGTTTAAAGGACAACCCAAAGGTTTGTATGCCCTTTCGCTGGCCAACACGGGCGAACGTTTCGGCTACTATACCATGCTTGCAATCTTTACGCTCTTCTTGCAGGCTAAATTCGGTTATACCGAAACCGTGACCACGCAGATCTACGGAACTTTCCTTGCCGCGGTCTATTTCATGCCCTTCTTCGGCGGTATTCTGGCTGATAAGTTCGGATTCGGGAAGATGGTATCGCTCGGTATTTTCGTCATGTTCGGCGGTTATGCGCTGCTGGCCATTCCAACGGGTACGGGTTTCGGGGCACAGGCGTTGATGTTCGGAGCCTTGGCCTTGATCGCTTGCGGAACGGGACTCTTCAAAGGCAACCTACAAGTGATGGTTGGTAACCTCTACGACGATCCGGCCTACGCCTCGAAACGCGATAACGCCTTCTCGATTTTCTACATGGCGATCAACATCGGTGCGATGTTTGCCCCCTCGATGGCCAAATGGATTACCAACTATTTCTTGGCGCAGGATGGTCTGGTCTATAACGGTCAGATTCCGGCATTAGCCCACCAATACATGAGCCAAGGGGTCAATATGGCCGCAGAACCATTGGCAAAATTGCAGGAGTTGGCGGTAAGCGCAGGAGGTAATATCGCCGATCTGGGTGCATTCTGCTCGCTCTATGTCGAAAAACTCTCGGCCGCTTACAACATGGGCTTTGGTGTGGCATGTGTTTCGTTGGTTCTCTCTTATCTGATCTATGTCGGATTCCGCAAGAGCTTTAAACACGCCGATGTAACGGCCAAACAGCAGGCTGCCGCCGCTACGGGTGTGGCGCATGCAGAACTTACACCGGCACAGACCAAATCGCGCATTACGGCGTTGATGTTGGTATTCGCCGTAGTGATCTTCTTCTGGATGGCTTTCCACCAGAACGGCTCCACAATGACCTTCTTCGCACGTGACTATACGACCTCCGAGGCTACGGGTATCACCCGAATGGGTTTCAACATCTTCAATTTGGTGTTGGTGTTGATCGGAGTCTATGCGGTTGTGAGTTTTTTCCAATCCGAAAAGAATCGCAACAAACTCATCAGCGCGCTGATCTTTGCTCTATCTCTTGGCGCACTTTACTATCGTTGGACAACGACCTCCGATCCGGTTTCGATTCTGCCGCAGGAGTTTCAGCAATTCAACCCCTTCTATGTCGTAGCATTGACCCCAATTTCAGTCGCTATCTTCACGGCTCTTGCCCGTCGCGGAAAGGAGCCGTCGGCTCCGCGCAAGATCGGTATGGGTATGATTATCGCGGCTGGCGGTTTCTTGATTCTCACACTCGGTTCGATGGGGCTGATGTCGCCCGTTGAGGTAAAAGAGGCAGGTGCAAGCGATCTGTTCGTCTCGCAAAATTGGCTGATCTCGACCTATCTGGTGCTGACCTTCGCCGAATTGCTCCTCTCGCCGATGGGTATTTCGTTTGTATCGAAGGTTGCTCCTCCCAAATACAAAGGTATGATGATGGGTTGCTGGTTTGCCGCTACGGCAATTGGCAACTATGCGACATCGCTGATCGGCTACCTCTGGGGTAGCGGCATGGCTCTTTGGATGGTATGGAGTGTGCTGATTGTCCTCTGTCTGCTCTCGGCACTCTTTATCTTCTCGATTATGCGCAAACTCGAAAATGCAACTGTTGCATAGATTTATATACTATTAAACACAAAAAACTGTCCCGAACATCTTTTTTGGGGCAGTTTTTTTGTGTTTTTACGCAACAAAAACGGTCTTTTTTGAGGATAAATACTATCTTTGTGGACGATTATAGTATTTAGTATTTATGAGATTGCCTTCCCATATGAGTCGTATGATACTGGTCGCGCTTCTGGTTGCGATAGGTCATTGCATATCTATGGCACAAGTTCCGAACAAAAAGAGCCGCGATCTCTTGTGCAACTACTACAAATATTGCAAAAGACATCTGACTGATTCGCGTGTGCTCCAAAAATGCGATTCCCTCTATGTACAGGCGGCCGTCAACCAAGATCATTTGATGCAGATTCTTGCGCTTGATCTACGTGCTGGGCACTATGCACAGACCAATGATGAGGCAGATCTTGTCGATGCCGTTCAACGCATCAAAGATTCTTGTATCAAATACGGAAAGAAAGAGTATATCCGACTCTATTATCTTTCGTGGACAAATCGTCTTATATCTTATTATATCTCGCATAATCAGACGAATGCAGCAGTATATGAAGCATGCAAACTCATAGCCGAAGCCGAGGAAGATGGCTATTTGCCGGCTAAACGCTATTGTTATAGGCTGTTGGGCGACATCTATTTTGATCAGTTCAATTATGAACTTGCCTATCAGAATTACACAGAAGCTTTGCATGTCAATGCGCCCGATTCGGTGCAAGACCTCTTACCCGAAATACTCCATATGAAGCGCGCCGAATCAGCCCTTGAATTGGGGTTGAGAGATACCGTCTGGCAAATCCTACACAATATTGATCTAACCAAAGTTCGTCCACAATATCCGCTCTATACAGTGCGCCGCATGCGATTGTTGTACGATCTGCACATGAATAATTATGCACAAGCGCGTACCGAACTTCAAGCGTTGGAAGATCTGTTTGCCAAAAGGCGAGGTTTGAAGCCGTATTTGGCCAATTTATATGCTCTTCGCAGTAGTTATTACGAAAGTACGGGCGATTATGTTCGGGCGCGCAACGAGGCATTGCGTGTGTTGAATACCCCAGTACCGCCCAAAGATCGAACCCTTCTTCAACGCACAGCCGTACAGTTGGGCAACATCTATTGGCAGCTTGGAGATTATCATCAAGCCAGCGATTTTTACCGCAGGTATATTGATTATGTCGATTGGTTACGAGCCGAGATGTCACGTATGGCCTCGAATGATCTTTCGGGAATTCTCGACCGGGTGCGTCTGCAAAATAAAACACGCGAATTGCAGTTGGATATCAAAGACCGCCGACTCGAAACGACTTATTTGATTATAGGAGCATTAGCTATCATAATATTTGTCAGCGGAATTGGCCTATTCCATTTTTTTCGGCTCAACCGTCGCTTACGCCTCTCCGAATCAACGGTGATGGCACAAAATGAGCACTTGAAACACAAAAGCGAGGAGCTGCGCAATGCCAAGGAGCGAGCCGAAATGGCCAGCCTTACCAAAACTCACTTTATTCAGAATATGTCGCATGAGGTACGCACTCCGCTCAATGCGATTGTCGGATTTTCACAGATTCTGGCTGCGCAATCGGGCAAGGAATCGGAGTTGTGCGAATACGGGCACATCATCGAATCAAGCAGCAAAGATCTGTTGCGTCTGATTGACGATGTGTTGGATGTAGCATCGCTCGACCAAAAGGAGCGATTAGATCTCACGGATTGTTGTGAACTCAATACGTTGTGTGCAGCATGTGTGAAGGATACTCGTCCGTTGGTTCGCGCCGGTGTTGAGATTCACTTTGAAGCGCATCCGGGCAATCCAGTGATATTGAGCAATGTTCGCCGTGTGGAGCAGATTTTAAAACATCTGCTTCAAAATGCAGCAAAATTTACACGTGAAGGGTTCATCTCGCTCAAATACAGTCCTAACGCAGAAACAGGAGTTTTGCAATTCGAGGTCACCGATTCGGGAATCGGGATTCCGCCCGAACAGAGTGAAAAAATCTTTGAGCGGTTCATCAAGCTCAACTCATTCTCGCAAGGGGCCGGATTGGGGCTGTCGATTGCCCGTGATGTTGCACGCAAATTGGGCGGCCGACTCTATGTCGATACGGCCTATACACAAGGTTGTCGGATGATCCTCGAACTCCCCTACACTGCCGGAGACGCAATGGGCGCGTAGCCGATTGCACAGATCGTTCAATCGTAAATGTAAGCTCTCAACAGAAATTCTTTCACCGATATTTTGTCGATAGATGCTTTATTCCTATCTTTGGAGATTAAAAAGAGTGTTTATTTTGTGTGTTGCGCCAATGGCTCTGCGAGCCACTTTCCTGCATTTTTTCTTCGTAGAAATGGTCGTGTGGCGACATGAGGCAAAAATATTGACAATCGGCACAAATAGAGAGTGAAAAACGCGCTGAATAAGAGAGAATAGAGATATGGATTTAAAAACAATACGGACGGAACTGGCCAAAATTTCGGCAATTGTCGGACAGTGGAACGATCCTGAGCAAATAACCACCCTCGAACGCGAGTTGGTGCTTGAAAAGTTGCGACAGTTGTACGATGCCGTGCGGTTTGCCGATGTGCAACAGATGCCCTTCACCTCACACATCGAAAAGAGCACAGCCCAAGAGCCGCAGCAATCCGAATTGTCGGAGGTCGCTCCGTTGCCGATTGATCTGGGCGAAGTTCTTTCGCTCGACATGACGGCCCCCGAACTCTCCGAAACAGTTCACTCCGAAGAGCCCGAACCGAGCGCAACCATTACGCCGGAACTGAAACCGGAACCGGCATTGCACTCCGAACAAGAAGAACGGTTCGAGCCGGAACCAATCGTGGTCTCGGAACCCGTGGTTATTGCCACGCCGCAAACAGCATCGACATCGGACGAGAATCCGCAGCCGATCGCACCGACACTCTTTGCCATGGATGACGATACGCTACGTCACCGTCATAAGCAACGCGTAATCATGTCATTATATGACACCACGCCAACCCGCGATACAGCAACTGTCGCCCCCGAACCGGAGGATGAGCCCTTCGAAATGGTCACTTTGGCCGAACCGGCCGTTACTGCACCGCTCAACGAACCCGAACCAGAGCCGGTCGATGAGTCGTTTGACCCAACAACACTCTCGGAGGAGGCTGTCAACGATAGCGATGAGCCAACTCCGGCCTATGAACCGGAGGCAGAAGAGCAGCAACAACCGATTGAAGCTTCTCCAAGCGGCGGCTCGCTGCTTGGTGACGTGATGAATCACCATGTGCAGACCCTTGCCGATACAATTGCTCCGCTCTCCAATCCTCGCAACGATGCCCGTCTGGCGGGGCATCTGGACGATTTGCGCGATGCGATCGGTCTGAATGATAAATTTTTATTGATTCGAGATCTCTTCGCCGGCGACAGCACGGCCTACGATGTGGCCATTGCCGCATTAAACGGGTTCGAGAGTCTGGATGACTGCATGATCTACATTGCGGAAAATTATGCGTGGAATGCCAACTCCGACGGGGCTAAATTCCTGATGGAATTATTAGAACGTAAATTCGAATAGGAGCACTCATGGCAAAACTCTATATTGTACCTACACCGATCGGCAACTTGGATGATATTACGCTGCGCGCCGTCAATGTGTTGCGTGAAGTCGATTTCATTCTGGCCGAAGACACCCGCACGAGCCTCTTTCTGCTGAAACACCTCGGCATTGAAAAGCGGCTCTATTCGCACCATAAATTCAACGAACATGGCACAGTCAAGATGGTTGCCGAGTCGATCGCGGCAGGACGAAATGCGGCGTTGATCTCCGATGCCGGAACGCCGGGCATCTCTGATCCGGGTTTTTTGCTGGTACGCACCTGCGTTGAAGAGGGGATTGAAGTTGAGACACTCCCCGGAGCTACCGCATTGATCCCTGCATTGGTACAGAGCGGCTTTCCGTGCGATCGCTTCTGTTTCGAGGGATTTTTACCTCAGAAGAAGGGACGCAACAAACAGTTGCAACTGCTTGCCGAAGAGGAACGCACGATGATCTTCTACGAATCGCCCTACCGAGTTGTGAAGTGTTTGGAGCAGTTTGCCGAGATATTCGGTAACGATCGCCGCGTGTCGGTATCGCGCGAATTGACCAAAAAATTCGAACAGACCGTGCGCGGTACGGTGGGAGAAGTTCTCGACCATTTCCGTGCCACGGAACCCAAAGGTGAATTTGTGATCGTGCTGTCCGGAAAGCCGAAAGCCGGACGTGCCCAACAACCCGAAAATGAAGAGAATGATGAACGAGAATCAAACGAACAATAACGAACGGAGCCATCGGTCGTTTGCCGATTGGAGCGAAGATATACGCGCATTTATGAAGGGGCGATTCAGTCTTGACGAGGATCGGGCTCCACGTGACGAGGTGATCGGAACGATCTCGAAAGGGGTCGAATTTCGCGGCGTAAACCTTTGGGTACTGATCTTCGCAACGATGATCGCATCGCTGGGACTAAATGTCAATTCGGCGGCCGTCATTATCGGTGCGATGCTGATTTCGCCGATCATGGGGCCGATCATGGGAGTGGGTGTATCGTTAGGAGTCAATGACTTCGATCTGCTAAAAAAGTCGTTGCGCAACCTGACATTGATGTTCATCGTGGCCATCATCACCTCGACACTCTATTTTCTGGTGACACCACTCTCATCGGCACGAAGCGAGTTGTTAGCGCGTACCGTGCCGACCACCTACGATGTACTGATCGCGCTGTTCGGTGGGTTGGCCGGAATCGTGGCGCAGACACGCCGCGACCGCACCTCAACGGTCATTCCGGGGGTTGCAATCGCTACGGCACTGATTCCGCCCCTCTGTACGGCCGGATTCGGACTGGCGACCGGTCAGCTCCGGTTCTTCTTTGGGGCATTTTATCTCTTCTTCATCAACTCGGTATTTATCGCGCTGGCAGCCTATCTGATGGTGCGTTACTTGAAATACGAGAAGAAGAGTTTCATAGATCGCAACCGTGAGCGCAACGTCAAACGGATCATGATGATGATCGCATTGGCAACCTTTATACCGAGCGTGATTATCGGCTTTCATATGGTACGGGTGTCGATCTTCGAGGCATTGACCGATAAATACGTGACACAGGTCTTCAACTATCCCAATACCCGCGTGATCGAGTGTAAAAAGATCTACGCAGAAATGGGAAAAAGATCTACGATCGAACTGCTGTTGGTGGGTGAGCCGCTTGCCGAGGAGTCGATCGAGAATGCCCGTGCTCAATTGGAACATTACGGGCTGAATAAGACTCAACTGATAGTCCGGCAGGCCAATGCAACTGACAAAATCGACGTAAATACGCTACAACACAGTTATAGCGAGTTGCTTGCCGAGAAAAACAGACGATTGCAAGAGGCTGAAAATCAACTCTCACGCTATCGGGTTACCGATGTCGGAGTCGAGGATGTTTCGCGCGAGGTGGGGGTGCTGATGCAGAATATCGCCTCGGTATCGTTGACCAAAGGGGTAACCTATCAGGTAGACGGCACGCCGAGCGATACAACACTTATCTGCGTAGTTAAACCTCGCGATGCAGCCCAGCCCATTGATCGCACGACACTTGTCAACTGGTTGAAAGTCCGTGCGAAGGTGAATGAAGTGAAACTTTTTGTTGAATAGGAATTGGTTATGAAAAATCCGGAACTGAACATCGCGCAGCGCTTGTGGTTGGAGTTTCTCTGGTCGTGCTCGCGCCTGTTTGCCGTGATGCCCTATTGGTTTAAATATTACGTTGTCGAGAATCTGATATTCTTTCTGTTACGTTATTTGATCCGCTACCGGATGCATGTCGTAATGAGTAATCTGAGAAACTCTTTCCCCGAGAAGAGCGATGCGGAGATTGCCGCCATTCGGAACGGTTTTTATTGGACGCTCGCCGAGGTAGCGGTCAATACGATCAATCTTGCGCACATGACCTCTAAAAAACGACACTCGCTGGTTCAATTCTCCGATGTGTCAAACCTCTCGAAGTCGATGCGCGATTGTGATTGGATTGCGCTCACGGCACATTTCGGCTGTTGGGAGTACTACTCATTTTGGGGCGATTTCTATCCGTCACAGATGGTCGTTGCGGTCTATCATCCGCTGCGCAGTGCCGTGATCGAAGAGCTGTACCGCCGTCTGCGCAACTACGACAACTGCACCACGGTCGCCATGAAGGAGTGTCTGCGTTTCTACCTGCGTAACCGCGAACAAGGAATCGACGGCAAACGGCTGGCTGTGGGGTTGATCGCCGACCAAAATCCGCCAAAACGTCCTGATAGCCATTGGTTTCGGTTTCTCAATCAAGATACGATCTTCTTTGACGGAGGTGAAAAACTCGCCTTGCGTTGCCACCTGCCGGTCTATTTTGCAACGATGCACCGAACCCGCCGCGGTTGCTATCGCGTGTCGTTTGAGTTGATCTACGATGGAGAGGAGTCGGTAGCCCCATATGAGGTAACGGAACGTTATGTGCGCCGCTTGGAGCAAGAAATTAGCGAACATCCCGAACTCTGGATGTGGTCACATCGGCGTTGGAAACACAAACGCAAAAATGTCGGTAACTAAGATTGTCATTCTCAATTGGAACGGCTCAGAACACCTGCGCCGCTTTCTGCCCTCGGTCGTGGCAACAGCTCCGAGCGGAGTTGCTGTTGTCGTAGCCGATAACGGTTCGACGGATGACTCTCTGGCACTGCTTGCCGCCGAATTCCCGACAGTCGAAACTCTCTGTTTAGATTGTAATTATGGGTTTGCGGGGGGCTATAATCGCGCCTTGAAGCAGATCGAGGCCGACTATTACGTGTTGCTAAATTCCGATGTGGAGACCCCTATGGGGTGGCTCGACCCGCTGCTAAATGAATTGGAGATGCACCCCGAAGTGGCGGTCGTATCGCCGAAACTCATCGCCTATACCCAACGCGAGATGTTCGAATATGCCGGAGCATCGGGCGGTTTTATCGACTATCTGGGTTATCCGTTCTGTCGTGGACGCATTCTTCGTCGTGTGGAGCAGGATCTGGGACAATATGACGATGCCAGAGATCTCTTTTGGGTGAGCGGAGCTGCGTTTTGCTGTCGTTCGGAGGTGTTCCACAAATTAGGCGGTTTCGATGCCGACTTTTTCGCACATATGGAGGAGATAGATCTCTGTTGGCGCATGCAATTGGCCAGCTATCGGGTGCGTATTGTCCCTCAAAGCAAGGTCTATCACCTCGGTGGGGGGACTTTGCAGACCGATTCTCCGGCGAAAGTCTTCTACAACCATCGCAACAATCTGGCCATGATCTATAAGTGTGCATCGTCACAACAACGTTTGGTTGCGGCAATTATGCGACCTCCGCTCGATTTTCTGGCCGCACTTTCCTATTTGGCACAAGGACGTTGGGATAATTTCAAGGCGGTTTTTCGAGCCTATTGCGATTTCATTCGTTGGCATCCAGCTCTGAGCGTCAAACGCAAGGCTATTCAATCGACGGCCAGCGGAAACGTGCGCAAAACGCTTTACCGCGGTTCGATCATCCTGCGTTACCTCTTTGGACGGAAAACGTTCGGACGATTACTCTAATCATGTTTTAAGATAGGATCTGCGCCCCTCTTCGTTACTTCCTCGGCATAGGTATAGGGAAGTATAAACCAAAATCGAGAGCCTTTATTGGGCTGCGACTCTACGCCGATATATCCTCCCAATGTCTCCACAATCGACTTGCTGATTGCAAGGCCGATTCCTACCCCTTGTTTGAATGTATCGAGTTTCGAGAAGCGTTTAAAGATTGACGCCTGTTGTTCTTCGCTCATCCCTAAGCCGGTATCAATGGTATAAAAAAGTACCCCGTTGGCTTGTTTTTCGTATCCGAAACGAATCGAGCCGGATTTGGTAAATTTGATCGCATTGCTCAACAGATTGGAGAGCACTTGTGTCAACCGATGGTGATCGGTTCTAATCGTGCATGAATCGTATTTTCGCTCAAAAATGAGTTCAACCGGAGTTCCTATGGCAATACGTTGACGGAACACCTCATACAACTCATGCATCGTGCTATTGAGTTCTGTATCGGCAATTTGGTATTCGAGTGTTCCGGCCTCAATTTTCGAGAGATCGAGGGTATCGTTGACCAGTTGAATAAGCATTTTATTGTTGTCGCGGATAATCTGCATGTATGCTGCTCTCTCCTCGGGAGTTGTTTCGGATGAGGCTAAAAGTTCAGAAAAACCAACGATTGCATTGAGCGGAGTTCGCAACTCATGGCTGGTATTTGCCAAGAATTGCGATTTCATCCGATCAGACTCCTCGGCTCTCTGACGCGCCTCTTCCAGCTCCTGTCGAATACGTTTCTGAGCCGAAATATCGTGCACGGTTAACAGCAGACGAAATTTGCCCCCTATTTTAAGGTATCGACCTGAGATTGAGAACGAGCACGATTTTTCACTCGTGTGCTGTGGTTCGAGATAGAGAGTCATTTCAGCTTCGAGATCGCTAAAACTCTTATGCGTATGGAACGATTTCAAAATGGCAACACGCACCGGACATATCGCACAAAGATCGTGTGTGCCACATAGACCTGCATCCTCGCCATTGCGACACATCAGCAAATTTCCGACTTTGGGGTTTTTAATCTGCTCTTTTCTACCGGAGATCTGATAATAGTTTGTCCTCACGACATTCAGATCTTTGTCGATGAGCAGAATATATGCGGACACGTTACGTAAGATTTCGAGTAAGACGATATCTTCCGTGGCGTTACATCGCCGTAAACGATAGAGTTGAGTCGCCGCATAGAGCAAACAGCCCAACAAAACAATGCCAAAAAATAGATATAAAATAAGCATATCCCAAAACACCTTTGAACAAATATACACCTTTTTGTGCAATTTCAATACGCTGAAAATAGCTTTCAGGAAAAACAAAACGTATTCGTGTAGTGCGGTGGGCGTACAAAAAAGAGAACCGCTCTTTGCTTAAAAGAGCGGTTCTACGGATAATCGGGTTGTTGCCAGTTACTTGTTAATCTTGGCCCACGAGTCTTTGAGAGTAACCGTTCTGTTGAAAATCGGATGCTCATTGGACGAATCTGTATCGGGGCAGAAATAGCCCACACGCTCGAATTGTACGGCTTGCCCGATCGGAGTTTCACGCAACGATGGCTCCAAATAGCCCTTGATTTTAACCATCGAATCGGGATTTAAATTATCCTCCCAAGTCTGCCCCTCCTCAACATCATCGGGGCTCTCCTTCGTAAAGAGCGGGTTGAAAAGACGGATCTCGGCCTCCACGGCATGCGCTGCCGAAACCCAATGGATCACACCCTTCACACGCCGACCATCGCTCGATGATCCGTTGCCCGACATCGGGTCGTGCGAACAACGCAACTCGGTGATGTTACCGGCAGCATCCTTGATAACCTCCTCACACTTGATGAGGTAGGAATAGCGCAGACGCACCTCGCCACCCGGACACAAACGGAAAAATTTCTTCGGAGGCTCCTCCATAAAGTCGTCCCGTTCGATGTAGATCACCTTTGAGAAGGGAACCTGTCGACTTCCGGCCGCTTCGTTTTCGGGGTTATTGACGGCCGAGAACAACTCCGTTTTACCCTCTTCGTAATTGGTAATAACCACTTTGAGCGGATTCAACACAGCCATACGTCGTTCGGCAACCTTATTCAGATCCTCACGCACGCAGTACTCCAACTTACCGAGATCAATCACATTATCGCGTTTGGCAACGCCAACCATTTCGGCAAAATTACGCACCGAGGCTGGCGTATAGCCCTTACGGCGTAGCGCACATATAGTCGGCATACGCGGATCATCCCAACCCATGACGGCTCCCTCCTGCACCAATTTCAGCAACTTGCGTTTCGACATCATCGTATAAGTGAGATTTAAACGCGCGAATTCGTATTGATGCGATGGGTAGATGTCGAGAGCCTCGATGAACCAGTCGTAAAGCGGACGGTGAACATCAAATTCAAGGGTACAGATCGAGTGTGTGATCTGCTCGATCGAGTCACTTTGGCCGTGCGCATAGTCGTACATCGGATAGATGCACCATTTATCGCCCGTGCGGTGGTGCTCGGTATGGAGAATGCGATACATGATCGGGTCGCGGAACAACATGTTGGGATGCGCCATGTCGATTTTGGCACGCAATACCTTTTCACCATCGGCAAATTCACCGTTTTTCATCCGCACAAACAGATCGAGGTTCTCCTCCACCGAACGATCGCGCCACGGCGAGGGAGTTCCTGCCACCGAAACCGTACCGCGATTTTCGCGAATCTGCTCTTGTGTCTGATCATCAACATAGGCCAGTCCCTTCTTAATCAAGACAATTGCCCACTCATAGAGTTGATCGAAATAGTCCGATGCATAACGCTCTTGTGCCCAATCGAAACCGAGCCATTGAATGTCGCGTTTGATCGAATCGACATATTCGACATCCTCCTTCACCGGATTCGTGTCATCGAAACGCAGGTTGCATTTACCGCCATATTTTTTGGCCAGTCCGAAATTGATACAGATGCTCTTCGCATGGCCGATATGCAGGTAACCGTTCGGTTCGGGCGGGAAACGGGTCTGAACACGTGTTTCGCCTTGTGCGATCGAATTTTCGATGATCTCTTCGAGGAAGTTCAGCGACTTCTCCTTGGTTTCGTTAGTTTCGCTTACCATAGTTATTGATTCCTATTTTTTATGATTTTTGCTGTTGTAGACCGTTTTGAGCAACTTGACGCCGATTTCCAATCGCTGCTGCGTACCCAACCCTTTGCCATCGTAATGGGTTATGAATTCGGCTTTGATGTGCAACGTATCGTGAAAGAATGATTTGGCGTAGGCAAGTGCCGCGCGGTTGTAATAATTTTTTTCGGTACGGAAAAACGGATCGCCCGGATAGAGTTCGAGTCCATAGGGAATGTAGACCGTTTTTCCCGCCTCGGTTTCAACGGTGTGTCCGTTGAAAAACGGATAGAGGTTTTTGCCGAAGTAAAACTTCTCGTCCAATGTGAACCCCCAGCGACTCATGCTGAATCCGAATTCACCCATGCGTGGGGTCTGCCACCCGCTGGTAAAACTACGGTCGCGCTGCGCAGTCTGCAATAGTCCCAGTCGGAAATCGAAATCAAAACCGGCATGGAACTTCACACCGATGAGCGGATTGATGAGCAGATAATCAACCACGTTGTCGGCAGGTGAATCTTTCTGCATGGCGAAGTGCAACAACGTGAGGTTGTAGCCGTAATAGAATTTATTCAGATAATGGCGACCGCCGCTCAGGATGCGGAATTTCTCACGCGAGGTGGTTGAATACATCCCCTCCCAGTCGCAGATAAACTCCACATAGGAGTTGCCAACGTTGTATTGCGCCAAAACACCGTTCATTCGGTTGTTGAAAAAGCGATACGACTCCGAGAAAAAGGCGGTTGAGTAGTCGCCCTGATGGGTCATGTCACGGGTGAAGATACCGGCTGTGGCACGTACCGTTGGAGTTTGAAATTGGTAGTAAAGCACCGGTTTGACCTCCGAAAGAAATTTTGAACTCTTCTCTCCGAAGTTTTGAAGCATATCCACAGCAAAGATCAAGGTGTTTTTCTCGTCCCATTTGACACCGATACGCGGTGCGATACGCACAGCGAAGTCGGTTCCGGCCGTAAAATCAGTTCCATCGTTCGAGAAAGAGGTTCCGGCGTACTCTTTATTATCGAAATAGGTTTCGAAATCAACGCCAAGAAGCACCTCCTGCGCGTGTAATGTCGCAAACGGGGCGACCACGATAAGCAACAGTATGAAGCGAATATTTCTCATGAATAATCTATCAGATGAATCAATCGACAAAAATAGGGAAAAGATTTTTATTTTAACTACTTTTGCCGGCGTAATATATGATCTCTATGCGAAAAATTACGAATGAAGAGCTGCATCGACCCACCCCCGAAGCATTTTCCGCACAAGCGAAGATGCCGGTAACGGTGGTGTTGGACAACGTGCGTTCGTTGCAGAATGTCGGTGCTTTTTTCCGCACGGGCGATGCGTTTGCTATTGAACGGATTGCACTCTGCGGCATCACCGCTACCCCACCCAACCGCGACATCCATAAAACGGCTCTCGGAGCCGAATTGACCGTGGCGTGGAAGTACTATCCGACTACCGCACAATCGCTGGCCGAACTGCGTTCCGAGGGCTACCGCATCCTTGCCATTGAGCAGGTCGAAGGAGCCGAGATGCTCGATGAGTTTCACGCCGAAGAAGGGGTGAAATACGCACTCGTCTTCGGTAACGAGGTGGCCGGAGTCGATCAGGCAGCGGTCGATCTGTGTGACGGTGCAATCGAAATTCCGCAGGCCGGAACCAAACACTCGATCAACGTATCGGTGTCGGGCGGCGTAGTTTTGTGGAACTTTTTTTGCCAAATCCGCCCGAAAGGTTAACTTTGCGCCGATTTAATCCTAATAAAACAGCAATAATGTCCGTAGAAAGCACAGTCCGTGCGGTGACTACTTACCGCCTGACGGAGATGAAACAACGCGGCGAGAAGATCGCGATGCTTACCTCTTACGATTATTCAATGGCCAAAATTGTCGATGCCGCCGGTATCGATGTCATTCTGGTCGGAGACTCGGCCGCCAATGTCATGGCCGGCTACGAAACGACACTCCCCATTACCCTCGATATGATGATCTATCACGCCTCATCGGTGGTGCGTGCCGTACATCGTGCATTGGTGGTAGTCGACATGCCATTCGGAACCTATCAAGGAAATTCGAAGGTGGCACTCGACTCGGCGATCCGCATCATGAAGGAGTCGCAGGCCGATGCTGTGAAACTCGAAGGCGGCGAGGAGATCCTCGAATCGGTGCAACGCATCCTCTCGGCCGGTATTCCGGTGATGGGACACCTCGGTCTGACACCACAGTCGATCCATAAATTCGGTACCTATAATGTGCGCGCCAAAGAGGAGGCCGAGGCTGCCAAATTGATCCGCGATGCACGGTTGTTGAGCGATGCAGGCTGTTTCGGCATCGTACTCGAAAAAATTCCGGCAACGCTTGCGGCACGGGTCACGGCCGAGATTCCGACCCCGACCATCGGAATCGGTGCAGGAGCTGGAACCGATGGTCAAGTGTTGGTCGTGCACGATCTGCTGGGGATCAACAAAGGATTCTCACCGCGTTTTTTACGTCGTTATGCCGATCTGCACGAAATCATGACCGATGCCGTCCAAAAATACATCTCCGATGTCAAGGAGTGTGATTTTCCCAACGAAAAGGAGCAGTATTAGAAAACAAAAGAGGCGGCTGAAATCAGTCGCCTCTTCTTCTTTTTCAGAACATTCGTCAAGCGTATGGAGAGAACGATTACTCTCCCATTCACACCAACTCTGCCGTATTTTCGGTGGAGAATTTTTCGGCAAAAATTCGGGCGGCATAGGTCTCCGGAATAAATATTTTCTGAATATTCATCGCGCCGAGAATGGATTTGTGGATGTTGTCCAAAGCTCGCGCGTAGATATTTTTTACCGCCAACTCTTTCAACATGGCCACCACACGCAGCGATGCATCCATGCTTTTACCGATCGTGACGATGGCGCAGTCGATTTCAACCAGTGGTAGCGATGCCAAGGAGTGCGGTTCGGAAGCATCCATGATGTATGCCACCGAGATCCGTTCTTTGATGGCATCGGCGCGCGATTCGTCCGTGTCTACGCCGATCACCTCGTGTCCCAGCGTCGTAAGTTCTTCGGCCAGCGTACTTCCAAAATTGCCAAGCCCGATGATTAAATACTTCATAACCTCTATTTTAGTTGATAATTACTTTGTCTTTGGGGAATCGCACATGAGCGTTCCGTTTGGTGGAGATCAAACTCATCAGCACGGTGATTAAACCCACACGACCCACGAACATAATGACCGCCACCAATATCTTGCTATCGGTATCGAGCAACGGCGTCGTATTGAGGCTCGATCCCACCGTTCCAATGGCCGAAATGGTTTCGAACAGCAGGTGGAGCGGTGCAATTTGAGGCTCCATGGCGATCAGCGCAAAGACAAAGATCGTAATGACGGCAATAGAACCAAAGATAGTAGCCGAGGCTCGCCGTACCGAGTCGGAGGAGAGTTCGCGGTGGTAAAGATTGATCCGATCGTGGCCGCGGATCGCAGCAATAAAGTTGGCAAAAGCCACGGCCAGCGTATTTACTTTAATACCACCCGCAGTGGATTGGGCTGCACCGCCGATCCACATAAGGATCATGTAGACGATAATCGTCAGCAGCGAAAAGTGAGTCAGGTCAACACTATTAAATCCGGCCGTTCGCGGCGATACCGCATTGAAGAACGCTTGGGTCAGTTTGTCGCTCACATACATGCCGGAGAAGGCTCCGTTCCACTCCAACAACGCGATGAGTGCAGTACCGCCGATCAACAGCACGGTGGTAGTGACCAAGACAATTTTGGTATTTATGTTGGTAATGTGTTTCAGTTTTTGGGGTTTTTGAGTCGTTGGTGCAATGCGAAACCGAAGTGATTTGAGTCGGTAGAAAAAAAGCTCCTTGAAATTGATCAGAATCGGAAATCCGATTCCGCCCAAGATAATCAGCATCGAGATAACGAGGTAAAGCTCATTATGTCCGTTCATTACGGCCGGATTACCGAGATTACCCGAAAGCGTGGAAAATCCCGCGTTGCAAAAGGCCGATACGGCATGAAACAGCGAAAAGAAGATCTCTTCGTAGAGCGTCATCCCCATTGTCGTGTGGATACTGGCCCAGATCAATAAGGCACCGCCCGCCTCGATCACAAATGTAAAACCCAATATATGGAGCAGCGTTGCCACCAGCGAACTAAATGTATCGGAGCTAACCATATCTTTGAGTGCAAACTGATTATAGAGCCCCATGCTACCCATGAAGAATACGGCAAAGAAACTTGTCAGCGTCATGACTCCCAGACCGCCGATCTGAATCAACAAGGCGATGACAATCTGTCCGTTGGGGGTAAATGTCGTGGCGACATCGACCGGCGTCAGCCCCGTCACACAGACGGCACTTGTCGAGACGAAGAGCGCATCAATGACCGAGATTCCGCCAACGGTCGAACGTGGCATCAGCAGCAGAATCGTCCCCAAGAAGATGACCAAAGCGAATCCTGCGGTTAAAAGCATGGCCGGATTGGTCTTTTTGTTGATGAAATTGACCACACCGCGGCTCAGATCGGTCAACGAGAGAAGAGTCAGCAGAGCCAATTGCAGGTAGCGACTGGTGAATATTGTCCAAAAATTGAGAAAGAAACCCGAAGTATCGGGTTCGGCAAACAACCGGATCAAGGAGGAGAGATAGAGTAACGTTCCGACGATAAGGGTCATCGCCAACGATTTACGAACGATTTCGGCACGATGAAAGATGACCCGATAGGTAAACGACAGCAGAAAAAAGAGCCACACAAATCCATATATCTTCTCGACATATATCGACTCGGAGTCGCTCAGCGCGAATCCGTAGTCGAACAAAAGCGTTATCAAAAAGAGTGCGGAGACAAAATATCCGCCGATTTTAACTCCTGATTCTATTTTTTGGGTCAGATCATACGTCCAGATCTTGTGCAATAGCTCCTTCATGCCATATTATCTAAAAAAGTCGAGCCTATCACTCTCGGATAAAGGCCCGAATGGCGGTAAAGATATAAAATAAAAATGGGACTGTAAAATCGCTGGAAGGGAGTACGAACGAAAAAAGAGGGACAAGTCGCTCTGTAAATAGCACCCCATTTTGCGCGTGGGCTACGCCTCATCGAAAAGCCCCTTTTGGAAATAGACCGATGGGGTCGTTCCTGTGATCTGCCGGAAATTGCGTATGGCCGTGGCTCGCGAACGAAAACCGGCATTATAGAAAGCATCTTGGTAGTTGTCCCAATGTCGTTTTTTTACGCTTTCGATAAAATCACAGATGCGCAACGTATTGATGTAGACCGTAAAACTCTCATATCCGAGTTCTCGTATCGCATGTCCCAACGTAGTACGATTGGTGTAAAGAGCTCTGGCCAATGTATTGATCGAAAGGTCTGGATCCCGGTAAGCGCGTGTCTGTTCGACATAGAGTTGCAGCCTACTTCGCAGCTTTGCGCTCTGGGCAGTTGCGCATGTGGGGCTGTTTTGAATGGTAACTTGGGTTGTAAAATTAGTTTCGGCTGAGAGTTGCTCGGCCACTTTTGCATCGGGAGATGGTTCGATTGACTCTCTGTTGGTGATTGGTTTTCGGATCAACCGGACAAAAAGCTCCATATAGGCGATTCCAATGCTGCAAGAGACACTTACATAGTAGTAGATTGTTTTGATGTAGATCGAATCTACGGCCAGCACAAGGATGTAGGCGAAGGAGTTGATGGTGAACAGAATGATGTATTTGGTTATCCACTCATATCCTGCATTGTTATATCGGCGCGTATATGGGATAAAGAAGATCGTCAGCACCGGAGCGAAGATAAGAATGGCGAGTAGCAGCCTAAACCACACCTCGAATCGGGTGAAGTTCGGCAACATTTCGAGCAACGAGCCATAGGGCGTATATACAACTCCCAACCAGTTGCATAACATATAGATACCGAACAATATCAACCACGGAATATAAATTTTTACGATCCGGCGTAAATTCAGATAGCCCGGCGAGATCACCTCGATAGGATACATGATGTAGGAGGTGACCATAAAAATTGCTTGCAAGAGTGTTTGTGGCGAAATCACCAAATTCGGTATCTCATGGTGACACAAAGCCACATAACGGGGAAGGTAGTTGCCCACAGAGAACAGGATGATGCACGCAAGAATTACGCGCGAACGCTCTCCCTCCTTCCGGCGTGCAAATAGCAACAGGGAGGTCAACAGGCAGACAATAGCTGCCGTGTATATTGTGGCCAAATAGAGGTTTTGCATAACGTAGACAAAGGTAATAAAACTCGATGATGCAATGGTATAAAACGCACAGAAAATTAGAGGAGAAGTCACTCTACATTGTTGTTTTGAAACAGATTTGTAGCAATAAAACATTGTTTTCAAACCCACAGTTTATTTTGTCATTCTGAAACGCTAATCTTGTAGATATGAGCGATTGATTGGCTGGGATCGTGGTAAATTTGTTTCAGAAAAACTTTAACTAAAAAAAATGATGAGAACTTTTTTCAATTATCTGGTATGTGGATTACTGACTTTTACGATCTGTGCATGCGAGAAAACAGATGATGCAGACTCTTCTGCCTCGATGAACAATAGCCTCTTGTTAGTGGCTTATGGTGATGCCAAAGATACCCAAACAAAACTGGTGAAACGCAAACTCGCTTTGTCAAACGTCATGTCGATGCAAAACAGCACCAAAGAGCAGATTGACGAGGCCATTGAGAAGATGCCGGCCAACAGCCCGCTATACATTATGGCAGACTGCTCAATATTCGGCGATGAGATGCCGCAGCGCGCGTTCGATGATCTGAAAACATTCCACGCTGAGCAGGCAGAGGCTCAAACTGTGGCCAAACGGCCGTTGATCTGGTTGGTTCATGTGACCGACGCGGAACAGGCGTTCCGGATCTTCGGAATCGACATGGGCATCGGCTGGTACCTAATGATGGACGATCCGGCGATTCCGAAGTATATCATTGAGAGTAATTCGTTGGAAGATGAGAATCTGCTGAAATATCTAATTCCTATGTTCGATGCCTATGATGCCTCGCAAAGTAAAACACGCGCAAGCAGCAACTCCGATGAACCGAAAAACTTGGAGCCTTTTGTGAAATATGTGCGTTATAGTTATTGGGGAGTGGGTTCCCACGGTGATCTTGTGAAAGGCCCATACAATCCCGATATCATATTGAAAGCCAGCGATCGATTGCCCGATTCCGAGAAAGAGTTAACCAACGCAGCCAGCGGTGCGTTCTCAGTGGATGCTTCGCTTAAAATCGAAACCTTTTACATGCCGGGAGTGGCCGAAAAACTGATCAAAGTGACAGTTGAGGGGATTGGTTATCAACTTTTTCCAAAATCATCACTATTTGATGTGAGCGAGAATACGATTCTTATCCAACAAGGGTGTTACCTCGGCCCACTGCTACGTTCCTATCAAGTTACTGTCAAAGCATCGAATCCGACCTCCGGAGCCATCACATTGGTCAACAAGATGCCGGCAGACAATACAAATCTGACAAAATACCAAGAGTCAAAGACCGAAACCGAAAATTTCAATGCCGGATTAAGCATCTCCAAAAATGGAATAACAGGAAATCTGGGATATACCTATGTTTGTAGCAGCGCGACCAACTTCTCCTATGAGATGAAAGACATGTATTACGCGCCGCAAGCGGTTCCCAATACAGCGTTCAGCACCGGAGCCTCGTGGCGATTCGGGCCGGAGTTCTGGAAGACAAACCACAGCTCATTTATACAAAGTGACAAATCCAACTCATTGGATATTCTCGAAGCGTGGTATGCGGGCGATTATTGGGGCGATAACCAGTATCGTATTTTAAAGAGTACAAAACAAGGATCGGAAGTGGAATTTTTCTATACCTATGGGAAGAAAAAACCGCTGCAAATGAAACAGGTATTCCGCAATAGCGACGAGATGCTACAACAAGCCTATCCCAAACAGAATCTACTGTGGAATACAGAGAGCCGGCAAACCCTGCTTTTCAGAGTCAACGACGCCAAAGATGCTTCGGTTACGTTGCATGTAGACCTTGCGCTGGAACTTCAAGCAACCACATTATCTTATCACTATAATAAGTATTACTTACATATGGGCGCGGTAGATCAGGCTCCGTTGACCCCCGCTTATAACAACGATGACTCCAAACGCGGATGGAACAAGCGAACGGTAGGCTACGAAAAAAAGATTACGATTAATTTCAACTCTAAGGGTGCGGAGGTGATGGATACCTATCAGACAACACACGAAGTTAAATAGCGCACAATACCCGTAACACACCAAATTTATGAAAAAATTCAAATTAATAGTCGGTTTATTGAGTCTGCTGTCGGTTGCAGCATGTTCAGATTCGGAACAATCATCCAAGCCAGAGAACCAATTTGATGCGGATGTCACCGCAGAGGTTGTTCGCAACAAAGTTGTCGTCATAAGCGACATTCATCTGGGGGCTGATTTGTCCTACTCCGAATTCGTCGCCCACTCCTCGCGACTTGTTGAGTTTATCCACGAGGCGAGAAGTTCTCAGAGTGTAAAAGAGTTGGTGATCGCCGGAGATTTCTTTGACGAATGGTATGTTCCGAGTCGCAACAACACCTATGGAACGGGCGACCAAAATGCGTTTATCAGAAAGATTGCCGCCACGAACAAGCCGATTTTCGATGCGCTTCGGGAGTTGATTAACGAGCAGATCGTTCGAGTGACCTACGTACATGGTAATCACGATTTATTGGTTCCGGAACAAATTATTTCGGAGGTGCTTCCTGGCATCCACATTGTGCAGGATAGCGAAAGACAAGGCTTGGGAACCTATTACACGGAGACCTATCCGATGGTGGCCATTGAGCATAGTCATCGGTATGATTTTTTCTGTGCCCCCGATCCCTTTTCGAATCAAGAGATTGCAAGCGGAACGATACTACCAGCCGGCTATTTCTTTACACGTGTGGCCGTGAATTCGGTGCTGGACTACCCGAAAAAAGGCGAAGAAACTCCGGTTCCGACCACCGTGCTCAACTATCCGGAGGAGATCTCTCAGCAACATAAATTCACCTATTACAAAGTCTGGAAACGTGCTTTCGAGCAGGAGATCCCGACCAAAGAGCGTTTCGATGAGAAGATCATCACAACAAACATCAACCATTTGAAGGGCACATTCAGCATCAACGATTTTTTGCCCTACAATGCGCCCGATGGTTCGATCACGATGAAACTCTATGCCGAAAGCTGTTCGCAAGAGAGTTGGGAACAACGCTTGAAATACAATCATGTTCCCATCATGACCAAGGTAGATGAAGCTATCGTTGGCAGCCTGATTACCACGTTTTTGGATAATCAGTCCGATGTTCAGTACTTCGGAAACAAACAGTCGAATGCGCGCGTTGTGGTCTTCGGTCATACGCATATTCCGAAGCTTGTAGCCTACCAGAATTACAAAAACGAAGGGTGTATCTATGCCAATTCGGGTACTTGGATTGATCGTAAGGAGAAACAGCAGGAGAAGTACGATCAAGATGTCGAAAACATGGACTTTGTCGTAATTAGCCGACCAAAAACACCAGAGAACGGACTTAAAGTCGAATTAAAGAAATTAGCCAAAGGCAAACACCTGCTGATCGATAGCCAAACGATCTCGCTGTAAAAACAAACCGTTTTAAAACGACCCCATCGCGGCCGTCCGATTTCAGTC
>CAYOKU010000023.1:0-33988 GCA_964404645.1 uncultured Alistipes sp.
CCTAAAACTATGAAATTAAAAAGACTTTTGCGAGTATTCGCATTTTCGGCCTTTGTTGGCGGTCTGGCCCTCACATCGGTCGCGTGTAACGACGATGACACCGAAGGTTCGGATTCGAAGACAATTGGACAAATCACAGGTATCGTAACCAACGATGACGGCAAATCATTGGAGGGAGTCGAGGTCACTGTCGCCGATTTGCCTGAAACCGCATCGACCGATGCCGAAGGTCGCTATACACTCAACAATATTCCGATCGCAACACAGATCATCACCTATAAAAAGGCAGACCACCAAACGGCGAGCATCACGGTAACGGCCAAAAAGTTCAATACCGAGGGGGTAGCAACGGTCAATGCCGAGATGACCTATGCCGCTGCAAAGATTCGCGGTACAATCACCGATGCCAAGAATGGAAATGCCCCGCTTGCCGGCGTCAAGGTGAGTTTGAGTGAGGCACAAAGCACCACAACCTCAACCAACGGAACCTTCGAGTTCAGTAATCTGCCACTCGATGCCTATACGGTAACCTTTACGTTGAAAGATTACGCTACAATCATCAAGAAGATCGGACGCGATGCCTTCGAAGGAGGTGTGGTCACGATCAATCTGGCCATGGGTAGCCGCGAAATTCTACGCGGCAAGACCCTGACGGATCTGAAAGAGGCCGACAAGTGGTACTATAACGAATATCGCGGAGGCGGTAATGCGGAGAACTACCCCCATTGGGATTGGAGTACCGATTATATGGCAGCTCTGAACTTTGTGGGTGCATGGCAAGAGCAAAACGAAGGCACAACGCTGCAAATTCGCAATTCGGGCGAAGAGCAGAAGAATCCGGAGGACCGCAATATCTTCGACTCCTATGTGTATGGTAGCAAACTGATCACCGAGGATAACAAGATCATGACAATTCAAGTACGTACACACAACGCCGATTCCGCCAACCCCGCCGTATTTGGCGTACAAGTAGTTGATCTGGCTACTACGGAGCCAGAAGCGGTGAAGATCGGCGAAAACCAGAGCTACGGTTCGGACAATTACAAAGCATTCAGTTTCGATCTGAGCAGCTACATCGGCAAAGAGGTAATTATTGCAATCGGCACCTATCGCGCCAAAACGGGCGATTATTGGAAACAACTCGTGCTACGTCGTATCGCATTCTCAAACCAAGCGATCGACGGATGGAATTACCTCAATGGCACCCCAATAAACGATGAACTGTCCGATTGGAAGTTGACTATGGAGATGGTTCGTTCAACCATGGCTCAGACCAAAAAGTCATTCAGCGGCATCACTGTCTGCGATGGCAAAAAAGAGAAGGACAACCGCCAAGTGTGCTACCAATCGTGGCGCGCCAATGCACATATCGCCTCGGAGTGGTCGTTCGTCCCGCGTGTTAAAGATCCAGAGCCTTTTGCCAATCAAGGATTTGTAATCAAGACCCGTGGTGGTGGCACACCGGTCAATCTGACCGAGCCCGAGTCCTATTTTTATGCCAAATTCGCCATTGCAGCCGGCTCGAACCAGCTCGTATTGAAAGCTCGTACTTTCGGTGGCAATTACACCTTCTTCAAGATCACGGCAATCGACGAACAGGGTTCGGTAACTCACCTCACCCCATCCACTCAGACAGCCCAAGCCGCCGAGGCTGCCGGCAATGGTTGCTGGAAGTTCAAAAACGACCAAGGCGAAACCTCCGAAGTAGAGAAGTATGCCCGATTCGATTACGATCTCTCAACTTTCAATGGCAAAAATGTTATCTTAGTGTTGGGTGTCTACAAAGGAGAGGCTAATGGCGATGAGAGCAAGATTAGCATCCATAGCGTAACTCTCAACTAATCACAACGACATATTGCTTTTGCGCGGGCTCCCTCACTGGTTTCTTAGGATACATGGTGATGGGATGCCCCGAAAAGGCAATACACAAAGAACCACTATTCATGAAAAATTTCATCACATTCGTGTTATGCTCTCTATTAGCAGCCACCTTTGCGTGCAGTAATACCAATGAGCCAAGCGAAAAAAAGAATAAGGAGCCTGAAACGGCACAGGAGCAATCTATCCAAAATTTAACACGCGCCATGGCGATCGTAGACCGCGCTGTGGAGTGTTATTTCGAAGGATCGGGCATGATCATGTCACGCTACTACAATCCCTATACGGCATCACGTTCCGGCGAAAAGGCCAGCGTTTGGATGTACGGTTCATCAATCGAGGCCGTCAATGCCATCCTCCACGGACTTAAAACGCAACACCGCGAAGGGATTGACGAGTTATACGACAAATATTTCACCCATTACAGCGAACTTTTGGCGCGTCTTTATGAGAATGCCGACTACTATTTAGGCACATACACACTCACCTCCTTTACGCAGACCAAGGAGTGGACTGTCTACGGCGTAAACCGTGGCAGCGACAAAGGAACTGCCGAAGTAGCCGGTATTATGAATGTCTACGACGACCAGCAATGGTTGATTCGCGAGTTTATCGAGGCCTACAAACTCACGGGCAACAAAGCCTACCTCGAACGCGCCGAATATCTGACAGCCTATGTGCTCGATGGCTGGGACTGCACGCTCGATGAAAACGGAGCCGAAAACGGGGGTATCCCATGGGGGCCGGGTTACGTAACCAAACACGCATGCAGCAATGGTCCGATGATCACCCCTCTGGTGTGGCTCTACGAAATCTACAAAGAAAAAAGCGACATGGCAACCTATCGTTACATCGACATTGATAACAATCGCAAAAGCGAACAGATGAAGAAGAGTCGCATGTACCTCGACTATGCCAAGAAGATCTACGATTGGCAAAAAACAACGTTACTACGCAGCGATGGGGTCTACCACGACATGCGAGGCGGATGTGTTCCCAATTGTGACATTGTGTACGAAACAATCAACGGCGTGCGCTATCGCGGCAATACAAAACTCACAGAGAGCGTTGGTGAAGCCCTCTCCTACAACTGCGGTTCGATGCTTTCGGGTGCGGCTGATCTCTACCGTGCCACCCGTCATAGCGAATATCTCGATGATTTCCGACAACTCACCAATGCCAGTTTCGGTTATTTTGCCAAACTCGACTTGAACGTAACAGGGTATTATACCTATACGGTTGCTGGTTTCAATAATTGGTTCAACGGCATCATGATGCGCGGCTATCTGGACGGACATAAGCTCGACTCTTCGGTGGCCGCACCGCTGTCGAGTTTCCAAGCCAACCTCGACTACGCCTACTCAAACTTCCTAAAAGAGGGACTCTTGCCACCAAATCTACTTGTAGGCTGGAATCTTGATCGCGGCAAGAACAACATTGACGGACAATTCATCTTTGCCTATGCAGCCGAATACGCAGGTTTGGCACGATACGAATTAGAAAAAGCAAACTAACTTAAAAACAACCAACCATGGAGAACATATTACATCCAAAGCGAGCTTACACAGCCCTGCTGACCACTCTCCTGTTGCTCTTTTCCGCCGCCTCCGTGTGGGCGCAAAACACAACGGTCAACGGCACAGTAACTGACTCGAACAATGAGCCGGTGATCGGTGCGACGGTCATTGTGATGAAAAACAGCAACATCGGTACAACCACCGACATAAATGGTCAATATACACTCAAAGTTCCGGCCTCGGCATCCCTCCAATTTTCATTCGTAGGTTTGACTACTAAAATCGAAGCCATCAACGGCCGCACGACAATCAACGTACAGCTCAACAGCGATGAAACACAGATCAACGAAGTCGTTGTTGTCGGCTACGGCGTTCAGAAACGCGGTTCGATTACAGGAGCGGTAGCTGGTGTGCGCGGTACGGAGATGGTCAAGACCAAAAACGAAAACCCACAGAATATGTTAACTGGCCGCGTAGCCGGTTTACGTGTTTGGCAAAAAAGTGCCGAACCGGGGACATTCAACAACAATTTCGACATCCGCGGCATGGGTGCTCCGCTGGTCATTATTGATGGTGTTCCCCGTCCGACAGCCGATTTTCAGCGCATGAACCCCAGCGATATCGAAGATGTATCGGTGTTGAAGGATGCCGCGGCAGCCATCTACGGTCTACGGGCAGCCAACGGCGTCGTATTGGTTACCACCAAACGAGGCGGCAAAGGCAAAGCCGAGGTCAGCTACAATGGCTCTTACACCTTTCAAGTACCGTCGAGCATGCCCAAATTGGCCAACGCCTATCAGACGATGACCCTCTACAACGAGCAGTCGATGAATAACATCAACGGCGGCACACACGTCTATGGGCCAGAACGATTCGAAGAGTTCCGCAACGGAACACGTCGCACCACCGATTGGAATAGTTTAGTCTTTTCGGATTTTGCACCTCAGACTCAACACGATGTAAGCATCTCCGGCGGAACCGACAAAACTCAATATTTCGTCAGCCTCGGTTACTTCTACCAAGAGGGCTTTTTCCGTTCGGGAGACTTAAATTACGACAAGTATAACCTCCGCTCAAATATCTCAACACAGATAGCCAAAGGCTTAAAATTTGAATTGAATTTGAGCGGTGTAGCTGATGAGCGCAACACCCCTTACTCCGAATCTACCGACATCATTCGCAACTATTGGCGTCAGGGCGTTTTACATCCAGCTTACGCCGACCCTGAACAGACTATGCTCAATTACAGCGGTTTGGATCTGGACGAAAATACCGTTGCCAAGATGACTGCCGATGTGTCGGGTTATCGAAAATACAAGCAGAAGAACATCCAGTCTTCGGGAGCATTAACCTTCGATTTCGGCACACTAACCCCCGCATTGCAGGGTCTGACTGCCAAAGGTATGGTGAGCTACGACTATCGAATGGATAACAATGAAATTTTCCAGAAAGAGTACTCACTCTATGCCTACAATTCAGCCACAGATACCTATTTGAAGCGGTTATACAACATCAGCTCTCCCAACAAACTCACACGTGAGTTTTATGATCGGCAACAGACCCTCGGTCAAATCACAATCAACTACGACCGCACGTTCCGCAATGCTCACAAAGTCGGTGCACTGGTAGGCTGGGAGGTGCAAAAAGTCAAAGGAGATAACTTCTATGCTATGCGCGAACTCTCCTTTGCCACCCCCTATCTGTTCAACGGAGTCGAAGCCGGACAGATTGGCAACGCCAAATCAAGCGATGTGTACGAAAAAGCCTACGGTGCACTGATCGGTCGTTTAAACTACGCATACAAAGATCGTTACCTGCTCGAAGCGCAGTTCCGTTACGATGGTTCATCGCAATTTGCACCCGGTCACCGTTGGGGTTTCTTCCCATCAATCGCTGCCGGATGGCGTCTTTCGGAGGAACCATTTTTCAAGTCGTGTAATGCACTCTCGTTCATCAATCAGTTCAAATTACGTGTCAGCTACGGCGAAATGGGTGATGATGCAGGAGCCGAATACGATTGGGTGATGGGTTATAAATATCCTTCGTCGAACTCCAACTATCAGAATGGCTACTACAATCAATGGGCTCCGGGTTACATTTTCGGCGATAAATTCGTGTTGGGAGCCGACCCAAAAGCAATTCCCAATGTCGGAATTTCGTGGTATACCTCTCGAACCTTCAATGTCGGTGTTGATTTTGAAGCATGGAACGGACTATTGGGGATCTCGTTCGATTACTTCGACCGTCGCCGCTCCGGCCTCTACGAACGACCGACAGCCGAATTTCCTACCGTTATCGGTATTGGCGCACCGCGTCTGAATGCCAATAGCGACCGCCATCTGGGTATGGAACTTGAACTTTCGCACCGCAACAAGATAGGCGAATTCTCTTACAACATCAAAGGCATCGCTACAATCACACGCAACAAATACCTCACCGCCGTACAAAACGGAGGCTATGGCAACTCTTACGATCAGTGGCGACACGACAACCTCAACAACCGTTATCAAGGTATGCAGTGGGGCTATACCTCGGCCGGTCGATTCCAGAATTGGAATGACATCTGGAATTACCCGCTCTACAAAGACCGAGATGTACTCCCCGGTGACTACAAATACGAAGATTGGAACGGGGACGGTGAGATCAACTCTCTCGATGAACACCCCTTTGCATTCGACCAGACACCGTGGATGAATTACAGTTTGAATTTCTCTTGTTCGTGGCGTAATCTCGACCTGAATCTACTCTTTCAAGGATCGGCACTTGGTTCCATGAAGTATCAAGAACCTCTGTATCGCATTTGGGGGCAAGACGGCGGTGGCGCATTGGAGCAGTTTCTCGACCGTTGGCATCCGATAGATCCTTCGGCTGATCCCTACGATCCCGCTACCAAATGGGAGAGTGGTTATTATGCCTACACAGGCCGTTATGCCGATGAAAATTCAGAATTTAATCGCGTCAGCACCGCTTACCTGCGTTTGAAGAGTATTGAAATCGGCTACACGCTCCCACGAATCAGCAAACTATCGCATGTCAGCATGCGCATCTACGCCAATGCTTACAATGTATTTACGATCACCGGAGTAAAATTCGTTGATCCGGAACACCCCGATGACGACTTAGGCCGCTTGTATCCGCTCAACAAAACTTACACATTGGGACTTTCCCTCTCGTTCTAACCATCGGATAATATAAATTAAGACTTATGAAAAAAACATGGATAATCTCTTTGTGCACGCTACTGTTAGCCACCTCCTGTGTGGATCTCGACATCTCGCCAAAGAACATCGTAACCGCCGATGACCTGCTCTCGAACGAAGCAGGCATGGATATCTACATGGCTCGTATTTACAGTTACATGCCTATCGAGGATTTCAAATACATGGGAGAGTGGGGCTATGAATACAACGGATGGTTGGCCGCAACGGGTATAGACGGCACCGGAGAGGCAGTTAATCGCGATGGTATCTGTCGCGCTTTTACCAGCGAACGAAAAGAGTATTGGGGACCGGCATTCTCAACCTTGCGTGACGCAAATTTCCTCATAGAAAATCTCCCCAAGTACAAAGGCTCCTATCCGGAGATCACCTACAACCAATACCTCGGAGAGGCTTATTATGTACGAGCCACCGTTTTCTACGCCATGGCTCGCCGTTTTGGCGGTGTTCCGCTGGTAACTCATGTGATTGAATACCCCGCCTCATCCGACAAACTCGAAGTTCCCAGATCTTCGGAGGAAGAGACTTGGAATCAGATTCTGGCCGATTTCGACCAAGCGATCACTCTGATGCAACCCAGCAGTATCAAAAAGGGTTACGCCAACAAATACGTGGCGTTAGCATTCAAATCACAAGCCATGCTCTACGCGGGCTGCGTTGCCAAATACAACGAAACCGTCAATGGTCGTCTGACTGGGCTGGGACAAAAAACAGGTGTTCGCGTCATCGGGTTCGACTCCAAGACGTGGGAGGCTGCTTCTAAAAAGTACTTTACAGAGGCTTATAAAGCAGCACGCGAGATAATGGCATCGGGAGTTTATTCGCTCTACAAGAAGAAATGGTCGGCAACCGATCGCACGGCACAGTACCAAAATATGGTCGACATGTTCAGCGATTTGACCAGTCCCGAAAATATCTACGTCAAGGAGTATCTCTATCCGACGTTGACTCACGGCTATGATTCGTATAGCGCACCCTTCTGTTTCCGGGCTCCGCTTTCGGCCGGAACCTGTCCGACTTTGGATTTCGTGGAACTTTTCGATGGATTTGATCGTTATAAAGACGGTACGATTCGAGTAACCGATGGTTCATCCAATGCGCAGGGAAACTACCTGCTTTACGATACGCCACTCGATTTTTTCAAAAATGCCGAGCCGCGTTTGCGCGCATATGTAATCTTCCCCGGCGATCTATTCAAAAACACTTCGATTGAGATGCGCAGCGGCATCTATACTGGATCCGCGCCCATTAAACCACTCTTTACGGATTATTCATACAGCACGGCCGACACCAAATACGAACATTTGGCCGCCTACAAGAACAAGCCCAAGACCCTCTATTTGAGTGCTCGCGACAATAGTCAGGATTCGGTTATTGTGAAGGGTGTGAAGATAAGTGCCGCTGGTAAAAACGGGCCATTCTTCGGTGATGGAGAGGCTAATATCACAGGTTTTTACGGTCGCAAGTGGCTCAATCCTGACCCTTCGTACACGGCCAAAGAGGGAAACTCAGCACAACCATTCGTCTTGATGCGCTATGCCGAGGTTCTGCTAAGCGCAGCCGAAGCGGCCGTTGAATTGTCAATGGCGGGGGTAACTTCTCCCGATGGAGCCGACCTGATGCAGGTAGCAACCGATGCCGTAAACGAAATTCGCGAACGAGCCGGAGCCGAATTACTTAAAAGCAAACTCTCCTCGACCAACGAAGGTCGTGATGTCGTACGCAAAGAACGACGCAAAGAGCTTGCCTTGGAACATAAGACGAAATGGGATTTACGCCGCTGGCGCGTATGGCACTACGAAGGTCGCGATGGATTCTGGGGCGAAACCCGAAATAAGGATATGTACAGCAGCAACAACAACTACCGTTTCCGCGGCCTCTATCCATTCTATTCAACCGCAGCCGACAAATACTTTTTCGATGCTCGCTTTCAATGGGTCAGTATGAAAACTTTCGGATATACGATTCTCGATTACTACTTCTCGATTCCGAGCGGCGAAGTAACCAAAAGCCCCGTAATCGATCAACAGCCGAACCGCTAATTAAAGACGATAGAATTATGAAAAAAATAGCATTATACAGTCTCTTGTGCACATCGCTGACATTAGCCTCCTGCGAGATTTTCGAGGTAGACAACCTCGATGCACCTGCCGAAACGATCCGAGGTGAGGTGGTCGATAAGGCCACCGGTAATCTGATACAGACGGATCAGGGTTCCGAAGGCATCCGTGTCCGCCTTACGGAACTGAGTTGGGGGGACAACGTAGAACACAATCCCGACTTTTTCTGTATGCCCGACGGCCGTTTTCAAAACACAAAAATATTCAAAGGCGAATATAACGTACGCATTGACGGGCCGTTTATTCCGTTGGTTCGCGAGGATGAGCGAGGTGTTTTGCTCGCCGACGAGAGTAAAACGATGAAGATAAGCGGCGTAAAAAATGTTCGTTTCGAAGTTGAACCCTTCCTCAATGTGGAATTTGTCGACTTCCCGATGGTCAGCAACGGACGTATCACAGCCAAAGTCCGCGTTAAACGAGGTGTAGATGATGCAATTTTCCGCGAAAAAATTACTCCGATGGGAGATTGGAAAGAGTCCTATCTCAACGTGACAGATATCCAACTTTTCGTCAGCTACTCATCGAGCGTCGGCTATCGGGCACGCGATGAACGATGGTCGAGCAAAATTGAATACGAAGGGGCTGCGTTCAGTTCGTTATTAGGTAAAGCTATCACTATCAAGTCAATCGGAGCAATCCCTTCGGGACGCAAGGTTTTCGTGCGTGCAGCCGCCCGCATCAACTATGACACCCCCAAAGGTAGCGGCACGCGCCGATGGAATTACAGCGAACCGATGGAGGTTCTGATCCCTTAACACATACTCTTTTAAGTGTAAGGCTTAAAGTTCGCACTTTAAGCCTTACACTTTTTTACTCCAAAAAAAATACAATGATGAAAAAATTATGGATGGTCTGCCTGACCGCATCAACACTTTACGGCACTCTCCATGCGCAAACACCCGATGGTGTTAAAACCACATTCCAAACCTCACGCGAATGGCGGCCAACAATCGACAACCGAGCCGATGCGGCGATGATCTATGGCGTAGGAGGCAACCCTTCGGATCGGTCGGAACGGCCTGCATTCGAACAAAGGGTCGCCTCGTGGCGTGAACGAGGGTATATCACCCATTTCATGACCGGAATCGCATGGGGCGAATACCAAGACTACTTCACAGGCAAATGGGACGGGCAATGGCATCTCGATGAGGGACAGGTAGAGCGGAATGGCGATACAATTTGGCATGGGCACTTAGTTCCCTACATCGTTCCTTCGGAGAACTACCTGAATTATATCAAGGAGCGTCATGTGAAACGGGTAATTGATGCGGGTATTGATGCAATCTTCATGGAAGAACCTGAATATTGGGCTCGTGCGGGTTATAGCGAAGCCTTTAAACGTGAATGGAAAGCCTATTACGGATTCGATTGGCGACCGCAACACGAGTCGCCCGAAAATACATACCTATCCAGTAAACTCAAATACCACCTCTACTACCGTGCACTGAACGAGGTTTTCTCCTTTGCCAAAGAGTACGGGCGAAGCAAAGGTCGCGAGATCAAATGCTATGTCCCGACTCATTCGCTGGTCAACTATTCGCAGTGGCAGATCGTAAGTCCCGAAGCGAGTCTCGCCTCACTGCCGTGTGTTGATGGTTACATCGCACAAGTCTGGACAGGAACCTCGCGCGAGCCAAACTTCTACAACGGCGAGCAGCGCGAAAGAGTCTTCGAAACGGCCTACCTCGAATATGGATCCATGGAGTCGATGACCGCTCCCACGGGACGTAAGATGTTCTTTCTAACCGACCCTATTGAAGATTGGCCACGCGATTGGGTCGATTACAAAAAGAATTACGAAGCAACCTTCACAGCACAATTACTCTATCCGCAAATTGCCGATTACGAGGTAATGCCGTGGCCCGAACGCATTTACGAAGGGCTATACAAGACCAGTCGTAACAGCGAAAGCAAAGCTCGCATTCCGCGCCATTACTCGACACAGATGCAGGTGATGATAAACGCATTGAATACAATGCCTGCGACATCGGCACGTCTTTCGGGATCGCAGGGCATCAGCGTACTGATGAGCAATTCACTGATGTTCCAGCGTTTCCCGACTCATGCAGGTTACGAAGATCCGCAGTTAGCCAATTTCTACGGACAAGCTTTACCTCTGGTCAAACGGGGCGTACCGATCAAGACCGTACACATCGAAAATCTGGGCTATGATGAGGCTCTGGCCGACACAAAGATCCTGCTGATGACCTACGCAAACATGAAGCCGCTTTCGCCCGAAGCACACACGCAACTTGCCGATTGGGTCAAGCGAGGCGGTGTTCTCTTGTACAGCGGTCGCGATAATGATCCATTCCAACGGGTAAGCGAGTGGTGGAACAGCAACGGCAAGAGTTACGAAGCTCCTTCGGAGCACCTCTTCGAACAGATGAACCTGCCCTTGAAGGCCACAGCAGACACCTACCGCTACGGCAAAGGGTGGATACACGTGATGCGCCAAGATCCAAAAGAATATGTGCTGACGACCGAAGGTGACACAAAGTTGATCGAAGTTATCAAAGAGTTGTATGAGAAAAAAGCACATGCCGGAAAACTCCTTTGCAAAAATTATTTTTATCTTCGCAGAGGAATCTATGAAATGGTATCGGTAATGAACGAGAGCACAGATACACTCCCATACATCATGCATGGTACATTTATAGATCTTTACGATCCAGAATTGCCGGTACTTTCACAAAAGCAGGTGGAGATCGGTGAGCAGACGCTACTTATCAATATCAATGCCGTCAAGAAACGCCAAAAGCCACAAGTGCTGGCGGCTTCTTTCCGCGCATCGGATGAGATTTATACGGATCACTCTTATCGCTTTACAGCCAAAAGTCCGATTGAGACAGCGGGCGTTGGACGGGTGCTCCTACCGCGCAAACCAAAGAGTGTAAAAATCAACCACAAGGAGTCTTTGACAGCAACCGAATGGGATATCAAGAGCAAAAGCTACCGACTCCGTTTTGAAAATAATCCCGATGGTGTAGCCATCGAAATCTGTTGGTAATCATCCAAAAATTCTATATATATGAAGAATCTATTTTTGTGGGGCCTCCCCTTTATGTTGTTTTCTTGCGCCGACCAAGGCGTACCAACCGGCGAATTAGTAGCCAACGAATTGCGCGCGCCAGCCTATCCGCTTATTACGATCGACCCCTATACCAGCGCATGGTCAATGAGCGATCGACTCTATGATTCGTCCGTCAAACATTGGACGGGCAAGGATTTTCCACTGATTGGAGTAGCGAAAGTAGATGGACAACTCTATCGTTTTATGGGAGAAGAGGATGTTGAGTTGTTACCGATTGTCCCCACCTCGGAACAAGGCGACTGGTCGGCTCATTACACCACCACAAAACCAATCGGCGATTGGACATCCGCAGCTTACAACGACTCCTCATGGAGTTCTGATCGAGGGGCGTTCGGCACCAAGATCAACGAACCAACGGCCAAAACCGATTGGACAACCCCCGCCATTTGGGTACGACGCACCGCAATACTCTCCGAAGATTACAGCGATCGCGAGATCTATTTGGAATATTGCAACGATGACGATGCAATCTTTTATATCAATGGTATAGAGGTACATAACACCGGTTCGGTATGTCACAAACATGCACGCATAAAGCTCTCATCCGAAGTAACGAAGCTCCTCACACAAGGAGAGATCACACTCGCCGCAGAATGCCGCAATCCGGTAGGAAACGGACTGTTGGACTTTGGGCTGTTGGTGCAGAAAGAGCGACACACATTGTTCGAACAGACCGCCATACAGAAACGTGTCGATGTGCAGGCCACTCAAACCCACTACACCTTCACATGCGGAGGCATTGATCTGGCACTTACCTTCTCTGCTCCGCTGTTTATGGAGGATCTCAACTTAATCAGTCGTCCGGTAAACTACCTTTCATACCGTATTACATCGAATGATGGAGAGGCTCACGAAGTGGAACTTTACCTCGAAGCCTCTCCGGCATGGGCTCTCGACCAACCCTATCAGGAGTCGATCAGCGAAGTGGTGGAACACGATGGGCTCCTCTATGTCAAATCGGGAAGCAAGGAGCAATCCGTATTGGCAAAATGTGGAGACGATTTGCGAATTGATTGGGGCTATTTCTATCTGGCAACCGAATCGCAGCAGACCGTGGCGCACATAGGAACAGGCAAAGATTTACGTGCCTCCTTTGCAACCGATTCGATAGAAGGGATCGCTCCACGCGGAGAAAACGAGGCATCACGGATGTCGCTGACACGCAAGATTGGTCGAATGACCCATGCTGATGGCAAATTCCTCATCGGATACGATGATCTCTACTCGATCCAATATTTTGGGGAAAATCTACGCCCCTATTGGAATAGCGAGGGTCAACAGACGATTTTCGACGCCTTCACCGCAGCACACAAAGAGTATGCACAATTAGTGAAGCGATGCTATGCGTTTGACAAAGAACTTATGGAGAGAGCCTCGGCTGTGGGTGGCAAGCACTATGCCGAATTGTGTGCATTAGCATATCGCCAAGCTATTGCAGCCCACAAACTGGTCAAAGCCCCCAACGGCGAATTGCTGTGGCTCTCAAAAGAGAATAATAGCAACGGTTCGATCGGCACAGTCGATGTGACCTATCCATCGGCTCCACTATTTCTCTATTACAACCCGGAGCTGGCCAAAGGCTTGATGAATCAAATTTACTATTACAGCGAAAGCGGGAAATGGACAAAACCATTTCCGGCACACGATGTTGGGACTTATCCGCTGGCTAACGGTCAGACCTACGGGGGAGATATGCCGGTGGAAGAGGCCGGTAATATGTTGATTCTAACGGCTGCGGTCTGCCACATAGAGCACGATGCGACCTACGCCGCCAAACATTGGGCAGTACTCACCACGTGGGTGGATTATCTTGTCGAACATGGGCTCGATCCTGAAAATCAACTCTGCACCGATGATTTCGCCGGTCACTTTGCCCACAACACCAACCTCTCCATCAAAGCAATCATCGCCATCGCAGCCTACGGCCAAATGGCAGAGATGCAAGGCATGACCGATCTTGCCAAACAGTACACCGATACGGCTCGCACGCTCGCCCAACAATGGATCAAGATGGCCGATGATGGCGACCACTACCGTCTGACGTTTGATCAGCCGGGAACTTGGAGTCAAAAATACAACTTGGTATGGGATCGGTTGTTGAAATTGCATATTTTTCCGGCAGAGGTTCTGAAAAAAGAGATTGCCTACTATCTGACCAAACAGAATAATTATGGGCTACCGCTGGACAACCGCGAAACCTATACCAAGAGCGATTGGATCATCTGGACGGCAACGATGGCAGAAGATCAAAAAAGTTTCGAACAGTTCATCGATCCGCTACATCGTTTTGTAAACGAAACAGTAGATCGCGTACCGATGTCAGACTGGGTATATACCGACAAGCCGCACCACCGCGGATTCAAAGCTCGTTCGGTGGTTGGAGGATATTTTATCAAAATGCTTGATGCAAAGGATAATAAATAATGAAAAAGACACTTAGTATTCTCTTTGGCATTCTCCTCTGCTCGACAGCTTGCGCCTCAACCCCTTCCACCCGCACCCAACCGGTTGATTATGTCAGTACATTGGTCGGCACGGAGTCGAAATACGAGCTCTCCACAGGCAATACCTATCCGGCCATTGCAATGCCTTGGGGCATGAACTTCTGGACTCCCCAAACCGGTGAAATGGGAAATGGCTGGACCTATACTTATACGGCCGACAAAATCCGAGGGTTTAAACAAACACACCAGCCCTCACCGTGGATCAATGACTACGGACAGTTTTCAATCATGCCCGTTACCACAGGAGCCGTCTTCGATCAGACGGCTCGTGCCAGTTGGTTTTCGCACAAGGCCGAGATTGCAAAGCCCTACTATTACAGCGTCTACTTAGCAGACCACGATGTAAAGGTTGAGATCACCCCCACCGAACGAGCCGCCATGTTTCGCATGAGCTATCCGGCAGCCGATCGAGCATACTTCGTTGTCGATGGTTTCGATGGTGGCTCTCAGGTCAAAATTCTGCCCGACCGTCGACACATCGTAGGTTACACAACCAAAAATTCGGGGGGAGTTCCGGATAACTTCCGCAATTGGTTTGTGATTGAATCCGACACCCCATTTGAATATGTAGCCACGGTTGCCAACGGTCAAATGACCGAAAACTGCACCGAGGTGACGGCAAACCACGCAGGAGCAATCGTGGGATTTCCTACCACACAAGGTCAGCAGGTGCAGCTGCGAATCGCCTCTTCATTCATCAGCATCGAACAAGCCGAACAGAACCTGCTGGAATTGAATTACGATTCGTTCGATCGGGTCGTGGCACGCGGTCGTGATCGTTGGAATGAAGTGCTGGGACGTGTAACAATCGAGGATGACAACATCGACAATCTGCGCACGTTTTATTCGTGTCTATACCGTTCGGTTCTCTTTCCTCGCGACCTTTCCGAAATCAATGCCGCGGGCAAGCGGGTCCATTACAGCCCCTTCAACGGCTCGGTGTGTGAAGGCTATTTATTCACCGACACAGGTTTCTGGGATACCTTCCGCTCACTCTTTCCGCTACTCAACCTACTCTATCCGGAGATGAGTGCCAAGATGCAGGAAGGTTTAGTAAACACCTATCTTGAAAGCGGCTTTTTACCGGAATGGGCAAGTCCCGGACATCGAGGTTGCATGGTGGGAAATAACTCCGCATCGGTGGTGGCTGATGCTTGGGTAAAAGGGATCCGCGGTTACAATGTTGAGAAGTTATGGGAAGCGGTCAAACATGGAGCCGAGAACGTACACCCAAGTGTCTCATCAACGGGTCGTCTTGGTTGGGAGTATTACAACCGATTAGGTTACGTCCCCTATAACGTAGGAATACGCGAAAGTGCTGCGCGCACACTCGAATATGCCTACGACGATTGGTGCATCTACACCCTTGGCCGTGCTTTGGGAAAGCCGGAGAGCGAGATCGCCCCCTACAAAAAACGCGCAATGAATTATCGCAACCTCTTCTGTTCCGAAAACTTGCTGATGCGCGGCCGCAACGAGGATGGCTCATTCCAAACACCGTTCAGTGCGCTGAAATGGGGAGATGCCTTTACCGAAGGAAATTCGCTCCACTACACATGGTCGGTCTTCCATGACCCCGCAGGGCTTGCCCAGTTGATGGGCGGTGCAGAGCAATTCAGCGAAAAGCTCAACTCCATTTTCAGCATTCCGCCCCACTTCGATGACAGCTACTACGGTCATCCGATCCATGAGATTCGCGAGATGCAGGTAATGAACATGGGTAACTACGCACACGGCAATCAACCAATCCAACATATGATCTACCTGTACAATTGGAGCAAGGAGCCGTGGCAAACGCAATATTGGGCTCGCGAAGTGATGACAAAGCTCTATACGGCTGCGCCAGATGGCTATTGCGGCGATGAAGACAATGGTCAGACCTCTGCTTGGTATGTCTTTTCATCGTTGGGCTTCTATCCGGTATGTCCCGCTTCGAATCAATATGTGTTAGGCTCACCCCTCTTCAAACAGGCAACTCTACATCTACCCAACGGCAAAACAGTAAAGATTACTGCTCCGGAGAATAGCTCTGCTAAGCGGTATGTCGAAGCGATGAAGGTGAACGGTAAAAACTACACCAAGAATTTTTTGACCCACGAAACGCTCTGTGAAGGAGCTAAGATCGACTTCTCGATGTCAGCCGAACCAAACCGTTCTCGTGGTGTAACCCCCCAAGAGAGACCTTACTCTCTCTCCGAAGAGCGCAGATAAAAACGGAATGCTGCAACTGAATTTCGGGCCTAACTTATAGTGAATAGTTAGGCCCAAATTTTGTTTTTCGCCAGATCACCCATTCGCCATATCGGCCAATATTATGCCATTTAGTATAATTTTGAAGAATTTTAGACCAAAAAGTTTGGGCGGTTGGGATCGTTTTTATACTTTTGCCCCGATTTTTTACGTATCCGTTGATACGGCAGTATGAACCAAACCAATTTGTTATGAAGAAAATTATTCTCTTTCTGGCAGCCGCCGCATGCGTAGCAGGGGCACGCGCCGAAGGGTATCAAGTAAACAACATGTCGGCCAAGCAGACCGGTATGGGACATGTCGGCACAGCCATGAAACTCAATTCGGAGTCCATATTCTTCAATCCGGCGGCGGCAGCATTCCAAACCTCGAAGTTCGACATCTCAGCCGGATTTACCGGTATTCTTTCCAATGTGCAATATCGCGCACTGCCAACCGTAGAGAATAACTATACAAGCGGCAAAACCGAAAAGTCGAACAACAAACTCTCCACACCGCTTCACGTTTACTTCAACTACAAACCGATCGAGCGGCTGTCGGTGGGTGTCGGATTTTTCACCCCTTACGGCTCATCGGTCAATTGGGGAGACAATTGGTCGGGGGCACATCTGGTGCAGCAGATCAATATGGCAGCCTACACCGTGCAACCCACCGTATCGTTCAAGATCTGCGAACACCTCTCCATTGGAGCCGGTTTGATGATTACGTGGGGTAATTTCGATCTGTCGCGCTCGATGCTTTCAGCCACCTCCCGTCAGGGTTTGATTACCGGCAAGCTCGATCCGACTATTACGCAGTTGGAAGGTGCGATCTCGCAGCTTCCCGACGGTGCAACAAAAGACCAATATACGGCACAATTGAAGCAGCTGCAAAATGCAAAAAACTACTTGAATGCCACGATGGATCAGTCGCTGGTGTCGGCCAAACTCGAAGGCAATTCGAAGGTAGGTATCGGCGTTAATGCCGGTTTCCTGTGGGATATTACCGATGAGTGGTCGTTGGCCATGTCCTACCGTTCGCGTATCAACATGAAGGTCGGCAAAGGTACGGCAACAATGAACATGAATCAGACAACTGCAAATATGATTCAGGCGTTGGGAATGAGCTCTCTTATTCCGAAATTGGATCAAGGCACGTTCAACACTCAATTACCGCTGCCAACCGTTGTAACGTGGGGTGTGTCGTTTCGTCCGACCGTCAAATGGGAATTGGGTGTCGATCTGCAATGGAGCGGATGGAGTGCCTATAAAGATCTCAACGTCTCTTTCAATGAAAAGGACTTGGGCATCAAAGACATCTATTCGGTCAAGAACTACTCCAATACGCTGGCATTCCGTTTCGGAGCGCAATATCGTGCCACCGACTTCCTGACGGCGCGTATGGGTATGTATGTCGATGAAAGCCCCGTAAGCAGTGACTACCTCAACCCCGAAACCCCTTCGATGACCAAGGTGGCCTACACGGCGGGGTTAAGTCTGCGCCCGACGAAATTTATGTCGGTCGATCTGGCCTATTGCTACGTCTCTTCGGCCGATCCCGAACGCACGGGTTCCTATCCGCTTTACGACTACACATCGGGCAAATTGTCGGAGGTCTTCGCCGGCAACTATAAACTCCATGCCAACGTCTTTTCGTTGGGTGTAGCCTTCAAGTTCTAAAAGAACAAAAATAATTCTTATCTTTGCGGTGCATTTTCATCCGGAAATGCACCGCTTTTTAGAAACGGCCTTATAGTTCAAGGGATAGAACGAGGGTTTCCTAAACCCTAAATTCGCGTTCGAGTCGCGGTGAGGCTACTAAATCCGCTATTCAATGGAATCACTCAAAGAGTTATATAAGATCGGGAACGGGCCGTCGAGTAGCCACACGATGGGACCCAAACGCGCCGCCGAGCAATTTGCCGCTCGCTGTGCCGAGGTTGACAGTTACCGCGTGACACTCTACGGGTCGTTGGCGTCCACCGGCAAAGGGCACTTGACCGATGTAGCGATCTGCTCGGTACTCAATCCGATAGCTCCTACCGAAATCGTATGGAAACCCGAAACGGTATTGCCATTCCATCCCAACGGGATGCTCTTCGAGGGGCTGCGACAGGGGGAGGTCGTTGCCAACTGGACAATTTACAGCGTGGGCGGTGGTGCATTGGCAAACGAATCGACCCCACAAGAGAGCCCAACAAATGTCTATCCGATGTCAACCATCTCCGAGATCAAGGAGTGGTGCTACCGCGAGGGTAAAACCTATTGGGAGTATGTCAACGACTGCGAGGGCCCCGAAATCTGGGACTATCTCGATCGCATCTGGACGGTGATGTGCGAAACAATTCAACGCGGGTTAAACAACGATGGAGTGCTACCGGGTGGTTTGAAGGTAGCGCGCAAGGCCAGCACCTATCTGGTCAAGTCGAAGAGTTACACCGATTCACTCTCCTCGCGCGCCAAAATTTACGCCTATGCGCTCGCGACCTCCGAGGAGAATGCCGCAGGTGGCGTAGTCGTCACAGCCCCCACATGTGGATCGAGCGGCGTGATGCCGGCGGTTCTCTACCATCTGGCCACCTCACGCGATTTTCTACGCATTCGCATCTTGCGGGCATTGGCCACTGCCGGATTGTTCGGCAACGTAGCCAAAACCAACTCCTCGATTTCGGGGGCAGAGGTCGGCTGTCAAGGTGAGGTTGGCGTAGCCTGTGCGATGGCAGCAGCAGCAGCCTGTCAACTCTTCGGCGGCACTCCTTCTCAAATCGAATATGCGGCCGAGATGGGTTTGGAGCACCATTTAGGATTGACGTGCGATCCGGTCTGCGGATTGGTACAGGTTCCATGCATTGAGCGCAACGCCATTGCGGCGGCACGTGCTTTGGATGCCAACATCTACGCCACGCTCTCCGATGGCGCACATCTGGTCTCCTACGACAAGGTGGTCGAGGTGATGAACGAGACAGGGCACAACCTGCCGAGTCTTTACCGCGAAACATCCGAAGGAGGATTGGCAAAATTGAGGATAAAAATTTAAAATAGGGAGGTCGGCGACCGATTCGGTGGCCGTTCTCATCCATTATTCACGATTCATTAAAACAGAATATTATGGCTTATCAATTATTAAAAGGGAAAAAAGGACTGATTTTCGGAGCACTCAACGAGCAATCGATCGCATGGAAGGTCGCAGAACGTGCCGTTGAAGAGGGGGCCGAGATTGTCCTCACCAATACCGCCGTTTCGATCCGCATGGGAACGATCAGTTCGCTGGCCGAGAAGTGCAACACGATTGTCGTTCCGGCCGATGCAACCAACGTAGAGGATCTGGAACACCTGATCGACAAAACCATGGAGCATTTCGGCGGCAAATTCGACTTCATGCTCCACTCGATCGGCATGTCGCCCAATGTGCGCAAAGGGCGCACCTATGATGATCTGGACTACGATTTTCTGTCGAAAACACTCGATATTTCAGCAGTTTCGTTCCATAAGGCCATTCAGGTGGCTCGTAAAAAAGATGCCATCAACGATTGGGGTTCGATCGTTGCATTGAGCTACATCGCCGCACAGCGCACTCTCTACGGATATAACGACATGGCCGATGCAAAAGCCCTTTTGGAATCGATTGCCCGCAGCTTCGGATACATCTACGGCCGTGAGAAACACGTGCGTATCAACACCGTTTCACAGTCCCCGACGGCAACAACAGCCGGTAGCGGAGTATTGGGATTGGGTGATTTGATGGGTTTTGCCGACAACATGTCGCCGCTGGGTAACGCTACGGCCGAGGATTGTGCCGACTACGTATTGACGCTCTTCTCGGATCTGACCCGCAAGGTGACGATGCAAAACCTCTTCCACGATGGAGGTTTCTCCTCGATGGGTATGAGCCGTCGTGCCATGAAGACCTACGAAAAGGGGATGCGCTTCGAAGATGTTCACGACAATCAATACCCCTTCGGAGAGGAGTAAGGGGCCGTTCAACCGTTCGCAAAGACAACCGGTTGAAGAAAAGCCTTGCGGCAAATAAAGTTGCCGACAACCACATACGCAAATGTACAGGGGGTCATCAGCCCCCTGCATTTTTTCAGAAGAGCGTTTCACCTACACATTTTCTGCAACTTTTTTCGTATTTTTGTGACCTGAATGGTTAGAAAACGGTTAAAAACGGCATCCAACCCACCCCGCACCCCGTCGGCGTGGGTCTCTGCTTTGCCGTTGGCGGTATTGACGGGGTTACTGTATGTGGTAATCCGCTGCTTCGGGAGCGATGCGATCAACGGCGGCAGTCAAATTGCGTTGCTGTCGGCCTCATCGGTCTGCGTCATGCTGGCTATCGGCATCTACCGATGTCGGTGGGCGGTGCTCGAAGAGGCGATTATCGAAAATATCCGAGCATCAGCCTCGGCCATCATTATCTTACTACTGATCGGTGCAATTGCCGGCTCGTGGATGGTGAGCGGTGTCGTACCTACAATGATCTGTTACGGGCTCAAAATTCTGCATCCATCCTTTTTTCTGGTGGCATCGTGTGTGATCTGCGCCGTGGTTTCGCTCATGACCGGCAGTTCGTGGACAACGATCGCCACCATCGGTGTAGCCCTCATCGGTATCGGTCAAGCTATGGGGTTCTCCGAGGGGTGGGTCGCAGGTGCGATCATATCCGGAGCCTATTTCGGCGATAAAATATCGCTGTTATCCGACACCACCGTACTCGCCTCGTCAACGGTTGGTGTCCCCATTTTTACGCATATCCGCTACATGCTCTATACGACACTCCCCTCGTTCATCATTGCGTTGGCAGTCTTCACCACGGCCGGACTCCTCTCGACACACGGCTCCGGCACACATGTCGAGGCCTACTCCGAGGCGTTGCGTTCAACCTTTCACGTGACACCGTGGCTGCTGATCGTGCCGCTGCTGACGGGCGTACTGATCGTGCGCAAATGGCCGGCAATCGTAACGCTTTTCATTGCGGTAGTACTGGCTTGTGTGGCGATGTTCTGGGCACAGCCCGAATTGGTGGCTCGTGTAGCCGGTGTCGATTCACTCAATCTGATGAGCGGATTTAAAGGGATTCTGATGTCGTGTTTCGGGCCTACGGCTCTCTCGACAGGCAGTGCCCCGATTGACGAACTCGTAGCCACACGCGGCATGGCCGGTATGATGAATACAATTTGGCTGATTCTCTGCGCCATGTGTTTCGGCGGAGTCATGACCGGCAGCGGCATGTTGCGCGCATTGACCCGCATTTTTCTCCGGTTCGTGCGGCGAGCCTTCTCGGCTGTGGCATCTACGGTCGGAGCCGGCATCTTCTTCAACCTCTGTACCGCCGATCAATACATCTCGATCATCCTTTCGGGTCGTCTGTTTCGCGATCTTTATGCCGATCGCGGATTGGAAGAGCGTCTGTTGAGCCGTTCGGTCGAAGACTCGGCAACCGTGACATCGGTACTGATTCCGTGGAATTCGTGTGGCATGACACAAGCCACGGTGCTGGGAGTATCAACATTCACCTACCTGCCCTACTGCATTTTCAACTTGGCAAGTCCACTCATGTCGCTGCTGGTGGCACTTATTGGGTGGAAAATTAGAAAACCTCAAAAATAGGAGAACTTTGAAAAAGATAGAGTTAATCATATTCGATCTCGATGGAACGCTGCTCGACACGATCGGCGATTTGGCCGTAGCCTGCAACGCCGTGCTGGGGAGCCGCCACCTGCCGCAACACACCTATGAAGAGTATTGTCACTTCGTGGGCAATGGCATACTGCGCCTTGTCGAACGTGCGCTGCCCGAAACGATGCGCACCCCCGAAATTGTGGCCGCTGTGCGAGCCGATTTTGTCACATACTACACGGCACATATTGATGCACACACCCAACCATACGCCGGCATTCGAGAGCTTTTGAAGGCTCTTTCGCAACGCGGCATCCGATTGGCTGTTGCCTCCAATAAATTTCAGGCCGGCACCGAGAAGTTGATCCACAGATTTTTTCCCGACATCCGTTTTGAAGTGGTTTTCGGACAACGGGTCGGCGTTCCATTGAAACCCGATCCGGCGGTAGTAGAGGAGATCTGCACACGAACGGGTGTTGCACGCGAAAGGGTTCTTTACATCGGTGATTCGGGCATCGACATGCAGACCGCAACGGCCGCCGGCGTGCGATCAATCGGTGTAACGTGGGGTTTCCGCTCGCGCGAAGAGTTGGTGCAATCAGGCGCTGGGCAAATTGTCGATCGAGCCGAAGAGATTCTTGCCATTTCAGACCAAGCGTGAGCGCGCGCAGAGCGATCAGCAATAGGCTTTCACCTCCTCGGCCGTAATACGCTCCCCGCTGAGCACAGTCAATCGCTCGACAACATTGCGTAATTCGCGGATATTACCGCTCCACGGCATCTGTTGCAGTGCGACAACAGCATCGGTAGTGATGGGCTTGGGCGCAGTCCGATATTCGGCGGCGATCACATGCAAAAAATGATCTACCAGCATCGGAATATCGCATACATGCTCTCGCAGAGGTGGCACCCGCACAACGATGACCCCGATCCGATGGTAGAGATCCTCTCGAAAGTTACCTTTGGCGATCTCCTCGCGTAGATTTTTGTTGGTGGCGGCCACCACTCGCACATCTACCTCAATATCGCGGTCGCTCCCCACCCGACTTACCTTGCTCTCCTGCAACGCACGCAGCACCTTGGCTTGTGCGGCCAGCGACATGTCGCCAATCTCATCCATAAATAGAGTTCCGCCATCGGCCTGCTCGAATTTACCTTTGCGCTGCTTGATAGCCGAGGTAAAGGCTCCGCGTTCGTGCCCGAAGAGTTCACTTTCGATCAATTCAGAGGGGATTGCCGCACAGTTGACCTCCACAAACGGAGCCGTTGCTCGTGCACTCTTCAAGTGGAGCCAACGCGCCACCAACTCCTTCCCCGTGCCATTTTCCCCCGTAATCAGCACTCTGGCTTCACATGGAGCCACCTTGTCGATCAACTGACGCACGTGCTCTATTTCGGGTGAGATACCGATAATCGGCTCAGTGCGTGCGGTGTGGGTACGGCGCACGGAACGAGCCACCGAAACTGGAGCCACAGCATCGGCCGCAGGAGCATCAATGGCACGATGCACAGACTGCAACAACCGATTCATGTCAATCGGTTTGGTCAGAAAATCGCGTGCTCCGTTGCGCACGGCCTCTACTGCCGAGTCGATCGACCGTTCGGTTGAAAGCGCGATGTAGGGGATATCGGCATCCGGAATTTTATAGGCTGTGTCGGAAAGGATCAGATCGAACGGAATTTTGTCGCACAACACCGCTGCAACGCTCTCGTCTTCGGCGATCTCGGTCGAGAAACCTTCATACTCCAACCGCTCTCGCAAAATGTTTCGCACACTTTTTGATTGATCTACGATTAAAACTTTTGCCATAACTTGTTTTTCGTGAATTTTTACCTACTTTTGTCCCAAAGTTATGACTTTCCGCGAGGTTGGAACAATCCCACACCGTTCGGCCGCAAGGAGCGCAAAGTCCTAAAAAGTCTTGAATAGATCTATCGACAAGAACCGATCGGACGCTTCGGCGGCCTTTTTGCGGCAATGCGAAGATCTGCAATTACTATATGAGAAAAAACTATAATTACACACGTCGCAAGATGTTTTTGCCCGAATACGGGCGTCATATCCACGAGATGATCGACTCGCTCTCCGAGATCGAAGATCGCACCGAACGCAACCGACAAGCGCGTGCCGTCATTGCAGTCATGGGCAATCTGAACCCGCTGCTGCGCGACACGGCCGATTTCACCCATAAGCTGTGGGATCACCTCTACATTATGTCTGATTTTCAGCTGGATGTCGATTCTCCTTATCCACGTCCAACCCGAAAAGAGTTGACCATTACACCGCGTCCGCTCGGCTACTCGCAACATCGCATTACCTACAAACACTACGGTCGGTATGTCGAACAGGTGCTGCGAAATTTGGCAGACGAACCCGACCGTCAAGTGGTGGCACGAACGCTGGATAATCTGGCGCGCTATATGCGCACAAAAAGTTACGAATATAATCAGGAACACCCCAATAACGAGGTGATCGTAAAAGATATCAAACGGATGTCCGGCGGAGAGATCGAAATCGACGAAGTAGCCTTAAATAATCTCCGAAGTGATTATAAACAGCACTTTTCAGCACGTCCACAACAAGGAGGTCGCCCGCCACAAAACCGTCCACAGCAATACGCACGACAGCAACAGAAAAATCGTCCGCCGCACAACAACAATCGCGGATATGTCAAAAATAACGGGCAACATCGCAATTAGAGCGTTCGCGGCCTAACTTCCGAACAAAACCACAAACTCAGCGGCACGCTTGCCCCATAACACGACAAACAGGAGGCTGCTGTCTTTCGTCACTTCACAGAGGATTAAAAGCTCCATGGAGTCCAATTTTTCGTGGATAATTTTTCAGTTTTAAATTGTTTTGCTATATTTGTTTCCCTTAACGCGAATATCACTATAAATGAATAAACAGACTCTATTCGGAACCCTGACAGCAGCCGCATTGATGTGTGGTTGTCAATCGTCGAAAGTGAAAATTACGGGACGCATCGTCAGCAATGATGCGAAGACGGTCTATCTGGAACAGGTATCGCCGCTTGCGCAATCGGTCATTGACTCGGCAACACTCACCAACGACGGAGCCTACTTTTTTCAACTCAAAGGGGTATCGAAGACCCCCTCACTTTACAACGTGATCTGCAACGGAGAGCGAATTCCGCTGCTGCTGGCGGGCGGGGATCGTGTGACATTGAGTTCGGTGGGCAGTTTCGTCCGCAATTATACGGTAGACGGTTCGGAGGAGTCGGCTCTGTTGCGCGAATTCTACCAAGCATTCGTAACCGGTGCACAACGACTCGATAATATCGCGACGCGCGTGGCTGATGCCACCCTCACGGAGGAGGAACGCAAGACCCTCATCAAGGAGTACACCACCGAATATTACCGCATCCGGCGCGAACAATTGCGCTTCATCATCGAAAACAAATCCTCGCTGGCCGCCGTTTACGCCCTCTATCAGCGACTGCCGGGCGACGCTCACCTCTTCAATGGCGACAGTGATTTGGTCTATTACCGCACAGTAGCCGAGGCGATTGAGGAGCGTTACCCTCAATCCCCCTACCTGCAATCCCTGCTGGGTGAGATTGCACGCATGAATGCGCGTATCAGCCTCACCTCACAGATTACCGAAGCCGGCTATCCAGACCTCAACCTGACCGATATTTTCGGACAGAAGGTACGTCTGTCATCGTTGACGGGAAAGGTTGTGCTGCTCTCGTTCTGGTCGGCCGAACTCGGAAACGGCAATGTCGAAAATGCCGAGTTGAAAGAGGTCTACAAGAAATATGCGACTGAGGGAGTTGGTTTTGAGATCTATCAAGTAGCGATTGACACTTCAAAAGCCCTATGGATCAATACCGTGCAAGAACAGCAGCTACCTTGGATCTCAGTCAGCGACCTGCGTGGACGCGCCTCATCGGCATTGGGTCTTTACAACGTCCAGAAACTTCCGGCCAACTTCTTGATCGACAAACAGGGTTCGATCGTAGCCAAAGACATATCGGCCAAAGCATTGGACGGCAAACTCGAAGAACTGACTAAATAAAAAATGATCTACTTCGCATCGGATGTACATCTCGGAGCCGGCGATCCGGCCTCGGCTCGTGGCGTTGAGCAGCGATTTGTCGCTTGGCTCGATGAGGCGGGACGCGATGCGGAGGCAATCTTTCTGGTGGGCGATATTTTCGATTTTTGGTTCGAATATCGGCGTGTCGTGCCCCAAGGTTGCGTGCGCACACTGGGAAAATTGGCCGAATTGACCGATCGCGGCATCCGCGTGATTTTCTTTACAGGTAACCACGACATGTGGGTCGGCGACTACCTCGCACGCGAATGTGGCGTGGAGATCTGCACTGCGCCCCGCCTGATGACTCTTCACGGTCGGCAGATCTTCGTGGCGCACGGCGACAACATGAACATCGCACACCTGCCGATGCTCCGGTTGATGAACGCCATCTTCCGTTCAAAAACCCTTCGCATACTCTTTTCGTGGGGGGTACACCCCGATCTGGCCATGAGGTTCGGTCGATGGTGGAGCGGCAAATCGCGCAAGTCACACAATGATGCCGGAGGTTTCGATGCCTCGCTGACAGAACCGCTTATCGCCTATGCGCGCGAATATGCGCAGACACACGCTGTTGACGATTTTATCTTCGGACACATGCACTTCGCACGCGACTATCGCGAGTCAGGGCTTCATGTGGTAAACCTCGGCTGTTGGGAGAAAAATCCGGCGGTCGGTGTGCTGAACGACTCCGGAGAGTTGACCCTCAAATACCTCTGATTATGCAACAATACCTCGATCTGCTGCGCCGCATCAAAACCGAAGGTGTGGTGCGCGGCGACCGCACGGGTACGGGCACAAAGAGTATCTTCGGCCACCAGATGCGATTCGATCTCTCGGCCGGATTTCCGCTACTGACCACCAAAAAAGTCTACTTGAAAGGAATTATCCACGAGTTGCTGTGGTTTCTGTCGGGCGATACGAATATCCGCTATCTGGTCGAAAATAGTGTCCATATCTGGGACAACGATGCATTTCGTTTCTACAACGAACTCTGCATCCGCCACGGCGTACTCCCACTCGACCGCGAAGCCTTTTTGGCGGCCGCCGGCGAACTTTCGCCGATTGACGGTTACCGATTTGGTGATCTGAATCATGTCTACGGCTACCAATGGCGATCGTGGCCCAAACCCGATGGAGGGGTGATCGACCAGATCGCGCAGGCGGTCGAACTGATTCGCCACAATCCCGAATCACGGCGAATCATCGTGTCAGCATGGAATGTGGCCGAGGTCGACGACATGGCTTTGCCACCCTGCCACGTGCTGTTCCAGTTCTATGTGGCCGAGGGGCGACTTTCGTGCCAACTCTATCAGCGCAGTGCCGATACGTTTCTGGGTGTGCCGTTCAATATCGCCTCCTATGCACTGCTGACACAGATGATGGCGCAGGTCTGTGGTTTACAAGTGGGCGAATTCATCCATACGACTGGGGACACACACCTCTATTTGAACCACATGCAGCAGGTTGACGAGCAGCTAACACGCACTCCGCGGCCACTCCCGTCAATCTGTCTGAACCCCGATGTAAAATCGATTTTCGATTTCCGCTACGAAGATTTCAGCCTCGAAGGGTATGATCCTCATCCGGCAATCAAAGCCGACATGTCGTTTTAAAAACCGAATCATCATGGTAAGCATCATTGTAGCAGTGGCCGAAAACGGTACAATCGGCGATAAAAACAACCTACTATGGCATATCTCGGAGGATCTGAAACATTTCAAGGCGATCACTTCGGGCCATCCGGTCATTATGGGTCGCCGCACCTACGAATCACTTGGCCGACCGCTCCCCAACCGCGAAAATGTCGTCATCACCCGCCAACCTCTTACTATCGAGGGGTGCCGAGTGGTGCACTCACTCGATGAAGCGATCGCTCTTTTCTCGGCCGAAGAAGAGGTTTTCATCATCGGCGGTGCACAAATCTACCGCGAAGCATTGCCGATCGCCGATCGCCTCTATTTAACCCGTGTCGAATGCAGCTATGAAGGGGATACCCATTTTCCGGCATGGAATGTGGACGAATGGAGACTCCGAAGCAGCGAGCGGCACGAACGGGGTGATAAATTTGAATATCCATTTGTTTTCGACTACTACGAGCGGCGGTAAATTAGGTATTTATACTACTGACTGTCCGAGCAGTAATCCCTACCTTTGCAGTTGCAAAGGTTTTTTTGTAGATAGATATATGGGAAAATATTTTGATATGCTCATGCAGGATGTACGCATGAAAGAGGGGCTGAGTTCGTGCATGAACTGTGGTGTCTGCACCGGCGTGTGCCCTGCGGCAGAGTTCTACAATTACGATCCGCGTCAAATCGTCAACACCGTGCAGACACGCGATGACGAGGCCATTGAGGCGTTGCTCAAAAGCGACACGATCTGGTATTGCGGAGAGTGCATGTCGTGCCGACCACGCTGTCCACGCGGCAACACCCCCGGATATGTCATCCAAGCTCTTCGTACCTTGTCGCAGAAACTCGGTTTTTTTGTTGAGAGCGAGAAGGGTCGTCAGCAACTGGCTCTTAAACGCATTATCGGCGAAAATATTCTCCGCACAGGTTACTGCATCGTACCTCGGTTGGTCAAACCCGAACTGCACCCCGAACAGGGTTCGGTCTGGAAGTGGATTTTCGAAAACGACAAGGAGATTTATGGCCAATTCACGCCGGTCTACATGCGTCATGGCGAGGGGGCACTTCGCAGATTGGACGATGAGTCGCTCGACGAACTGCACAAAATATTCGAGGTAAGCGGCGGCATGAAGATGTTTGATACGATCGAAAAGTACTCCGATGAAAAGGCTCGCGAGATGGGCTACGCCGAAGGAGCTGATCAACAGTATATGATGGATGTCTTCCTCAATAACAACAACGAACACTATTAGGCGATGATAAAACGCAGAAGTTGGCAAGACTACCAAAAACAGATTGCCGACGACAACTATTATTATGCACGTAGTTGCATCCGTCAGAATTTCTTTCCGGGCAGCGAGAAGGCCTTTCTCGACATCTTGCGACACGATCTGGGCAAAACGCTCTTGGACGATCCGAAACACTCTTCGTGCACGGGAATCGGTTACCACTCCGACATTGTGCCTTTGGAAACCATTATGACCGTCGTGGCGCGGCAATTTGCGCTGATGACCGAGGCCGGGTACGAGAATCTGGTGTCATCGTGCATCACCTCGTTCGGAGTCTACTCCGAGATTCTGGCCACGTGGCATGAATTTCCTGAAACCGAGGAGCGCACCCGCGAGAATTTATTTAAAGCCACCGGACGCGAATTCCGCAAACCGGCAAGTTTGGCTCACACATCGGACATCATGTTCCACTTCCGCGAACAGATCGCAGCACAGGCCAAACACCGCCTTATCAATGCTGCCACAGGCGAACCGTTACACGTAGTCGAACACATTGGCTGTCACTATGCCAAGATCTTTCCGAAATCGGGTATCGGCGGGTCGGAGTTTCCCTATGTGCTGGCCGGTATGGTTGAGTCGTGGGGCGGTGAGTGTGTAGACTACCCCGAACGGCGGCACTGTTGCGGATTCGGATTTCGCAACTATCTGGTACAGGCCAATCGCGGCTATTCGATCGCCAATTCGCACAAGAAATTGGAGAGCATGGCACCCTACAAGCCCGATTTTATCGTGGCTAACTGTCCGGGGTGCGCCATGTTCCTCGACAAATGGCAATATACAATCGCCGAGATGGAGGGTACGACTTACGGTGAAAACGGCCACGGGATTCCGGTCTTAACCTATGAGGAGATGGCCGGATTGGTGTTAGGCTACGATCCATGGGTGTTGGGCATGCAGATGCATCAGGTGGATGTCGAACCGCTGCTCGATAAAATGGGCATTGAGTACGATCCGGCCGCCAAGTATCTGGGACGCAACGGGAAATATATCGGCAAACCGGCCTCGGCCGTGGTCAACTGTTGCCCCACTGACACCGTTTATGACATAAGAGAATAGAAAAAATGAACGACGGATCGAGCGCATACATCTCGTTGAATCCGTAATAGCATGAATAACATCAGATGAAGAAACGAGTAATTATCATCGGCGGCGGTGTGGCCGGCATGCAGAGTGCCTTGCGCTTGGCCGATCAGGGGGTGGAACCTATAATTCTTGAAAAAGAGGCCGAATTGGGCGGAAAACTACGCGGTTGGCACGTGTTGTTCCCTTCGTTCACCTCGGCTGCGGAGATCGTGACATCGTTGCGCCGCCACATCGGCGAGCGGAATATTACCGTGAAGACTCAAACCGAGGTCACGGCAATGACTGCCAAAAGCGTAACATTGGCCGACGGAACGACTATGGCTTGTGATGCCGTGGTTGTCTGTTCGGGATTCACCCTCTTCGATGCCTCAATCAAGGAGGAGTATGGATACGGAATCTACGATAATGTCTTCACTTCGGTCGACATGGAGCGGATGTTCAACGAGGGGCGCGTGACAAAGGCCGATGGGACATCGCCTAAACGGATCGCTTTTCTGCATTGTGTCGGTTCGCGAGATGAGAAGGTCAACCAACGACACTGCTCAAAGGTGTGCTGCATCACAGGAGTCAAACAGGCGATGGAGATGAAACAGCTCTTTCCCGATGCCGATGTATTCAATTTTTACATGGACATCCGCATGTTCGGCCCAGGATACGAGGAGATGTATCGAGAGGCACAGCAAAAATACAACATCCACTTCGTGCGCGGGCGTATCGCCGAGGCGAGCCCGATGATTGATGGCCGCGTACAGATCAAGGCGGAGGATACACTCACGGGACGTCCGCTACGGATGAGTGTCGATATGTTGATCCTGCTGGTGGGCATGTGTGCCAACAACGACAATACCACGCTGGCTTCAACAGCCGGGCTCTCCTGTGCGGAGAACGGTTTTTTGGCTCCTCGCGACCTCTTTTTGAACAATGTGAAGAGCCCTGTGGAGGGAATTTTCTATGCCGGAGCGATCTCTGCTCCGAAAAATATCGGCGAATCGCTCAACGAAGCCATCTCGGCGGCCGATGCAGCGGCGCAATTTGTGGAGGCGTAGCATATGGCAGCAATCAATTTCGGATATACTATCTCTAAACCGCGCGCGATCAACGTCGATCGCAACAACTTGCGCAAAAGCGATGAGATTTTGCACGAAATGCCCGAACTGCAAACCTGCATCGGATGTGGAGCCTGCACAGCCGTCTGCACAGCCGGCAACCTTACGGAGTTCAACTTCCGCAAGGTGCATACGCTTGTGCGCCGCGGTGAATACCAAGGAGCATACGAGGAGATGAACAAATGCATGCTGTGCGGCAAATGTCGTCTGGCCTGCCCGCGCGGAATTAATACACGCGGCGTTATTCTATTGATCAAACGTAAATTGGGGGATTTTTAAGATGACTTTCTACGCACCTTTTACGTTGCCGTTTATCCTCGGCGCAGCCGTAATGTTCGCCGTGCTGCTGGCCAAATGGATTACATGGATTGTCCGGCTATCACGCGCCGATCAAAAACTGATCGTCCGAGGTTTACCTACCCTCCGCACATTTTCAGCGATTTGGGAGGTGATCCGCGAATCGCTTCTCCACCGCCGCATCTTCCGCGTCAATCCGCTGTTGGGTTACATGCACATGAGTCTGGCATTCGGTTGGTTTTTGCTCATTAGCGTGGGGTGGATCGAAACGGTTGCTTACCTTGGCTTTCGATACGTGCCGTTGCAAGGACACGTCTTCTTCAAATACTTCGCCACAGGGCTTGAACACAAACCCCTGTTCGACTTGGTCATGGATCTACTGCTACTTTTCGTACTTTCGGGAGTGGCTTTGGCATGGGCCAAGCGGCTTTATGCTCGCTCAATGGGCATGCGCCGAACCACCAAACACGTTGTGGGCGACCGAGTTGCACTTTCGGCTTTATGGTTCATCTTTCCGGCTCGACTTCTCGCCGAGAGTGCCACATGCGCCCTCTACGGTGGTGGCGGTTTTCTTACGGGCGGATTAGGCGGATATTTGGCCGAACACGTGAACGTATTGACACTGATGAATCTCGAAACCGCTGCATGGTGGTTCTATTCATCGTCTTTGGGGCTCTTCTTCGTGGCGTTGCCATTCTCGCGTTACATGCACATTTTCACCGAGATTCCGCTCATCTTTCTGCGTCATTACCAGTTGCGTTCGGGCGAGAAGGAGTCATCCTTTGACCATTTTCAGGTCGAGGCCTGCTCACGCTGCGGTATCTGCATCGACCCGTGTCAGTTACAAAGCGTGCTCGGCATCGAACAGGTGCAATCGGTCTACTTTCTGCGCGACCGCCGCTACGGTATGCTCCACCGAGAAGTTGCCGACAACTGTCTGATGTGTGGACGGTGCGAAACAAAATGTCCAGTCGGCATTGACCTGAACACCCTGCGATTGAATGCACGCGACAAGATGCGCAATGTTCCCGATGAGCGGCGTTATGACTACTTCAAGGGGTTAGACCGGTCATCAGGAGAGGGAAAAGTCGGCTATTTTGCCGGATGCATGACCCTACTCACACCGCGTATCCTTTCGGCCATGCAACGTCTTTTCGAAGCCGCTGGCGAAGAGGTTTGGTGGGCAGATCGCGAGGGCGGAGTTTGCTGCGGACGACCGTTAAAACTCTCCGGTGAGACCGATTCTGCCCATAAAATGATGCGCTACAACACCGAACTCTTCCGTAAACACGGCATCACAACGCTGGTCACCTCGTGCCCGATTTGCTTGAAAGTTTTCCGCGAAGATTACGATCTGCATGGCATCGAAGTCCTTCATCACTCAGAATATATCCTGCGATTGCTGCAATCGGGACGGCTAAATCTAAACCATTCGGAGGTGCAATACACCTACCACGACCCCTGTGAATTGGGGCGAGGCAGCGGCATTTACGACCAACCGCGAGCCGTAATCGAAGCAGTGGGAACTCTACTGGAACCCGCATCAACGCGCGAAAATTCACTCTGTTGCGGATCATCGCTGGCGAACACGGCAATCTCAGATCAGGATCAGGTTCAGATTGCGCTCGGTGTAACCAATGAGTTGGAGGCAACAGGAGCCGATGTAATTGTCACCGCCTGCCCGCTCTGTAAAAAAGCAATTGGCCGTGGCACAAAACATGCAGTACGCGACTTGGCCGAAATTGTGGCCGAAGCGATCCAATAACATTCATCTACTGAAACAAATATGTCAATCAAAAAAAATATCCTCGAAACCATCGGATCGACTCCGATGGTACGGATCAACAAACTATCGCCCAATCCAAACGTAAAAATATATGCCAAATTGGAGGGCTTCAACCCCACGGGTAGCATCAAAGACCGCATTGCAATCAAAATGATCGAAGCCGCCGAACACGACGGACGACTGAAGGCCGGCAAAACAATCATCGAACCGACATCCGGAAATACCGGCATTGCGTTGGCCGTCATCGGAATCGTCAAGGGCTATCCGGTGGAGATCGTCATGAGCGAGGCGGTATCGGTCGAACGCCGCAAGATCATTCGCGCCTACGGCGGAAAAGTTATTCTGACACCGGCAGCCGAAGGTACTGACGGAGCCATTCGTCTGGCTCGCAAGTTAGTTGCAGAGAATCCCGACAAATATTTTATGCCCGATCAGTTTGCTAATGCAAGCAACTACTTGGCGCACTACGAGAATACGGCACTCGAAATTTGGCAACAAACCGGCGGAAAAATTGATCATCTGGTCTGCGCAATCGGCACATCGGGCACACTCATG
>CAYOKU010000024.1:0-33437 GCA_964404645.1 uncultured Alistipes sp.
GGGGCTTTCGAACTATTTGAAGAAGAATTTCCAAGGCGAGCAAATTCGTGTTGCAATCGGTCACGATAGCCGCAACAATTCGCGCATGTTTGCCGAGCATGTGGCCGATATTTTCGCCTCCAATGGGTGCACCGTTTTTCTCTTCGATGCGCTGCGTCCGACACCTGAAATGAGCTTTGCAATTAGGACTTTGAAGTGCCATTCGGGAGTGGTTGTGACCGCTTCGCACAACCCGAAGGAGTACAACGGTTATAAGGCTTATTGGAACGATGGCGCGCAGGTAACCGAACCGCATGATAAGAATATTATTGCCGAAGTAGAGAAAATCACCGATATTGCGATGATTCAAACGGGCCGTAATCGCGAAAATATCACCATTCTCGATGAAAAATTCGATGAGCAGTATCTCGATGCAATCCACGCGCTTTCGCTTTCGCCTGAATCGGTGAAGCGGCATCGTGATCTGAAAATTATCTATACGCCGTTACACGGAGCCGGAGTTCGGCTTGTCCCGGCATCGCTTGCGAAGTTCGGATTTACCAACGTGACGCTCGTGCCTGAGCAGGCGGTGATTGATGGCAACTTCCCAACGGTGGCCTCTCCTAACCCCGAAGAGCGCAAAACCATGTCTATGGCGATCGACCTTGCGGCAAAGGAGGGTGCTGATTTGGTGCTGGCAACAGACCCCGACTCAGATCGGATCGGTGTGGCCTTGCGTAATAAAAAGGGTGAGTATATCTTGCTGAACGGCAATCAGACATTGGTGCTGCTGTTGAGCTACCAGCTCACACGTTGGGCTGAACTCGGACGACTCAATGGTAAGGAGTATGTTGTTAAGACGATCGTTACCTCGCAGATGGCCAATGCTGTGGCGGATTTCTTTGGGGTGAAATGTTTTGATTGCCTCACCGGATTCAAATACATCGCCAAGATTATCCGCGAGCAGGAGGGTAAGATGCAGTATATCGGTGGCGGCGAAGAGTCGTTCGGTTACCTTGCCGGTGATTATGTGCGTGATAAAGATGCCGTTTCGGCCTGTTCGTTGGCGGCAGAAGCGGCTGCTTGGGCAATGGATACGATGGGCATGACGCTCTACGAATGGTTGCAGGATCTCTATGTGAAGTACGGATTTTTCCGCGAAGGCCTTGTTTCGGTGGTTCGCACGGGCAAGGAGGGAGCCGAGTTGATTCAGCAAATGATGGTTGATTTTCGTCAGAATCCTCCCAAGACGATTCTCGGATCTCCGGTCGTGAAGATTAATGACTTCAAATCACTTGAAACGCTTGATGTTAAGAGTGGAGCTAAAACTCCGATTGAGCAGGATAGCAGCAATGTGCTGCAATGGTTTACCGAAGACGGAACGGCTGTTTCGGTGCGCCCATCGGGTACAGAGCCTAAGATTAAATTTTATTTTGGGGTGAAGGCCGCATTGCCTTCGGTCGCCGATTATGAACGAGTGCTTGGAGAACTTGATGCGAAGATCGAGGGGATTAAGCGCGATCTGAAATTGGAGTAGTCGCTCCATAAATCCGAAAAGAGCCGGTCTAAACAAATAGACCGGCTCTTTCTCTTTTCTATAAATCGAATAATTTTATGGGTTTAGCTTCGGATTCTCTTTGTGACGTTGGCAGTCACGAGTTGTTTTCTTGGCGAAATTCTCCTCGATGGCAGCCGTTAAATCGACTCCCGTCTGATTTGCCAAACAGACCAGAACCCACAGAACATCGGCCATTTCATCGGCGAGGTTACTCTTCTCGCCCTCTTTGAAGGATTGATCACCATATTGACGTGCCATGACACGTGCCAACTCTCCGACCTCCTCTGTTAGGCAGGCCATATTGGTCAGCTCGCTGAAATAGCGCACTCCGTAGCTCTTGATCCAGCCGTCTACCCTATCCTGCAACTCTTTGATTTCCATTATTTGATGCGAATTAGATTTAATCCGTCACGCAACGGAATGATGATATTTTCTACCCGCTCGTCAGCGGCAACCATTCGGTTGAACTCCACGAGAGCCTGCGTGTGGTGGTCTCCGTGTGCAATTGGTTCAAGAACTTTTCCCGACCATAGGATATTGTCGGCGATCAGCACCGATCCACTCTCTACCAGAGGAATGCCTCCGTTGTCACCCATCAGCATGCGGTAGTAATCGGGATATTCGCGTTTGTCGCCGTCGATAAATACGAGGTCGAATACCCCACCAAGTTTTGGCGCGATGTCAAGTGCCGAACCGATGTGCAGGTGGATCTTGTCCCCATGTTCGCTGCGGTTGAAAAACGATTGAGCCAACTCCTCCAACTCGTCCTCCACCTCGCACGTGTGCAACTCCGCTCCGTGCTCCAATCCAGCAGCCATACACAACGCTGAATATCCTGTGAATGTGCCGATTTCGAGTATCCGTTGCGGTCGCAACATCATCACCAATAGTTTCAATAATTCGCCCTGAATGTGCCCCGAAAGCATGCGTGGAGCAATTAGCCGAAGGTGCGTTTCGCGGTCGAGTTCGTGCAACAGCGCGGTTTCGGGCTCCGAGAAGTCGTGTATGTATTTTTCGAGTGTGTCCATATACCCTACTTATAGATTAATCGTGACATATTTGAAAAAATCTCTTCGGCTGCTTCGGTTAACTGATTGGCAGCCAAAGCCCCCACTTTGGCATAGACGGCCTCCATCGTATCGACCTCGCCGTGCACAAGCATGCTTTTTCCTGCACCGAGCATGTAGCTCTCGTTGCTTTCGCTTGATATGGCAAGTTGGGCAATGAACTGTTTTTTGGCCATCGAGAGCTGTCTGGCGGTGAGTTGTGTGGTGCGTAATTTATGCAATTGCTCTTCTATCAGCGTGATACACCGATCGGCATTGGCGTGATCGGAACTGAAATAGATCGCCACGATACCCGTTTCGCTGTACGGTGTGTAGGAGGCCTCGATGTTGTACGACAATCCGTTTTTTTCGCGAATGACCGTATTCAGCAGTGAATTGGCGGATGGACCACCTAAGATATTGATTAATAGAGCTAACGGTAGTCGTTTCTCCTCTCCAATGCCGTAGGCGCGGTTGCCGATGATGCAGTGGGTTTGGTGCGTATGCTTAACCACCTCTTTTTCGAATGGTTTGCAGGCTGCTGCTACCGACCGTTTGAACGAGCGTGCGGAGGCCGCTCGCTCGGAAAAATAACGGGTAGCAACCGCCTCGACTGTTCGCGAAGAAAAATTCCCGATAGACGAAAAGACCATTTCATCGGTGGTGTGTGTGCGCTCGACAAAACGGCGCAAAGTATCTCCGCCAAATCGCATCAGCGAACTCTTCCGTCCTAAGATATTGTGCCCCAATTCCGAATCGGCAAATATCATCTCCTCGAATGTGTCATAAATCAAGTCGGCCGGCGAATCCTTGTAGGTGTTGATTTCGTCAACGATCACCTCTTTTTCGCGCTCCAATTCGCGTTCGGGAAAAGTGGAACGAAAGGCAATATCCGCGATCAGTTCGGCTGCCTTAGAGAAGTCACCGCGCAGGGTTGTGGCGTGGATGGTGGTATCTTCTTTGGTGGTGAATGCGTTGAGCTCGCCGCCGAGATTCTCCAAGCGACAGTTCACTTGCCACGCCTTGCGCCGCTCCGTACCTTTGAAAAAGGCGTGCTCGGCGAAGTGTGCCAACCCGAATTCATCGGGATGTTCATCGCGACTTCCGGCATTGACGACCAGCGCACAATGTGCTACCGAGCCCTTAACCTGCCGATGGATACCGCGAATGCCATTCGGCAATTGGTATGTATAGAATTCCATTTGATTTTTAAAGTTTGGTGCGTAGACTCAAATATTGCCCCGTGTAACTCTCCTTGCACTTCTCCAACTCGCGCGGTGTCCCTTCGAAGACGATTTTTCCGCCGCCCGTACCCGCCTCAGGTCCCAGATCGACCACCCAATCGGCGCATTTAATCACATCCATGTTGTGTTCGACGATGACGATCGTGTGCCCGCGTTCGATCAAGGCGTTAAAAGCGGCCAGCAGCTTGTTGATATCGTGAAAATGAAGGCCGGTGGTCGGCTCGTCAAAGATAAACATCACACCGCCCTGCTCGCTGTCTTTGGTGAGAAACGAGGCGAGTTTTACACGCTGGCTTTCTCCGCCGGAGAGTGTGGACGAGGATTGCCCCAGTTTGATGTAACCCAAGCCGACATCTTGCAGCGGTTTCAGCCGTTCGATAATTCGGCGACAAGTTGTGTTTTTCTTCTCCTCGCCGAAAAAAGTCACAGCATCGTCCACCGTCATCTCCAATATGTCGTATATGGATTTGTCGCGATATTTGATTTCGAGAATCTTATCGCGGAATCGTTTCCCGCCGCAGGTTTCACAAACCAACTCCACATCGGCCATAAATTGCATCGACACCTTGATAATGCCCTCTCCCTGACACTCTTCGCAACGACCGCCAGCAATGTTGAACGAGAACGATGAGGCTGAAAGTCCCGTATGCCGCGCATGGGGCAGATCGGCATAGAGCCGACGAATTTCGTCATAGGCTTTGATATAGGTCACAGGGTTCGATCGCGATGATTTACCGATTGGATTTTGATCGACAATCTCTACCGATTTAAGCATCCGGACATCTCCGTCGATTCCGTCAAAATCGCCCGGCTTTACCCCCGTATCGAAGAGCATGCGCCGTAGTGCGGGATAGAGAATACCCTTGGCCAGCGATGATTTTCCGCTGCCGCTGACTCCGGTAATGCATGTCATTGCTCCTAATGGAATGCGAACAGTTATGTTGCGTAGGTTGTTCTCTCGTGCCCCTTTTATTAAGATAGAGTGGCTCCAACCGCGTGGTGTGAGCGGAGGTTCTATGGTACGCCGGCCCGTGAGGTAGTCGGCCGTAAGACTTTTTTTGCATTTCATCAGATCTGCAATCGTTCCGCTGAACACCACCTCACCGCCGTGATACCCCGCTTTGGGCCCAATATCGACCAAGTAATCCGCCGCTCGGATCACCTCCTCTTCGTGTTCAACGACAATCACCGTATTGCCCAGATCACGAAGTTGCTGTAATACTTTTATCAGTCGGTTTGTATCGCGCGGATGTAGTCCGATTGACGGCTCATCTAAGATATAGAGTGATCCGGTCAGATTACTTCCCAACGAGGTTGATAAGTTGATTCGCTGGCTCTCTCCGCCCGATAGCGTGGACGACAATCTGTCGAGGGTCAGATAGCCCAACCCCACATCGGCCAGATATTGAAGTCGGTTTCGAATCTCGATCAACACACGTGATGCCGTTTTTGTGTCGTGTTCATCGAGTTGCAGTGTGCCGAATAAACCGATCAGCTCATCAACGGGCATCGTCACCAGATCGGCAATCGTTTTGCCGCCGACTTGCACATAGAGTGCCTCTTTCCGCAGACGCGATCCGCCGCATTCGGGACAGACCGTTTTTCCCGTGTAACGAGCCTTCATGACGCGGAATTGAATCTTTCTTCGCTCGGAATCAATATAGGCGAAAAAGTCATCCAATCCGTGGAAGTAGCTATTGCCGCGCCACAATAATCGCTTTTGCGCGGCTGTCAAGTCGTAAAAAGGGGTGTGGATCGGAAAGTCGAATTTGTAGGCATTGGCCACTAACTCCTCCTTCCATTTGCGCATGGTTTCGCCACGCCAACAAGCAACAGCATCTTCGTAGATCGTCTTGCTTTTATCCGGTACGACCAGATCTTCGTCAATACCGATCACTTTGCCGTAGCCTTCGCACCGAGGACAGGCCCCGATCGGGTTGTTGAAGCTGAACAAATATTCGCTCGGTGGTTCGAATTCGATTCCATCGGCTTCGAATCGCGAGGAGTAGAGGTTATCCGAGTTCTCCGTAATCACGCGGCAGACCCCTTCGCCATAGGAAAAGGCACGTGCGACCGAATCGCGAATGCGGGTTTGTGTGTCATCATCCTGTGCCACACGCAGTCGGTCGATGACGATTAGGATTTCATCGGGGTGGGTTGTTGCGGTGATTTCGGGTAATATCTCTTCGATCAGACGGCTCTCTCCGTTGGTATATATGCGCATCAGTCCGTCCGAGAGCAACAGTGTCAACTTCTCGATAATGCCCTGCCCTTTTCCCAAAATCAGCGGAGCCGCGATAATTGCACGAGCATCGTTGTGAGCAAGCAGTTGTGTAGCGACATCATCGACGCTGTAACAGCGCACCTCCTCGCCCGATACGGGCGAAAACGTATGTCCGATACGGGCATAGAGCAGTTTGAGGTAGTCGTATATCTCGGTGGTGGTGCCGACGGTCGAACGCGGATTGCGCGTGTTGACCTTCTGTTCGATGGCAATCGCAGGTGCGATGCCCGAAATAATATCGACATCGGGTTTGTTGATCTTCCCTAAAAATTGGCGGGCATAGGCCGACAGACTTTCGACATATCGTCGTTGCCCCTCGGCAAAGATCGTGTCGAAGGCCAATGTCGATTTTCCGGAACCCGACAAACCGGTGATAACCACCAATTTTTCATGCGGAATTTCGACCTCTATGTTGCGCAGATTGTGTACGCGCGCGCCTTTTATATATATTGTGTTTTCGTGTGCCATGTTATTCTTGTATGCTTCCGCCGGCCTTGCGCAGTTTCTCGGTCAGCAGGTCGGCACGGCTTTCGCGAATCGAGAAGTGCATGGTGCAGAGGTTATCGAACTCCTGTTTTTCGATTTGAGGTTGTAACTCTTTGACCACGCGCATGATGTCATTCATGATGATATAAGAAAAATCGACCTTGATCGAACGATTGACCGTGCGTTCGACAATCTCGGCGGCGGCGATTGCCTCGGCTGCCGATTCACGATAGGCGGCAATCAGCCCCGCAACGCCCAACTTTGTCCCACCGAAATAACGCACCACCACAATCAAACAATCGGTCAACGCCTGCGAGAGCAGCTGTCCGAGAATGGGCTTTCCGGCGGTTCCAGAAGGTTCCCCATCGTCGTTGGAGCGGAATGATTCGCCTTGGGGTCCCAAACGCCATGCATAACAGTGGTGTGTCGCATCGTAATATCGCTTGCGGAGTCCGTCCAAAATCTCACGGATCTGCTCCTCGTTTTGTACCGGATAGATGAATGCCAGAAACTTGCTGCTCCGTTCGCGAAGTGCCGCCTCTATGGGGGCGGCAACAGTCAAATAGCTATCCTCCGCCACGGCTTAGCGCACTTTACCGAACAACCTCTCCCAACGGATATTCGAGGGGAACGACTTGTTGGTATCGAGCGACAGCCATACGAACGAGGCCTTGCCGACAATATGGTCTTCGGGAACAAAGCCCCAATAACGAGAATCGGCCGAGTTGTGGCGGTTATCCCCCATCATCCAATAATAGTCCATCGCGAAGGTGTAATCGGTGGCCGGCTCTCCGTCGATACGGATCGTATCTTGATCGACCTCCAACCGATGCCCTTCGTATGCGGTGATGATTCGCTCGTATAGCGGCAGATTTTCGAGTGTCAAAGCAACGGTCGCTCCACGTTTGGGAATCCAAATCGGGCCGTAGTTGTCTACACTCCAACGTGGGGTATCCCATTGCGGATAGACGTCTGTGGTCGGCATGGCGATGTATTGTCGCACGGAGATTACATTGCTCAATGCTTTGAGTTTCGAGGCTACTTCATCGGTGATGTGCATTTCGTAAACCGATCCGTTACCGTTGTACTCCGTAATGCCCAAATTGTCGAGTGCATATTGCGTAAGCGGCGATGAGGTCTGGATGATGTAGATGTGCTGCAACCCGGGGATTATCTTCTGTGCCGCTCCATTGACATAGACCTGCCCGTTGCGTACCTCCAACGAATCGCCTGCAATAGCGACACATCGTTTGATGTAATTTTCACGCTTATCGACCGGACGATTGATTACCGTGAATTTGTCATTGAGTTGGCGACGCCCCTCCTCTTTGCCGAACGACTGTTCGTAGCTACGCAGAACATCGTAATAGGTAGCGGCCTGATTCTCGACCAACACCGTATCTCCTGCCGGAAAATTAAAGACGACCACATCGTTCCGTTTGATTTTGCCCAACCCTTTGAGCCGATGATAGGGCCATTGGACGATCTCCGAAAATGATTTTTTGGTCTGCGAGAAGGGCATTGTGTGGTGTACGAACGGGAATGCAACCGGAGTGTTGGGCATCTGCGGGCCGTATGCGACCTTGCTCACATAGAGATAATCTCCCACGAGTAGCGATTTCTCCATGGATGAGGTCGGAATGACATACATCTGGAACACGAAGATGTGCACCAACGTGGCCACAACGGTTGCAAAAATAATTGCGTTAATCCATTCGTAGACCAATTTATAGCTCTTGCTGCGTTCGCATAGGCGGGCGTTGTGCTGCCACACATAGCGATAGAAATAGCGCGAGATATAGAGGTCGTAGATGATCGGCAATCCGAGTAATAACCATAAATTTCCGGTCCAGACAACGAACCAAAGTGTGTAAAGCAGAGCGGCCAGCGAAAAACCGACCCATTTATTCCGTAGTATTGTTCTCAATTTTCCCATTAAGCAATATCTCTTAATTGTGCGTGTTTATTCTTTTAACAGGTCATCCATGCCGTATATTCCTTGCTTGCCGCAGAGAAATTCGGCTGCAATAACCGCACCTTGTGCCAGTGTGCGCCGATTTTTGATTGAATGGCGAATTTCCAGCACATCGTCGTCCGATTCATAGGTGACGGTGTGAATTCCGGCCACAGCACCTTCGCGTACCGAACCGATCACCAGTTCGTTGGCGGCTGCGGCTTGCGGAGAGGTGATGCGATGGGCGGCTTCGTCGATTTCGGGTGCGTAGTTCACCCACGCGCTCTTTGTATGCAACTCGGCAAGAACACCCTCGGCCAACGTAATGGCCGTACCGCTCGGCGCGTCTTTCTTTTGGGTGTGGTGTACCTCTTCGATCCGTACATCGTACCCCCCCACTCGGTTGATCATAGCCGCTAATTGTCTGTTCAGCCGAAACATCAGATTGACACCGAGGCAGTAGTTCGATGCGTAGAACATCGCACCACCCCGCTCCTTGCAGAGTTGTTTCAACTCATCGAGCCGATTTGTCCAGCCGGTTGTGCCGCTGACAATGGCCGTGCCGCACTCGATACAGGTGCGAATGTTGTGGTAGGCCGTTGCCGGCATTGTGAACTCAATTGCTACGTCAACCTCTTTGAGGTGAGTGGCATCAAGATCGGCCGTATTGTCGGCATCAATGATGAGTACTACTTCGTGGCCGTGTTCGTGCAAGATTCGCTCGATTTCGTGCCCCATTTTCCCATATCCTATGATGGCTGCTTTCATGTTCTGCAAAAAAATGTATTCGTGCAAAGATACGAATTTTAATACTAATATGCAGCATAACGGAAAAAACTCTTTGAAATTGCATGGTGGATTTTCGGCGATTTGTCGAAATCTGATTTGTCTTTTGTATCTTTGCACCCGTTATGCGTTATTTTATCGAACTTCGTTATCTTGGAGCCGCCTATTGTGGCTGGCAGCGGCAGCCCAACCAGCCCTCGGTGCAACAGACCCTCGAACGGGGTCTGACAACGCTGTTGCGTGAACCGATCCAGATAACGGGGGCCGGACGTACCGATTCGGGGGTCAATGCCTCCTACTATGTGGCGCACTTCGATATTCTATCGCCGATTGCCGACCCCATACAATTGGTTTGTAAGTTGAACTTTATGCTGCCCAACGATATTGCAGTAAGCAATGTGACGGCGGTGAGTGAAGAGGCGCATGCACGTTACCACGCTCGTGAGCGCGAATACCGCTATTATATCGAGCCGCGAAAAAATCCGCTTACCCGTCATCTATCGTGGCAATATTACGTGCCGTTGGATATGGCGCGGATGAATGAAGCCGCGGCAATCCTCCTCGAATATCGAGATTTTACCTCGTTTGCCAAACTCAATTCGAATAACAAAACCAACATTTGTCATGTGATGCAGGCTCAGTGGACAGTCGATGAGCAAGGGGTTTACTGTTTTACGATTCGTGCCGACCGTTTTCTGCGCAATATGGTGCGTTCGTTGGTGGGAACGTTGGTCGATGTGGGGCGAGGTCGCTATACTCCATCCGATTTTCGAGCGATCATCGAGAGTCGTGATCTCTCGCGGTCAAGTGCCGGAGCTCCGGCACAAGGCCTTTTTTTGAGCGATGTACGCTCTTCGGAAGAGCTTTTCAAGAGAGACTGATAAAGAGAGCTGCACGACATGATCCATGTCGTGCAGCTCAATTTTCGAACTATTTTCGGTTATAAATGAATTGCTGCCCCTAACGCGGCTTCGGCGGCCTCCATGATCCCCTCGTGCATGGTTGGGTGGGCATGGATGGTGCGAGCGATGCGGTGTGCGGTGGCTCCCATGATCTTGGCAAGGGTTGTTTCGCCCAACATCTCGGTGACGTTTGCGCCGACCATGTGTGCGCCGATCAATTGCTCCCTCTCGTCGAAGATCAACTTTACAAAACCATCGCGGTCGCCTGCGGCCGTTGCCTTACCCGATGCGGTGAAGGGGAATCGCCCGACTTTATAGGTGATACCCTGCTCTTGCGCCTGCTGTTCGGTCATGCCGACCGATGCCACTTCGGGCGAGGTGAAGATGCACGAGGGAATGGAGCTGTAATCTACCGGAGCAGGGTTCAATCCGCAGATCGCCTCCACGCAACAAATCGCCTCGGCCGAGGCCACATGCGCCAACGCAGGACCACCGACAATATCGCCAATCGCATAAACTCCGGCGATATTTGTACGATAAAACGCATCTACTGCGATTTTGCCACGCTCTACGGTTACTCCCAACGATTCCAACCCGATATTTTCAATATTCGACTGAATGCCCACCGCCGACAATACGATCTCTGCCGTGAGTGTTTCGACCCCTTTTTTACCCTCGATCTCAACCTCACAGGCACCCGATTCGTTGACTTTGACCGCTTTGACGGTCGTTGAGGTCATGACCGCGGCGCGCATCTTGCGGAAGGCACGTTCCATGGCTTTCGACACCTCTTCGTCTTCGAGCGGCATGATACGTGGCAGGTATTCGACAATCGTTACTTTGACTCCCAATGCCGCATAGAACCACGCAAATTCGCTCCCGATTGCCCCCGAACCGACCACAATCATCGACTCCGGCAACCGATCCAGCAGCAACGCCTGTCGCGACGAGAGCACATGCTCGCCGTCGATCGGCATAAACGGCATCTCGCGCGGACGTGCGCCGGTGGCCAGAATGATATGATCGGCTTCGTAGGTTTCACCGTCGACATCAATTGTTGAGGCGGTTACGAGCCGTCCGAATCCCGAAATCAGGTCGATGTTACTCTTTTTAAGTAAGAATTGCACCCCTTTTGACATGGTTTCAGCCACCGTGCGCGAGCGCGTGACGATTGCCGCGAGGTCGGGCGTAATATCCCCTTTCAGCTCCAAGCCGTATTGATCGGCATGGGTACAATAGGTGTACACCTGCGCACTTTTGAGTAACGCTTTGGTGGGGATACACCCCCAATTGAGGCAAACGCCTCCGGGCTCCGAACGCTCAACAAGTGCCACTTTTTTGCCCAACTGTGCCGCCCGAATGGCCGCCACATAACCCCCGGGCCCACTGCCCACGATGATGATGTCGTATTTCATAATCTGGTAGAAATTATTTTACAACCTTTAAAATTTCGCCGTTATCCTTGGCCACGGCACGACGCCACTTCTCATTATAACCCGGAAACTGGATTTTATCCGGAATTTCGCGTCCGTTGCCGTTGTCGATAAAGTGAGCCGCAGATCCCGTGCCATCGAGGAATTGCAGTACGCCCGTATGTTCGCTTTTGACATTTCCATCGACATATTTCACCAACAGATAGCCGTTGAGTTTCTGCCAGCGATCGAAGAGTTTTTGTGCCGCTCCGACCGAATAGTCGGTCAGATATTGGCGGCGTTTCTTCTCCGACATCTTTGTGGCCTCCATATCTATCACCTTGACCATTTGTAACTTGTTGTTCTCCCACTCGTCCGTCACTTTGCGGATGTCGGCCGCGATCATGTCGTAACGCATGTAGGCGAAATTGGTTGTGCGGTTGAATAACCAGAAAGCAGAGGTGGGCGAATACGAGAGCATCGAACCGTTCTGCTCGCTGAAACATTCGGGAACCTGCTGTGCCGAGCAATAGATCGGTGTCAAACACGAGGTTGCGGCATCGTCTACACCGAACCAGAGGATCCCCATGTCGCGCGATACATTTGCGCGAGCTTGTGCTACGAACCAAAATCCGGTCTGCTGTGTGGCTGTGGCGCGCTCGTTGGTGTACTCAACATCGTCAACCTTGAAGGTCATCGGCCGCCAACGGTAGGGGCAAGCACTACCTCCGGCTCCCAGATCGGTGGTCATATCCATTGGTGTATCTTCGTAGTGGTCACGCATGCAGTCGAATAACAGCTTGGGCGAAACCTTTGCGTTGGGTTTTACCCACAAAGGCATGCGGTTGGCGGCATTGTGCCCCAGCGCATAATCCGTATATTTGTCCATGCCGTCGGCCACCGTGCGGAAAAATGCCCAGACACGCGCTTCACAACCGCGCATACCGCCGAAATCGAGCGGAGCATAGGTGTCGCTGAAACTAAAATCGTCGTCCGAACCATTGTAGTAACCCACTTCGCGTGCAAAAGAGATCACATCGGGAGCATACAGACAATTTTCGGGATCGTTTTTCGGGAAGGTTGTGATCCGAGCCTGATTGGCGTGCGCCGATACATAACCGTCGGGAATGCGGCGTGCCACCCAAACGATGCCTTTGCGCGTGTTGTTGCCGGCGGCATCGAGTTTGCAACCTTTGCCGATCAACTCCATGATCCAAGCCTCATCGGGGTCCGCGATGGAGAACGATTCGCCGCTCGATGCGTAACCGTATGTATTTGCCAACTCAACAATGATGTCGATCGCCTCGCGAGCCGTTTTGGCGCGTTGCAAGGTGATGTAGATCAACGACCCGTAATCCATGCGTCCGGTTGAATCTTCCAATTCGTGACGACCTCCGTAGGTCGTTTCGCCGATGATGACCGAGTGTTCGTTCATGTTGCCGATCGTTGAATAGGTCTGCGCAATCTGCGGAATATCGCGCAGATAACGACCTGTGTCCCATTCATAAACGGGCAACAGACTGCCGGCCTTGAATTTTCCGGCCGGAGTGTGATACAATGCGCCATAGAGCGCATGCGAATCGGCGGCATAGGTCACCATGACCGAACCATCGGTCGAAGCGCCTTTTGTGACGATGAAATTGGTACAAGCGGCGGCGACTCCGTAAGCACCGAGGGCTGCCACTGCAAGAATCAATCGAAGATTTTTCATAATAAATTTGTAAAGTTTGACTTCAAAGATAGAAAACAATTCGATAAATGGCAAAAAAGAGCCGGATGCTTTTTTATTTGCTCGGTTTTTGTGTAATTTTACGCGATCAATCTTGAATTTATGTCAATAGCTCGTCAAATATCGTTGGTGCGCAGTACGCTGCCCGAAAATGTAACGTTGGTCGCCGTGTCGAAGATGCACCCTACGGAGGCGATTCGCGAAGCCTATGCCGCCGGTCACCGCGTTTTCGGCGAGAGTCGTCCGCAGGAGTTGTGCGAAAAGCAAAAAGTTCTGCCACAAGATATTGAGTGGCATATGATTGGCCATCTGCAAACCAATAAAGTACGGATGATTGCTCCGTTTGTGTCCCTGATTCAGTCGGTTGATACGCCCAAATTGGTCGAAACCATTCAGCGAGAGGGCGAACGATGCGGCCGTCTGCTCGAAATTCTTTTGGAAATTCATGTGGCACAGGAGGAGACTAAAACCGGTTGGAATATCGAGGAGCTGTTGCAATATGTGCGCAAAGCACCTTTTGCCGATCTGCCCAATATCTGTGTGCGCGGCGTGATGGGCATTGCGACCAACAGCGAAGACGAAGAGGTTGTGTGCCGCGATTTTCATGAATTGAAACGTTGTTTCGATTTGTTGCAACCCTACTTTGGAGCGCGGTTCAATACGCTCTCTATGGGTATGTCCCACGATTATGGCATGGCAGTCGATTGCGGCTCGACCATGGTGCGTGTGGGATCGTTGATCTTCGGCGAACGCGATTATACCAAATAAAAAATAGAAGATGAAACTCGGATTTATCGGATTCGGCAACATGGCGCAGGCACTCTGTGACGGCTTGTTGTTGACCCACGCACTTCAACCCGATCAGATCGGGGCGTGTGCGCGACATTATGACAAATTATGCGACAACGCAGCGCGGCGCGGCATTCGAGCCTTCGATACGGCGGCCGAGGTGGCCGATTTCGCCGATTATATTGTTATCGCCGTGAAACCGAATCTGGTCGAGACTCTCGTCACACCTATAATAGATCGGCTTGCGCAGAAAATCGTGATCTCGGTGGCAGCCGGTATGACCTTTGAACGTTACGAGGAGTTTCTCGCCTCCGGAACACATCACCTTTCGACTGTTCCCAATACGCCGGTGGCTGTTGGTGCGGGAATCATCGTCTGTGAACGGCGACATTCGCTCTCGGAGAGCGAGTGGTCGGATTTCCAGAAGCTGTTTTCGACCGTGGCTATTATTATGTCAGTCGATACGCCGCAGTTGGGTGTGGCTGGTACGGTGTGCGGTTGCAGTCCGGCATTTGCTGCGGTGTTTATCGAGGCACTGGCTGATGCCGCCGTAAAACACGGTATTTCGCGAGCCGATGCCTATCGCATGGCCAGTCAGGTGCTGGTCGGTACAGGAAGCTTGCAACTCGCTACGGGGCAGCATCCTGCTGCGATGAAAGATGCCGTCTGCTCCCCCGGAGGAACAACCATTGTTGGCGTTGCAGAGTTGGAACGGCGCGGACTACGCAGTGCGGTGATCAGCGCGATCGATGCCATCGAAGCAAAGAAATAGCAGCTTTTGGAGCATTGCGGTAAATTACAAAGGTAGATTTTGAATATTGGAATCAAATTCGCTATCTTTGTGGTCAAAAATTTTAGGGAATCATGTTTGATAATTTAACCGATAAACTCGAACGGTCGTTTAAGATCCTCAAAGGCGAAGGTCGTATTACGGAGATCAATATCGCGGAAACGCTCAAAGAGATCCGCCGTGCGCTGATTGATGCCGATGTCAACTATAAAGTAGCCAAGACATTCACCGATGATGTGAAGCAGAAGGCGTTGGGTGCAAATGTGCTCACAGCCGTTAAGCCCGGTCAGATGATGACCAAGATCGTGCGTGATGCGTTGGCCGAGTTGATGGGAGGCACGGCTACCGACATCAAATTGGATGGTACGCCGGCCGTGGTGCTTATCGCCGGTTTGCAGGGCTCGGGTAAGACAACTTTCTCCGGAAAGTTGGCTGCTTTTATCAAAGAGAAGAAAAACCGGAAAGTGCTGTTGGTGGCCGGTGACGTCTACCGTCCGGCAGCAATTGATCAGTTGAAAGTATTGGGCGGTCAGATCGGTGTGGAGGTCTACACCGAGGATGGGAACAAAAATCCGGTGCAGATTGCCGAAAATGCGATCAAACATGCTCGTCAAAACGGTTATAATGTGGTCATTGTCGATACGGCGGGTCGTTTGGCGGTCGATGAGATGATGATGCGCGAGATCACGGCAATCAAAGCGGCTGTGAATCCATCGGAGACTCTTTTTGTGGTAGACTCCATGACGGGTCAGGATGCCGTTAATACGGCAAAGGAGTTCAACGATCGGCTTGATTTCGATGGAGTTGTACTCACAAAACTCGATGGAGATACACGAGGTGGTGCTGCTATCTCGATTCGTTCGGTGGTCGATAAACCGCTGAAATTCATATCGAGTGGCGAGAAGATGGATGCCTTGCAGGTCTTCCATCCCGAACGTATGGCCGACCGAATTTTGGGCATGGGCGATGTGGTTTCGCTGGTGGAACGCGCCCAAGAGCAATTCGATGAAGAGGAGGCCCGTAAACTCAAAAAGAAACTGGTCAAGGATCAGTTCAACTTCAACGACTTTATTTCGCAGATTCAGCAGATCAAGAAGATGGGTAACATCAAAGATCTGGCCTCAATGCTTCCGGGTATGGGTAAAATGCTGAAGAATGTTGATATTCCCGACGATGTGTTCAAGCAGACCGAGGCGATCATCTCCTCCATGACCCCTGCCGAACGTGAGCACCCCGAAATCATCAACGCCCGTCGTCGCGAACGCATCTCGAAAGGTAGCGGCACGACCATGGCCGACGTAAACCGCCTGATGAAGCAGTTCGATGATACACGCAAGATGATGAAGGCCGTAGCCGGCGGAAATCTCAAGATGCCGAACATGCGAGGAAGAAGGTGAGAAATTAAGAATTCTTAATTCCAACCCCCATTGTAGTGTACTTTTTCTGGCTTCCACTTCTGTTTCGGAGTCGGGCTTTGTGCCGGATAGCCGATTACGATGACGTTGAGGGGTATATAAGCGTCGGGGATGCGCAGGGCTTTGCGCACCAAGTCGACGCGTTCCATACCCGGATATACGCCTGTCCAGACAGCACCCAATCTGACAGCGTGCGCCGCTAAAAGCAGATTTTCGGTGGCAGCCGAACAGTCCTGAACCCACCATTTTTCACTCGCAGCCGGTTTTCCGCAGACCACAATTGCCAGCGGTGCTGATTTGAGCATTGCGGCGTAGGGCAATTGTGCGGCGAGGCTGTCGAGGTGCGTGCGGTCGTTGACAACGATGAATGACCACGGTTGAACGTTGCGTGCCGAAGGCGCCGCCATGGCCGCGCGCAACAACAATTCCACGGTGTCGGCGGCCACGGGTGCCGCGGTGTAGGCGCGGATGCTGGTGCGTGTGGCGATTGCGTCGAGCACAGCTTGTCCCGAATCGGATTTCGGCTGCGCATGGGTGTAGGAGATCAGTCCTACGGCGGCGGTAAGTAGCAAGAAGATTTTTGTTTTCATGTCTGTCGTTTTATGGATATGGCAAATATACGATATAATCGCGTAAAAAATCTGCCGATTGGGGTTAATCGACTCGATTTGTCGGTGAATTAACCGCCTGCGAGTTTGCAGAAGGCGATGATTATCGCTATCTTTGCAAAATAACTATCCGAAAAAAATGCATAAATCGGGCTTCGTAAATATCATCGGCAACCCCAATGTGGGCAAATCAACGCTGATGAACGCACTGGTCGGCGAAAAACTGTCGATCATCACCTCTAAGGCGCAAACTACGCGCCATCGTATCATGGGAATCGTTTCGGGCGAAGATTTCCAGATTGTCTATTCCGACACGCCGGGTATTCTCAAACCCAACTACAAGTTGCAGGAGTCGATGATGAAATTCGTCACGGGTGCTGTGACCGATGCCGATGTGATCCTCTATGTCACCGACACGGTGGAGCGGAGTGAGCGTTCGGCCGAAATCATCGACAAAATCAATAAAAGTGGCATCCCGACGGTCGTGGTTATCAATAAAATCGACCTTTCATCGCCCGATGCGCTCGAAGCATTAGTCGATAAATGGCAGCAGGAGATTCCCGAAGGGGTGATCGTTCCCGTATCGGCACGCGAGGTGTTCAATATCGAAGGATTGTTTCGCACGATCCTCGAACGGTTGCCCGAAGGCCCGGCCTTCTATCCCAAAGATACGTTGACCGATAAGACGTTACGCTTCTTTGCGTCGGAAATTATCAGGGAGAAGATCCTTAAATTTTATGATAAGGAGATACCCTACTGCTGTGAAATCGAAATCGAATCTTATAAAGAGGAGCCCACGATTGATCGCATTGCCGCAACGATCTATGTTTCGCGAGAGTCGCAAAAGGGCATCTTAATCGGTCATAAAGGCGAGATGCTCAAAAAAGTGGGACAAACCGCTCGTGAAGACATGGAGCAGTTTCTCGATAAAAAGGTCTTTTTGCAACTATTCGTCAAGGTTAGCGATGATTGGCGTAACAACGATCGACAATTACGTCGCTTTGGCTATGAATCGGAATAATAAAAAGACGAAATACAACGTTTAGAAAAGAACGTTAAGTCGGAAAACAATGCGAAATTTTCTCTTCGGAATCATATTTAGTGTCGCACTGCTGAGCAGTGTCGGGGCGCGGGCGCAGTACAATCGGGAGTATTTCTTCTGGATGGGTCAGCGTAGCATGATGAATAAGGACTATCAGGAGGCGATCCGGACACTCAATACCCTACTGCGGTTCGATGAGAATGCGTTCGAAGGCTACTTTCTGCGCGGTATTGCTAAATATAACCTTGATGATTTGATCGGTGCCGAATCCGATTTTTCGACCGCGATTCGCCAAAATCCGGTCTATACCCAAGCCTACACCTATCGTGCGATAACTCGTTCGCGATTGGGCAACTACGACGATGCCTTGCGCGATTTTGCCGAGGCGATCGAATTGCGTCCCGACCTGCCCAGCCCCTACTTCTACCGAGGAATCACGCGTTTGCAAGACAAGCGTTACGCAAGTGCCATCGAGGATTTCGACAAATTTATTCGCCACGAAAATAAGGTGGCCGAGGCCTACATCAATCGCGGTGTAGGTTATCTCTATTTGAAAGATACGGTGCGCGCCTACGAAAACTTCAATACGGCGATCAAAACCAACCGCGAAAATCCGGACGGATATAACCACCGAGGTGCTCTGCACATGCAGCAAAAACAGTATAAAGAGGCGGAAACCGATTTCAACATGGCAATTTCGTGTGATTCGGCCTACCTGCTCTCCTACTTCAATCGTGCGCTGGTTTACTCCGATACAAATCGTCCGATGCAAGCATTGACCGATTTCGATCGGGTGATTCACCTTGATTCGGCCAATTCACTCGGCTATTTTAACCGTGCGATGTTGCGCACGCAGGTCGGTGACTACAACCGAGCCTTGGCCGATTACGACAAAGTGGCACTCTATTCGCCCAACAACGTGTTGGTTTACTACAACCGTGCCGGTGTATATGCTCAACTCGGCGAGATTGAAAAGGCTGAAAAAGATTATACGTCGGCCATCCGTCTTTACCCCGATTTTGCCAATGCTTATCTCAATCGTAGTCAGATGCGTATTTTGTTGCGCGATGCGAAAGGAGCTCGTCAGGATCGCGATGCGGCGCAGCGCAAGATAGCCTCCTATCGTTCGCGGTTGAGCGATAGCACCTACTCGATATATGCCGATACGACACAACGTTTCGATAAATTGTTGTCCTTCGATAGCAAATTTGCCGGTAACGGATTTGATCGTGTGGCCGGTCATAACGGAGCCCGCGAAGAGATGCGACTGCTCCCACTCTTCAAATTTACGCTGATGCGTCCCGACACGGTTCCGGCCGTGTCACGGTATCGCGCCCCGCGTATTGAGGATTTCAAACGTCGGATCAACAACGAATACCTTACGCTCTCGTGGCGTGAAAGCAATATTTCGGCCGATACGCTGATGATGCTCGATGGAGAGTATGTGCAGTCGCTGATGAACGATCGTCAGTCGTGGACATTGTTATTCGAACGTGCCGTCACACAGGCGTTAGTCAAACAGTACACCAATTCGGTAAACACTTATTCTTCTGCTATTGAGCAGAATCCGACCAATCCATTCCTCTACTTGAACCGCTCTACTACGCGGGCCGAGATGATTGATTTTATCTCGTCAATCGACAATTCCTACCAGCGGATTGCTATTGATTCCGATCCGGCAAATCGTCTGCATAGTGCCTCGAAACGGACATACAATTACGAAGAGGCCATGGCTGATTTGAACAAAGCGGTGAAACTCTTCCCCGACTTTGCCCATGCATATTACAATCGAGCCAACCTGTTGGCCTTGTCTGGGAGTTTGCCCGAAGCGTTCGAAGATTACTCGAAGGCGATCGCACTCAATCCGACCTTTGCCGAGGCCTACTACAATCGCGGAATTATCCAGATATTCATGAAGGATACTCGTAAGGGATATCTCGATATCTCGAAGGCCGGCGAGTTGGGCATTGTTGAGGCCTATGAGGTGCTGAAACGATATGCCAATATGGAGGACTAATTTTTAACTCAACTAAATATTATGGTAGAAACTATCCAACGAAAAATCAACGATTCGGCATTGGTGCGGTGGACGGCACTGGTGTTGATCGCATTGATGATGCTCTTCGGCTACATGTTTGTAGACCTCATGTCGCCGTTGCAGAGCATGATTGAAACCCAGCGCGGCTGGACTCCCGATGTCTTCGGTATGTACGGCAGTTCGGAGTTTATCCTCAATGTCTTCGGATTTCTGATTTTGGCCGGTATCATCCTCGACAAGATGGGAATTCGCTTTACCGGAGAACTATCCGCATCGCTGATGCTCATCGGAGCATGTATCAAGTACTTCGCCGTTAGCGAGGCATTTATCGGTTCGGGTATCGAGGCATGGTTAGGCAGCTGGTGGGTGTCGTTTCCGGCCAGTGCAAAACTTGCTTCGCTCGGTTTCATGATCTTCGGTTGTGGCTGCGAGATGGCGGGTATCACGGTGTCGAAGGCTATTGCAAAGTGGTTTGCCGGTAAAGAGATGGCATTGGCGATGGGACTCGAAATGGCGATTGCACGGATCGGCGTGTTTGCGATCTTCTCCATATCGCCTTGGTTGGCGAATATGGCTCCGGCATCGGTCGTAAGACCCGTGGCTTTCTGCTCGGCTTTGTTGCTCATCGGCTTGATCACTTTTACGATCTTCACCTTTATGGATCGTAAGTTGGATGTGCAGTTGGGTGCTAAGGCTGCGGATGGATCTTCGGAAGAGGAGTTTCGGGTGAGCGATCTGGGCAAAATATTTACCAGCAAGGTGTTCTGGATCGTTGCTCTACTGTGTGTGCTTTATTATTCGGCAATTTTCCCCTTCCAACGTTTTGCCACGAACATGTTGCAAAGTAATTTAGGTGTATCGGCGCAGACGGCCTCGGATATTTTCCGTTGGTTCCCGATGGGTGCAGCCGCTATTACCCCGTTCTTGGGTCGCTTTCTCGATCATAAGGGCAAAGGTGCAACGATGCTGATATTTGGAGCTATATTGATGACAATCTGTCACTTAATTTTTGCTTTTATCTTGCCGGCATTCCCCAGCACGCTGGTTGCTTACGGAGCTATTATTCTGTTGGGTGTCTCTTTTTCGCTCGTGCCGGCTGCCTTGTGGCCATCGGTTCCTAAGATTATGCCGACTCGTTACCTTGGATCTGCCTATTCGCTGATCTTCTGGATTCAAAACATTGGGCTCTGCCTTTTCCCTGCAATTATCGGTTTTGCCCTGAAAATCAGCAATCCGGATCATGTGACCGGAGAGGCTTACAACTATACGCTGCCGATGTTGATCTTTGCCGGCTGTGGTGTTGTGGCAATGTTGTTGGGTTTTTGGCTCAAAGCGGAGGATCGGAGTAAGAGCTACGGTTTGGAACTTCCGAATATCAAGAAGTAATCCGTGTGCGGATTGAACAAATAAGAGAGGCTGTCTAATAAGTCTTAAAAAATCGAAATCACCCACGTTACAGATATCTGTGGCGTGGGTGAATCTTTAAAAAGCAGGCTTGTTAGACAGCCTCATTATTGCAATGTGAAAAAGCGCCATTTTTGGCATCATTACCATTTTCTCCTACTCAATTGCCGGAGGGATGACCCCTTAGCGAACTCGCAACGAGCGGCCCAACCGTAAGATAGTGGTTGACTTGATGCTATTCAGACGGCAGATGTTGTTGACGGTCGTGCCGTAACGGCGGGCAATAGCACCCAGCGTATCGCCGGATTGAATACGGTGATACTTTTGTTGTACGGCCTTGGTTACAACCTCCTGTTTATCCTCTTCTTCGTTGGCAACCTCGTCCTCGAAATCTTGTTCGGCTTTCGAATTGATATTGAAGAACGACTTTTTAAGTAGAAATGTTTCGCGGCACAACATCCCGTTTTTGAAGTCGATCAGACGTTCGGGATCGAATGATTGTCCGTAATAGCGTGTTTCGAAGTGGAGATGTGCGCCTGTCGAACGTCCTGTTGAGCCGCCCAGACCGATGATCTGTCCGGCTTCGACCCATTGATTGGGTTCTACCATGCGTTCTGATAGGTGCCCGTAGTAGGTTTCTAATCCGTTGTCGTGGCGTAAAACGATCAGATTTCCGTAACCGCTGCGCGTATACTCCGAGATACGAACCCGTCCGCTGAATGTGGCATAGATTGGATCGCCCATTTTCAGCGGTAGATCGACACCCTGATGTTGACGGCGACGACGTGGCCCATATGTGCCGCGGGGATGAATTGTTCCTTGATAGGGGCAGTGATAGTTGTTGAGTGAATCAATCAGATCGATTACGACCGATTTGGGCATGGCTGCCATATCGGCGTTTTTATAGGGAAACAGTGATTTTGTGTCCCAATACTTCTCAAATATGGTGCTATCCTTGGCTGTTTCGCGGTTGCGGATGTATTTCCATGTGTTGTTGCTGTACAGAATGACCTGTATCGCATCGTTTTCAGTTCCGAGGGTGTCAATGACTGTCAGCCCGTTAGTATCGAATGTCGATTCGATTTGCTTGCGTTGCAGGCGCAATTGCAAGGTAGCGATAGAGTCTGCGGCGGCGATCTCTTCATTGCTGCGCATCGCTAATAAGGAATCAGGTTGTGAGGTCTGCGGTTCTGCAGCTGCGACCATGCCTGCGAAAAGGAGGGAGCTCAGCCCTAATAAGTGGTATTTCTTCATTCGATTTCGTTTATTTTCAGCCTTTGGATTTATTTTGTCAAAATTACATTATTTTTTGTTATGCGCTTCTTTATGTTGGAATAAAGTTTTTTTGGGGGGGGGCTGCCAAATGCCCAATCGGTCGCATTGCAAAGAGGGAGTTGACAGGAAGTTTAATCATGCTTCGTTAAGCCCTACTTTGCCCAATTAATATGGCGGCTTGTTCCAGCGCCTTGTAAAAATCCTCGCCGAAACGACGGATGATTGGTTCGCGCAGAGCCTTATAAACAGGTACTCCTAACTTTTTACCACACTCTCTGGCCGATCCGCAGACCGACCAACGGTGATAATTCAGTCCGACCGTACCATTCGAAAAGTTCATCACGCGGATCGGATAGAGGTGGCATGAGATCGGTTTTCGGAAAGTGGTTTTACCCGCTAACCATGCTTTCTCAATGGCACATAACGTGATACCGTTTTCTGTATATGTGTAAGCACACTCCGCATCGTTAACCAACGGGGTGGTATAATCTCCGTCTTCGTCGATCACCATAAAGCCCTGTGATTCAATGGATGCTATGCCTTCCGAAGTCATGTATGACTTGTAATTCTCATACTCTTGTTCCAAAAGATCGACCTCCTCTATTTCGAGCGGAGCTCCGGCATTTCCCTCTACGCAGCAGATTCCCTTGCACTTCGAGATGTCGCAGGCAAAGCATTCACGCAGTAGATCGGCACTTACAATTTTATCATCAATCTCAATCATTTGCGGTAGGTATCTTTGATGATTAGGTCATATAACTCACCCAGAGACATTCCCATCGCGCGGGCTTGTTTGGGGACAATGCTGCCGCCACTCATCCCCGGGATCGAGTTTAACTCAATAAAATAGGGTTTTCCTTCGGCCGTTACGATGAAATCTACCCGCACGACACCCGTACACCGACAGATTTTGTAGGCTTCGCGTGTCATCCGATTCAGTTCGGCTCGAATCTCCGGCGTGATACGTGCCGGTGTGATCTCATCCGAGAATCCGGCGGTGTATTTAGCCTCGTAGTCGAAGAAATCTTTCTTCGAAACGATCTCGGTTTCGGGGAAGATATATTCATGATCTTTGGTGATAAGGATGCCGCATCCAATCTCCTGTCCGCTAATGCACTCTTCGATCAAAATCTCCTCTCCTTGCGCAAATGCCGCATCAATAGCACCGGTCAATTTGTCGGGAGATGTAACCTTGGTCACACCGAATGATGATCCGTTGGCATTGGGCTTGACGAAGAGCGGCAACCCCAAATAAGCAAGAATTTGTTCGGTGTCATAAACCTCCCCTTTGCGCAGAAATATTTCGCGGGCGAGATTGATGCCGTGTCCGGCTACGGTGCGTTTGGTTGTGATCTTATCAAAGGTAATGACCGATGATGTCATCGAGCAGGACGAATAGGGAACCTGCATCATGTCGAGATAACCCTGTAACTTGCCATCTTCCCCCGGTGTTCCGTGGATGATGATGAATGCATAGTCGAAAACTTTGTGCACTCCGTCAATCGTGATCGAAAAATCATTTTTATCGACCTGCCATTGTTGGCCATCGGGAGCCGTGTAGTGCCAGTCGCGATGATGAAGGTCGATGACCGTAATATCGTATTTTTTAGGATCGAGAGCGGCCTCGATCTGTGCTGCGCTTTGTAGTGCGATTTCGCGTTCAGGCGAGTCGCCGCCTGCTAATAAAGCTATTTTTAGACGTGTCATTGATGTCACGGATTATAGATGTCTTTGTATCTGAATGCTAAAATTTCTTGTACCATTTGTGCAAACTGCCGAGCCTCTTCGTGGTTGGGGTCCATCTGCATAGCGCGGTTAAAATCATTCAACGCAGCTCCCCACTCGTTGTGTCGATAGTGAAGTTTGCCCCGTTCTACATATAGATCAGCCTCCTCGCCCCCGTTGTCGATCTGGGCCGTGATTGCGGCCATGCGAGCTGCCGGTGACCATAACCCTTTGTGGCTGATATAGTCGGCAACGTCACCGCATAGAAGTTCTGCCGTGCTTTCGCCCCGTTCGATCCGGCCGCGAATCTCGGTGGCTGAAATAGGAAGCAGTGGAGCATCGGTGAGTATGCGGATGCGATCAGCAAATCGCTCGGTCGTTGCCCCTTGCCGAGGATAGACCCAGACGGGATACTCCAAAATACGCTCATACTCCTTCCAGCCGTCAAGTTGGGCAATCTGATCCGCACCCATTAGGATCGAAAATGTCATCTCGGAACCAAAGTTTTGAGAGAGGTGGCGGAGCGTATCAATCGTATAGGAGGGCTTCGGCAGTAGCATTTCAATCACCGAAGCTTTGATTTTTTCGGGATATTTCGAGGCGGCACAAGCCAGTTCTGCCATTTCGAACCGATCCATTTCGGGAGCCAATGGCTCCTGCTGTTTATAGGGGCTTTGTGGCGATACGATCAATGCGACTTCATCGCATAACCCCTTTTCGAGAACATACTCTGCCAACGTGATATGACCACGGTGCACGGGGTTGAACGACCCGAAATAGAGCATCATGCGTTTTTGCATCTTATTTAAGCATAAATTGATGTAAAATCTGCGAAACTTCCTCGATGGCTTTTTCCAACTGGTCGTTGATAACCACATGGTCGAATTCGGAGGCTTTTGTCAATTCGAATTCGGCTTTGGCCACTCGACGCTCGATTACCTGCGGAGCATCCGTACCGCGATATACGAGCCGGCGGCGCAGCTCCTCGATCGATGGTGGCATGATGAAGATTGAGCAGGCTGCATCGCCGAAGATGCGTTTGAGATTGATGCCTCCGATCACGTCAACATCAAAAACAATCGCATGATCTTTGGCCCAAATTCGCTCGACCTCGCTGCGTAACGTACCGTAGCAAGTCCCCTCGTAAACCTCTTCCCACTCAACGAAACGGTTTTCTGACACAGCCTGCATAAATTCAGGCTGTGATAGAAAATGGTAGTCCACCCCGTTGCATTCCGTGCCGCGTGGTGCGCGGCTGGTGGCTGATACCGAAAATTCCATTTGCGGAAACCGTTGCAGCAATTTCCGGACAATTGTGGTTTTACCCGACCCGCTCGGCGCGGAAAATATGATGACTTGACCCATTATAAAATATTGAGAACCTGTTCCTTAATCTTTTCTAATTCGTCTTTCATCTTCACCACCAGAATCTGCATGTTCGATTCGTTGGCTTTCGAACCGAGCGTGTTGATTTCGCGACCCATCTCCTGTGCAATAAAGCCTAATTTACGCCCTACGCCCTCCTCTTCGGCCGCTACTTCGCGGAAATAGTTGCAGTGGTTCGTCAGACGGACCTTCTCTTCGGTGATGTCGAGTTTTTCGAGATAGAAGATCATCTCCTGCTCCAACCGATTGCGATCAACGTCGATTTTCAATTGGGCAAGGTTGTCGAGCAGACGCGTTTTAATCGCTTCGGTTCGTATTTTCTCAAAGGGAATCACCTCTTGTTTATAGGTCTCTATCTTCTCTACACGGTGCAGCAGGTCGGTGATCAGGATCGCCCCCTCCTGCTTGCGAAATGCGTCCAACTGTGCCGCTGCCGCTTCGGTAGCGGCCACCAATGCGGTATGCTCCTCTTCGGAAATGGCCTGCTCCTCGGTTGAAACGACATCGGGCAGGCGCATGATTGTCGGTACGAGAGCATCGTAATCGGCATCAATTCCCGAATAGGTCAGCGCATCGTTCATCTGGCGTAGATACTCGCGGAAAACATCGCGATTGATGCGTGCCGAGGTAGCTACGGCTTGCGATTCCACGCTGATAAAGACATCGGCTTTGCCGCGTTGTAGGCTGCGAGTGAGGAGCGTGCGGATTTCATATTCCGACTGTCGATAGATGGCCGGAATGCGTAGAGATAGATCTAACTGTTTGGAATTCAACGTCCGTATTTCGACCGTGATTTTTTTATTCTGTACCGTAACCTCGCCTTTTCCGAAGCCGGTCATTGATTTTACCATAGTGGCAACATAATTTAATTTGGGCAAAAATAATAAAAACTATTCAAAAGGTATTACCAAATGGGCAGGAATCTGCACCGAGAAAAATTTATTTGGATTTTATTCCGTAAACTATTGTTTTTAAAAAAATATTTTATTTATATTTGTGTTATAGAACTAACAGACATAAATCGAAATCATCAAATCTCATATCAAACTATTATGAAAAAGCACAATTTCAACGCGGGACCTTCGATTTTACCCGAAGAAGTAATCGAAAAAGCAGCTCAGGCAATTCTCGATTTTAACGGTTCGGGGCTTTCGCTGCTCTCGATATCGCACCGCACGAAAGATTTCGACGATGTGATGGCAGAGGCTGATTCGCTTTTCCGTGAGTTGCTCGGTATCCCCGACAACTATAGGATCTTCTACATCGGAGGCGGAGCCAGCACCCTTTTCTATGAGGTAGCAGCCAATTTTCTCGGCAAGAAGGCCGGCTATGTCAATACGGGTGTTTGGTCGAAGAAGGCCATCAAGGAGGCAAAACGTTATGGCGAAGTGGAGGTGCTGGCTTCGTCCGAGGATAAGAACTTTACCTATATTCCCAAAGGTTTCTCGATTCCGGCCGATCTCGATTACCTGCATATCACCTCTAATAATACGATCTATGGAACCGAATACCACGAAGATCTGACTTCGCCAGTTCCTCTGATTGCCGATATGAGTTCCGACATTCTGTCGCGTCCGGTCGATGTTTCGAAATATGCGATGATCTATGGCGGTGCGCAGAAAAATCTGGCTCCTGCTGGGGTGGCATTTGCCATTATTCGTGAGGATATGCTCGATAAAATCGTGCGCGATCTGCCGACGATGGTGTCATTCCGCACCCATGTCGAGAACAATTCGATGTTCAACACCCCGCCCGTATTCCCCATTTATGTATTGAAAGAGACTCTCAAATGGTTGAAGTCTATCGGAGGTGTGGCCGAGATCAATCGCCGTAATGTTGCCAAGGCGCAACTGCTCTATGATGAAATTGATCGTAATCCGCTTTTCCGCGGAACCGTTGTTGCGGAGGATCGTTCTCTGATGAATATCTGTTTTGTTATGGAGGAGGGGTACGAGGATTTGGCTCCCGAATTCATGGAATTGGCCAAGAGCCGTGGAATTGTCGGCATCAAAGGGCATCGTTTGGTGGGCGGTTTCCGCGCATCGTGCTACAATGCTCTGCCGATTGAGAGCGTACAGGTGCTTGTCGATTGCATGAAAGAGTTTGCAGCTGCACATAAAAAATAGGTATGTGTCCGACAATTGTCCCGTATACATACGAGGCTAAAAAGGAAAAGACAATTTATTTCACCTCATTATTGAAAGATATGAAAATATTGGTTGCAACCGAGAAACCTTTTGCAAAGAAGGCGGTTGATGGAATTCGAGGAATTATCGAAAAAGAGGGCTATCAACTCATACTCCTCGAAAAATATACCGATAAGGCGGAGCTGCTTGCGGCAGTTGCCGATGTCGATGCGCTGATTATCCGCAGCGATAAGGTGACGGCCGAGGTGATTGCGGCGGCTAAAAATCTGAAAATCGTAGTACGCGCCGGAGCCGGTTATGACAATGTTGATCTGGCAGCGGCTACGGCACGTGGTATCGTGGTGATGAATACTCCCGGGCAAAACTCCAACGCTGTGGCTGAATTGGCTTTGGCGATGATGATTTATATGGCACGCAATCGTTTTACGGCGGGTACGGGGTTGGAGATTCAAGGCAAAACACTTGCTATTCAGGCCTATGGTAATGTAGGTCGTCTTGTAGGTCGTAAGGGCAAAGCGTTGGGAATGCGGGTGATTGCTTACGATCCGTTTATTACTGACGCTGCGGTGTTCGAAGCGGACGGTGTAGCGCAGGTTGGATCGGTCGAGGAGCTTTACAAGCAGGCTGACTATCTGTCGTTGCATATTCCAGCTACGGAGCAGACCAAAGGTTCGATCGGCTATAAATTATTGATGTCAATGCCCAAAGGGGCTACGTTGGTCAATACCGCACGCAAGGAGGTGATTGATGAGGCCGGTTTGATCGAGGCATTGACCGAGCGTGAAGATCTGAAATATGTCACCGACATCGCACCGGCTGCTGCGGCGGAGATGGAGGAGAAGTTTGGCAAGCGTTACTTTGCTACCCCCAAGAAGATGGGTGCGGAGACCGCCGAAGCAAACCTCAATGCTGGGTTGGCAGCAGCATCGCAAATTGTTGATTTTCTGAAAAACGGAAATACCCGTTTCCAAGTAAACAAATAATAAACCAAGCGACCGAAGGCGGGCGCGATGATGACCGAGCCCGCCTTTGTCGCCCCTATAATCGAAATCTATTATGGTAAGAATCAAACCTTTCCGCGGAATACGTCCGCCCAGAGAGTATGCCTCCGAAGTGGCATCGCGACCTTATGACGTATTGAACTCCGCCGAGGCGAAAAGTGAGGCTACACAGCGATCTTTGTTGCATATTATCAAACCCGAAATCGACTTTGATCCCATTGCCGACGAACATTCCCAACCTGTTTATGACAAAGCGGTCGAGAACTTTCATCGTTGGCGCAAGGCCGGTTGGTTGCAACAAGACCCCGGCGAGTACTATTATATCTATGCGCAGACCATGGAGGGGCGCACGCAGTATGGGTTGACAATGTGCTGCCACTTTGAGGATTATTTGTCTGGCGCGATTAAGAAACACGAGTTGACACGCCCCGACAAGGAGGAGGATCGTATGATCCATGTACGCAACCAGCAGGCAAATATCGAACCGGTCTTCTTTGCTTATCCCGACAATGCCGAAATAGATGCGATTGTCGCCAATGTGGTGAAAACCAGTGCGCCTGAATACGATTTTACGGCCGCCGATGGTTTCGGTCACCAACTGTGGGTGATTCGTGACAAGCAGACGAACGATCGGATTACAGAGATCTTTGCTGCTATTCCGGCACTTTATGTGGCTGATGGTCATCATAGAACGGCCGCAGCTGCACGTGTCGGACAAGAGTGTAAGGCCCGTAATCCGCACCACACCGGCAATGAGGAGTATTGCTACTTCTTGGCAGTTACCTTTCCGGCCAATCAACTGCGGATCATTGACTACAACCGGGTGGTCAAGGATCTGAACGGTCTTACGCCCGCCGAATTGATCGAAAAACTTAAAGCCGATTTTACGATCGAAGAAAAAGGCTCGGCAGAATATCGTCCGACGGGATTGCATAATTTCTCGATGTATCTCGACGGCCGCTGGTGGAGTCTGACGGCTAAGGCCGGCACGTATGACGACAACGATCCGATCGGGGTGTTGGATGTAACGGTGCTGTCGAATCTGGTGCTCGATAAGATTCTCGACATTAAGGATCTGCGTACTTCGAAACGAATTGATTTTGTCGGTGGCATCCGCGGCTTGGGCGAATTGCAACGCCGCGTAGATAGTGGTGAGATGAAAGCGGCCTTTGCCCTTTACCCTGTCTCCATGGAGCAATTGATCCGCATCGCCGACACGGGCAATATCATGCCGCCTAAAACCACTTGGTTTGAACCCAAATTGAGGTCGGGTGTGGTGATTCATACCTTCGAAAAGTAGAAAAAAAGCGAAAGGGTTTTACACTCTTTCGCTTTTTTTAATATGCAGGTTATCAAACCAGCCTCCTCTTTATCGAACGTTTTTCAGCTTTCTTTTTTGTGTTTCAGACGGAAATTTTTCTTGCAAATAGTAGAAAAGTTATTGAATTTTATATATATTTGTAAGCAACTTAACAATATAATGGTGTTATGGCTAAAATAAAAGGAACGATCGTTGTCGATAAGGAGCGGTGCAAAGGGTGCGGAGTGTGTGTTTCGGCATGCCCGTGCGATGTGCTCGCGTTGTCGGCCGAGGTCAACAGCAAGGGGTATCCCGTGGCTCATATGGCTAATCCCGATGCGTGTACGGGCTGTGCATCGTGTGCGGTAATCTGTCCGGATAGCGTAATCACGGTGTATCGTCAAAAATTCGAGTAAGTTATGGCAGAGAAAGAAGTAAAACTGATGAAAGGCAACGAAGTGATCGCGCATGCCGCGATTCGCTATGGTTGCGATGGATATTTTGGCTATCCGATTACCCCGCAGTCGGAGGTGATGGAGACCCTGATGGATCTGAAACCGTGGGAAACCACCGGCATGGTTGTTTTGCAGGCGGAATCGGAGATCTCTTCAATCAATATGGTCTATGGCGGAGCATCGACCGGAAAACGGGTGATGACCTCATCTTCGAGTCCGGGTGTCAGCTTGATGGCCGAAGGGTTGAGCTATCTGGCCGGAGCAGAATTGCCCTGTTTGATTATCAACTGTCAGCGTGGTGGTCCGGGACTGGGCACGATTCAACCTTCGCAGGGCGACTATTTTCAAGCTTGCAAGGGTGGCGGTCATGGCGACTACCACCTGATTGTTCTTGCTCCGAATTCGGTGCAGGAGATGCACGACCATGTGGGGCTGGCCTTCGATTTGGCGTTCAAATACCGCAACCCAGCGATGATTTTGGCCGATGGTGCTATCGGTCAGATGATGGAGAAGGTTATCCTTGCACCGCAACGTCCTCGTAAACCGGAAGCCGAAATTGCGGCCGAATGTAAGACGTGGGCTACTTATGGTAAACCGGCCGATCGGCCGCGTAATATCGTTACTTCGCTCGAATTGCAGTCGGAGAAGATGGAGGTCATCAACCACCGCTTGCAAGACAAATATAAAGCCATGGAGGAGAACGATGTCCGTTACGAGGCGATTGAGTGCGATGATGCCGATTACGTGATCGTGGCATTCGGTTCATCGGCGCGAATCTGCTCGGCAACGGTTGAAATGGCTCGTGCCGAGGGTTTGAAGGTCGGTCTTTTGCGCCCGATCACACTCTACCCTTTCCCGACCAAAGTGCTTGCCCAAATGGCGGCGCAAGGTGTCAAGGGATTTCTTTCGGCGGAGTTGAACGCCGGACAAATGGTTGAGGATGTGCGGTTGGCTGTCAACGGTAAGGCTCCGGTGGAGCATTATGGCCGTCAGGGTGGCATGCTCTTCAATCCCGATGAGGTGCTCGATGCGCTCAAAGAAAAATTGATTAAAAAGTAAAGACGATGGCAGAGGTTGAAATCAAAAAAGAGAATCTGGTTTATACAAAGCCGAAACTCATTACCGATAATGTCATGCACTACTGTCCGGGGTGTAGCCACGGTACGGTGCATAAACTCATAGCCGAGGTGATCGAAGAGATGCATCTCGAAGAGAAGACCGTCGGCATTTCGCCTGTCGGCTGTGCGGTGTTTGCCTATAATTATATCGACATCGACTGGGTTGAGGCAGCTCATGGTCGTGCATTAGCTGTTGCAACGGCTGTTAAACGGTTGATGCCCCAGAATTTGGTCTTCACTTACCAAGGTGACGGCGACTTGTCGGCAATTGGTACTGCTGAGTCGATTCATGCGGCAGCGCGCGGCGAGAATGTGGTTGCAATCTACATCAACAATGCCATCTATGGCATGACGGGCGGTCAGATGGCTCCCACTACCCTGCTGGGTATGAAGACTGCAACAACGCCCTATGGACGGGATCCGCGTTTGAACGGCTATCCCTATAAGATTGCCGAAATGATGGCGCATCTCGAAGGTGCTACCTACATTACCCGTCAAAGCGTGCATACGGCAGCCAACGTGCGCAAGACCAAGAAAGCGATCCGCAAGGCGTTCGAGAATTCGATGGCCGGCAACGGTTTTTCGTTGGTCGAAGTTGTTGCGACCTGCAACAGCGGTTGGAAACTTTCGCCCGTGGCATCGAACGAATGGCTCGATAAGAACATGTTGCCTTTCTATCCGTTAGGTGACATCAAGGATGTAAAAAAAGAGGACTAACATGAAAGAGACGTTAATTATCGCAGGATTCGGAGGACAAGGCGTTCTCTCTATGGGTAAGATTCTTGCCTATTCGGGTGTCATGCAGGATTTCGAGGTGACATGGATGCCCTCCTATGGCCCTGAAATGCGTGGAGGTACGGCTAATGTTACGGTGATTTTGTCAGATCGGAACATATCCTCTCCCATTGCCCATGAATTTGATACGGCGATTATTTTGAACCAACAGTCCATGGAGAAGTTTGAGCCAATGGTTAAACCCGGAGGCGTGCTGATCTATGATACGAACGGCATTACGCGCCATCCTGTGCGCACCGACATTACGGTCTACTCGATTGATGCCACGGCCGAATGTGCGCGTATGGGGCAGGCCAAGCTCTTCAACACGATGATTTTGGGCGGATATTTGAAGGTTCGTCCCGTTGTAGCGATGGAGAATGTGATGATCGGTTTGAAAAAATCGCTTCCCGAACGAGCTTGGAAGATGTTACCCGAAAATGAAAAAGCCATTCAGCATGGTGGAGAAATAATCAAAAAGCGATAAAACTCGCAGCGAAATATCTTATAAAAAGGCGTTCAGTTGATTCTGAACGCTTTTTTTGTTGGGTGCAATAGTTGACTAATTAGATGGCGATTCTGTGATATGACGGAATGACTTTGGGATATTATTGTATAAAAAGGACTGTAAGTGTATCGTATATTTAATACAATATCTTACAGTCCTAAATAGTATTCTGATACGTATGAGAGAATTTTATATATTATTCATTATACGTAAGAAAAACGTTCAATTACCAAGTCGCATCAATGAATGTTGGTGCATTGGATAACCCTAGGGCAGTATAAC
>CAYOKU010000025.1:0-32867 GCA_964404645.1 uncultured Alistipes sp.
AACATAATTCGGAGTGCAAATATACGCATATTTATCTTATAAACAACTCTTGCCATAAATATTTTTTATCGCATCACGCTCTGGCATGGTTTTGGGCAGGTGAGGGCTTACCGCACAGCGCGGTGGATGGCTATGTACCGAATCTTGATCGTATCCGATGACGCATTTTTGCGTGACGTGATCCGCATGGCGTTGCACGACATGCCGGCCGAGGTGCGGTGTGCCGACTCGGCCGGAACGATGTTTGTGCGGGTGCGGCAAGTGCTGTTCGATCTGGTGATTGTCCTCGATGCGACCCCTTTTTTGTGCGATTCGGATGCCGTGAGGCGGTTGCGGCCGACTGGGTTGCGCCGTCCGGCGATTTATGTTGTGTCGTGGCAGCAGGCCGAGCAGACGGTGTTGAGCCTGTTGGAGTGTGGTGTTGATCAATATATGACCTTTCCGCTTAACCTGCATCGGTTGCGTGCGAAGGTGGCTCATGAATTGGAGAGAGCATGAATCTACTTTATCTTATATATATATGTATTGCAGGGGTGTTTTGCGGAGTTATGGTTGTTATGCTGATGTCCGATCATCTGCAACGTAGACGCAGTAGCCACAATCGGGTGTTGCGCGAACACTATCTGCGTATTTTATTACCGGCTTTGGTTGCGGGTGATACGCAGCCGATGCGTTTTCCGATGTTACGCCGTGCCGGTGCACGGGGAGAGCTTGCGGAGGTGGTGGCCGGATTGTGCCGTGTTACGTGTGATGCGGATCGCGAACTATTGCGCGGTGTGGTCAAGCAAGAGGGGTTGGACAGATGGTTGTTACGCCGAGTTGAGCGCAGGCACGGTTTTCGTCGTGCTGCCGCTTTGGCCCAATTGGCCTTGTTGCCGTTGGATGCTGCGGAGTTGGGGCGGGTTGCCCGGTATGCTTGTGCGCGAAATCGACAAGTGCGATTTTACGCGCTGTTGGTGCGGTTGACGGCCGACCCATCGACGGCATTACGACGTATTGCCGATTTCGGCGACCTCTTCTCTGATTGCGAGGTGGCCGAAGTGATGTCTGTGCTGCGGCGGGGTGCATTGCCTATTGCGTGTGAACCGCTGTTGGAGTCCCCCGACAGAAACTTGCGCCGTATCGGACTTGCTATTGTGCGGCAGTTTGGGGTTGAGGAGGCCGAACCTTTTCTGTTGCGGATGGTTGCGCAGGAACCCGAAGCGGTTTTGGGCAGCGAGGCTCTTTACACACTCTGCTCGTTGCATCGTCCGTTGGTGCGGCAGGAGGTGCTGTTGCGACTTTCGATGATGAACCTGACGGCGCGCAAGGCGATGTTGCGTTATATGGCCACCGAGGGATACGCTGTGGTGACACTCGAACGACTGTTCGGCGATTGCGAACGCGCCTATTGCGAATCGTTGGTGCACTCCTATAAACGTTCGTTGGTATGATCGCGTGGGGTGTGGTAGCGTTTTGCGCGGTATTGCTGTGCGTGGCCGGCGGTTGGGTGATTCTCCTTCGGAGAGCGTGCAATCGAAGGCTGGTGAGCCAAGCTTGTGGACGGTCGCAAGGCGTGGGGGCTAATATCGGGATTTCGGTGTTGTGCTGCGGGTTGACCGATTTGGTGCGAATCGAACGGTTGCTGTCGGTGGATTATGCACGTTACGAGGTAGTTGTGGTTCTTGATGGTCGTCAGTGGGCCGAAGATTTCGAGCGGTTGATTGCGCGCTACCACATGATTCGGGTCGAATGGCAGCCCACCGACGAACTACATACCGAGGGGGTGCGGTCGTTGGGACGCTCTCGAAAACGTTGTTTTCGCCGGTTAGTGGTGGTTGACCGTATAGGGGGCGATCCACATGGTGATCTGGATGCAGCTGCCGCAGTTGCCAGTTACGACTACCTGATTCCCTTATGCGGCGATCTCAACCTGTTGCCGGAGACGATCGAACGGATCGCCGAGGTGTTGGGAGAAGAGCCGGAGCGGATGCTTGAATGGATCAGCTCGCCTGTCGGGGCATACGGATGTGTCATTAGTCGCGAAGCGGTGGTTGCTGCCGGAGGTTTCGGTCGCGGCGTGTTGCGCGGAATTCCTCGTTCGAAACGGCGATTGCTTTGGGAACCGCTACTCGCACGTGAGGCCTGTCACAGGATCGGTCAAGGGTGGATTAGGGCGGTGGGGTTGCTCTTTGCAGGGGCGGCCGTTGCTTGTGCTGTTGCCGGAGTCTGGGCTTGGAGCGCGATCTCTGTCACGCTGTTGGCTTTGTGGTTGGCAGCCCGTTGTGCCCGCAGTTGCGTAGACCGTTCGGTCGGTAAATAGTTGTGAAATATTTCACAATCTCGCGAATATTCCGTACCTTTACCCTGACAATGAAAATTGTCGAACTAAAAAACAGGATACAATGATAAACGATCAGGTTAAGCAGTATCTATTGCAGTCTCTTTTCAATGCGGCTGTACGTGCCGGAGCCTCTATTCTTCCGATTTACAAACATCCCGAAAATTACGAAATTAGCTTAAAAAACGACCTGACTCCGATCACGTTGGCCGACCGTATGGCTCACCAGACGATCCGCGAGTTCCTTGGCTCAACTCGCATTCCGATTTTGAGCGAAGAGGGACGCGAGATGCACTACGAGGAGCGTTGTAACTGGGAGCTATATTGGCTGGTTGATCCGCTGGATGGCACCGTCGAATTTATCAAGGGAAATAATGAATTTACGGTCAACATCGCGCTGATGGAGAATAATGTCTGCATCGGCGCGGTTGTTTATGTGCCCTATTTCGAGAAGATGTATATGGCGGGTCGCAATGCCGGTTCGTATTTGATTGAGCGCGTGCGAGCTGATGCCAATGCGGCCTATACCTATGAAGATATTCTACGCAATGCGGTGCGGCTGCCACTGGCTGCGGAGGCACATCACGATCACCTGCGCGTGGCGGTGTCGCGTTCGCACCAGACCCCCGATACACACTACTGCATTGACCGGATGCGAGAGAAATATCCCGATTTGGAGGTGATCGAACAGGGCAGTTCTTATAAATTCTGTCTGTTGGCCGAAGGGCGTATTGATTACTATCCGCGAACGACCCATACCTTCGAATGGGATACGGCTGCCGGAGAGTTGATTCTTGCCGAATCGGGTGGACGAACCCGTTCGTTACCCGATGGACACCCCCTCAAATATAACGAAGAGGATCTTCATAATCCGTGGTTTGAGTGCTTTTCGGCCTACTTCAACGAGTAGGTAGCTAACGGTCGTTCCCCAACGGAATTTTTCCAGTCAACAGCCAATTAAGGCTGAAAGTCGGAAAAACGGCATGAATTTTTCGTGCCGTTTGCACATCAAGCGGGGTGATATTTCGACGCAGCATCTCGATCCGATGCGAGGTCTGGGTGTGTATTCCCAGATAGTCGAGAGGGATACCGCTGTTGAGCGCGATGAATTCAAGACGTTTGAGCTGTGCGGCACATGCTGTTTCCACGATTGCCATAACATTCGTTTTTTAGCACCTTGTCCTTTGTCAAAAAGAACGCGGGCAATTGTTACTTATCAAACGAAGGCTCTGGTAAGCCATGGAAGAGGTAAGCACATATAGCCCGCGCCGAACGACGTGGAAACATATACCATACCATACAGCGCGGACTACGCACCGACTGGCCGAATATGTGCTTGATTGCTTCCTTAAATTTACCAGATTTTCGTTTCAATCAAGCCAATCCGCCAATGACGGATTGCGGAACAAAGGTAGTAAAGGAATTAAGAATTAAAAAAGAAAGATCAAAAAAATGGAGGGTGCGATCTACTATTCGGGATCTGTCGTGAACTCCGAGTGATGATTTTAAATGTCAGATTTTAAGATGTTTGAGTGAAAAGTTCTCGACTTTTTCGGCTTTCTTATATTTTCTTAATGCTGTATGTCGCACGCACCGCAATTGCCGGCACAACCCTCGGCAGAGCCCGGATCGGAGCATTCGGCTCCACCATCTGCCTCGCGTGTTTCGTGCACGGCGCATTTGATCCCCAACTTCTGCATGTTTTTGTTGGTCGAGATCTCCGAATCAATGTGATGACCCTTTATCATCAAGGTCAGTGACATGCCCACCACAAACAACCCAACGGCTGCAATGGAACAAAGTACTACGATTAACCAAACCGGCATAGTGTATTTTGAATTTTAGTACCCCTTAAATTTGGGGTTTCGGTGACAAATGTATACATTTGTAAGATAATTGCAAAATCGCGGCCGGATCTCCTTCTAAGGATGACTACCGCAAAAATTAATTTTGAGCCGTATGAAAATCGTGATCGCCGGAGCTGGTGAAATGGGTAGCCACTTGGCGCGTATGCTGAGTGGTAATGGCCATGATATTACGGTCGTAGACCCCGACCAAAAGCTGCTTTCGGAGGTCGGAAATTTGGCCGATGTCATTACCGTGGAGGGCGATTCAACGGCTTTTGCGGTGCTGCGCAAAGCCTCCGTGCGCAAATGCGATCTGTTTATTGCGGTCAATCACGAGGAGAATGAGAATGTCTTGTCGGCCATGTTGGCCAAAAAATTGGGGGCCAAAAAGTCAATAGCCCGTATCGACAACAACGAATATCTCGAACCAAACAACAAAGAGATGTTTATTGATATGGGTATCGACTACCTATTTTATCCCGAAAAGGTGGCGGCTCGCGAAGTTATCAACCTGCTTGGACACACCTCCACCACCGAATATGTCGATTTTTCGAGTGGAAAACTCTCGTTGGTGGTTTTTCGTCTGGAACCCTCCTCCTCGCTGGTGGGACATCCGCTGTCGGGGTTTGATGATGCCGAAACGCCATTGAGCTACCGCACGGTGGCCATCACGCGCGGTGGACAGACAATTATTCCCCGTTCGGGCGAACATTTTATGGAGGGTGATGTGATCTATGTCATAGCACGTCAGGATTCGGTACGTGAGGTGATGGCATTTTCGGGGCAGTCAAATATTGATGTCAAGAATATGATGATCCTCGGTGGTTCGCGTATCGGAATTCGGATCGCTGCCGAGTTGCAAAATGAGGTGAATATCAAATTGATCGACTATAACGCCGAAAAAGCATATCGTTTGGCGGAAATGCTTGACAAAACTCTGATTATCAATGAGGATGGCCGTAATACGGAGGCTATGATGGAAGAGGGTTTGTCGAATATGGATGCTTTTGTGGCGGTCACGGGACGCAGCGAAACCAATATTTTGGCTGCCATGTTGGCTAAACGCATGGGGGTGAAGAAGGTGATCGCCGAGGTTGAAAACCTCAATTATATCAATCTTGCCGAGTCGATCGGTATCGACACGATCATTAATAAAAAACTGGTGACCGCTTCGAATATCTTTCGTTTTACGATGTCGACCGATGTGCAGGCGATTAAATGTTTGACGGGTAGCGATGCCGAGGTTCTCGAATTTATCGTCAAGCCCAACGCCCCGGCCACCAAAGCTAAAATTAAAGAGTTAGGACTTCCCGAAGATACGATCATCGGCGGCATTGTGCGTGGTGATAAGGTCTTTATAGCTGTGGATAATATGTCGATCAAGCCTTACGATCGGGTGGTGGTCTTTGCTATGCCGGGCTCGGTTGGAAGTGTGGGCCATTTTTTCAATTAAAAATTTTAAATTTAAGCCCGAAAATGAATATGGTGCAACTCGACCTCTTTACCCGTTTGTCTTTGGCTGGTTTTCGTATCAATCACTCCTTATAAACTTTGTACCCTTGTCCATTCGTAGTACTATACTGAAAGCTTGGTTTTCGCAGCGAGAACGTCTTATCGACCGTTTCCGCCGACATCCGGCCGAGGTGCAGGAGCATCAATTGCGGCATCTGTTGCGACGAGGCCGCAGTACGGAGTTCGGTAAGCGTTACGGTTTGGAGTCGGTTCGCACGATCGAGCAGTTCGCACGGCAGGTGGATACGTTCGATTACGAGTCGTTCAAACCCTATATCGAACGGATGCGGCAAGGGATGAAAAATGTATCCACACGAGGGACGGTTACGCTCTATGCCCGTTCGTCGGGAACAACCTCCGATCGCAGTAAATATATCCCCGTGACGAATGAATCGTTATGGTGGAACCATACGCTCGGTATGCGTGATGTGGCTACGCTCTACGCGGCCAACTACCCCAAGACGAAGGTATTTGAGGGTAAAACCTTGACGCTTGGCGGTTCGTGCGTGTGTGAAGATCGGAATCTGGTGGGTGACCTTTCGGCGTTGCTCATCAGCCGTACAACTTTTTGGAGCGGATGGTTTCGTGCACCGCGGATCGAAACGGCGATCATTCCCGATTTTTATGAGAAGGCCGATGCGATCTGTCGCGAGTGTGCCGGAGAGCACATCACCTCATTTGCCGGTGTGCCTTCGTGGAATTTGGCATTGATGCGGCGGGTATTGGAGTACACGGGGAAGCAAAATCTGTTGGAGGTGTGGCCCGATTTGGAGTTGTTTGCTCACGGAGGGGTGGAATTTTGCCCTTATCGGCAGGCATTCAGTGCGTTGATTCCATCGGATGAGATGCACTACATGGAGACCTATAACGCCTCGGAGGGCTTTTTCGCTTTGGCCGATGACCCATCGCAAGACGATATGTTGCTGATGCTTGATTACGGAACCTTTTTCGAATTTCGGGTCGGTGAGCAGATTGTACCCTTGGAAGGGGTCGAATGCGGAAAAACTTACGCGGTGCTGATCTCCTCGAATAATGGTCTGTGGCGGTATGAAATCGGTGACACGGTCTGCTTTACATCAACCAATCCCTATCGAATTCGATTTGCCGGACGCACTCGGCAGTATATCAACGTTTTCGGTGAAGAGTTGATTGTCGATAATGCCGATCGGGCGTTGGTGGCCGCGTGTCGCAAGAGTGGAGCCGTAGTTGGCGAATATACTGTTGCTCCATGTTATATGTCTATCAATGAACGTGGTGCTCATGAATGGATTGTGGAGTTTGAGCGTGAACCCGACAGTCGCGAATATTTTGCCGAGGTGCTTGATGCCGAGCTGCGTGCAATCAATTCCGATTACGATGCCAAACGACACACGACGCTCGAACGCCAGCGTATTACGGTGGTAGAACATGGGCGGTTCCTATCGTGGTTGCGTGCGCGTGGGAAAAATAAGGTTCCGCGATTGGTAAATGACCGGCATGTTGCCGAGGAGATTTTGTCGTTTTCGGTCTGCGGAAAGTGATCGAATGAAATTTTAAAGTGCCTTATTTTCAGGAAGTTGCATGAAAATAACGGTGCGAAAGATGCTGAAAATAATATTGTAAACAAATAATAATCATGTATATAGCTATTGCAGGTAATATCGGTAGTGGAAAAACAACGCTCACCGAGATTTTGACCAAACGCTACCAAGCCAAGTCCTATCTTGAAGAGTGTAACAACCCCTATATCGGTGACTTTTATGAGGATATGAACCGCTGGTCGTTCAACCTGCAAATTTACTTTTTAGGGAGTCGCATCCAGCAGACGATGGATATGCTGCACGAGAGTGGATCGGGTGATATTTTTCAAGATCGAACAATCTTCGAGGATGCACATATTTTTGCCGATAATCTCCACGAAATGGGGCTGATGGCTACGCGAGATATCGAAACATATATGAAGATTTTTCAGTTGGTAACCACCTTGATTCCCAAGCCCGACCTGCTGATCTACCTCAAAGCCAGCGTGCCTACATTGATCTCTCAAATCCAAAAGCGGGGTAGGGAGTACGAAATGAATATTGACGAGAAGTACCTTAGCCGGCTGAATGTCAAATATAACCATTGGATCGAACATATTTACGATGGCGAAATGCTGGTCATTGATAAGGATCACGAGGATTTTATCTCCGATCCATCGGTGCTTGATAAAATTTGTGCGCGACTCGATGCTCTTAAAAATGTTGCCAAGTAGCCGATGAACCTGCCGGAAAAATTTGTGGAGCGCGTGCTGCGCGATTTGGGTGATCCGGAGGGCGATGCATTATGCCAAGCTCTTGATACACCATCGCCCATCTCGGTGCGGTTGAATCCCTCCAAAGTGAGCGATGATTCGTTGTTGTCGGCTTTGAGAATAGACCGTCGAGTGGGGTGGTGCGATGCTGGACGATATTTAATTGATCGACCGCAATTTACGCTTGATCCGGCATTTCATGCCGGAGCATACTACGTGCAGGAGGCCTCCTCGCAATTTGTCGGACACCTCTTGCACAAGACAAATTGTGTGGGCGCGCGAATACTCGATCTGTGTGCCGCACCGGGCGGTAAGAGTACGCTTTATGCCTCATTGGTTGGTGATGAAGGGCTGGTTGTGGCGAATGAAATCGACCGCCGTCGAGCGCAAATACTGGCCGACAATGTGCGTAAATGGGGAACAGGCAATGTCGCCGTGACAACCTGCGAACCGCGTCTGCTGGGAGATTTCGAAGCTTGGTTTGATGTAGTGGCGGTTGATGCTCCCTGTTCAGGCGAAGGAATGTTTCGCAAGGACGATGCGGCGCGCTCCGAGTGGAGCGAAGGCAACGTGCGGATGTGTGCTACTCGTCAGGCCGAGATTCTGCGGGAGGCGTGGCGAGCTTTGCGTCCCGGCGGAACGTTGTTATATAGTACCTGCACCTTTAATCGAGCCGAGGATGAAGGCACGTTGGAGGGGTTGCTTGCGTGGGCAGGTGATGAGGTTGTGGCGGCTGATGCCGTGGAGGTGGATCCGGCTTGGGGCGTTGTGTGCGGCGAGGTGGGGTGTTTTCAAACCTTTCGGTTTTATCCCCACAAGGCTTGCGGAGAGGGCTTTTTTGCCGCTGTGGCGCGCAAGGCGTTCGATGTCGGAGGCCGCGTGCGGTTGCCCAAATCGCGTCGCACGGTGATCGCTCCAACCGATCGGGCGGCTACCAGTGAGTTGATGCGGTGGGTGGTCAACCCGCAGCAGATGCGTTTCGGAGTGGTGGGCGATACCTGCTATGGGTGGTATGCGGCGCAGGCCGATGCCCTGAAAACTCTTTCGGAAGCGGCTCCTGTGATCTATTCGGGGGTGGCCATGGGACAACTCTTTAAGGGTCGGCTCAAACCCGATCCGGCTCTGGCATTTTTTGTGGGATTGAATCGTGAGGCGGTGGCTGTGGCGGAACTTACGGCGGCGGAAGCCCTCTGCTACCTGCGTAAACAGGAGTTCGGTGTCGCAACGTGTGACGAAGGAATCAATCTGATGTGCGCCCAAGGGTATGCACTGGGTTTTGCCAAACGGATTGGTGGCCGACTGAATAACCTATACCCCAATTCGCTACGCATTTTGATGAACTAATGAGATTATGATGTGAGATATGGCTGAGAAACTTTATTATTCGATGGGCGAAGTCGCCGAGATGTTCGATGTCAACCAGTCGTTGATTCGCCATTGGGAGCGGCAGTTTTCTGTGCTTAAACCGCAGCGCAACAAGAAGGGAAATCGTCTTTTTACCTCGCAGGATGTGGAGAATTTGAAGTTGATCTACCACTTGGTCAAGGAGCGTGGTATGACCCTCGATGGAGCCAAAAAAGCGTTGCGACAGCGTGCCCCCGAAACGGGAATCGGTCGCGATGCGGAGTTGATGGAGCGGTTGCAAAAGATTCGTTCGCTGCTGGTTGAAGTGCGAGAAGATCTCAAAACCGATGACGGTGTTATTGTGACATCCGATGAGTCGATTCCCGAATCGGTTGCCGAGGAGATCCCTGCACCGGCACAGAAGTCGCGCCGGAAGGCGGTGGTGCAGATTGATGATGCAACGGGTAGCGAAGTTCTTGAAGAGGAGGCCAAACCGCAGCCCGTTCGTAAACCGCGCCGTAAGAAAGAGGAGGTTGAGAACAAAGAGCTGTTTGCATTTTATGAGCAGTCGTTGTTTTGATAATTATAAGTGATTTGTTATTATGATAATCAAAGATATAATTGCTGTAATTGAGGATTTTGCACCGCTTGCGTGGCAGGAGTCTTACGATAATTCGGGGCTGGTGGTTGGTCGCGAAGAGGACCCTGTGCATCGGGTGCTTTTGGCGGTGGATGTGACCGAGGAGATACTCGATGAGGCAGAGCGCGAGGGGTGCGATTTGGTCATTACGCACCATCCGATTATCTTTCATGCGCTCAAAAAATTGAATTCGGCCGATTCGGTGCAGCGTTGTGTGGAACGAGCCATTCGTCGAGGTATTGCGTTGTATGCTTGTCATACCAACCTCGATAGTGCTCCCGAAGGGATGAGTTGGCGTTTGGCCGAGATGCTGTCCATTCGCGATTTAGAGGTTTTGCAGCCGCGTGACGGAACTCCGCATGTCGGTTTTGGTGTGGTTGGCAATCTATCGGAGCCGGTTGCAACTCTCGAATTTTTACGACAAGTGCAACGTCAGTTCGAGGTGCGGGCGATTCGATATAGTGCCGTGGCGCGTGAGGAGGTACTCCGTGTGGCACTCTGCACGGGAGCCGGAGCTTCGCTGATCGGGGCGGCACGGCAGGCAAAAGCCGATCTTTTTTTGACGGCCGACATGAAGTATAACGACTTTATGACCCCCGATAAAGCCCTCACTGTGGCGGATATAGGCCATTTCGAAAGTGAATATTGCGCAATTCGAATAATATTTGATATTTTGTCGAAAAATTTTCCTACCTTTGCGGTTCGCAAGAGTGAATGCTCGCATAATCCTGTGAATTATCTGGTTTAAGTCTAAATTATACAGAACATTATATGGCAACACAAAAGAAAACAGCCGAGGTTGATTACTCGATGCAGGAGAAGATCATGGCGCTTTATGAGCTCCAAAAGATCGACAGCAAAATCGATGAGATCAACAAGGTAAAGGGTGAACTGCCTCTCGAAGTACAGGATCTCGAAGATGAGATGACCGGTATGAAAACCCGTATCGAGCATATCAATGCCGAGATCGCCGAGCTTAACGATCTGGTGAAACAGCGCAAGCGCGAAGTAGATCAGGCAAAGGTGATGATTACCAACTACAAAGAGCAGCAGAACAACGTGCGTAATAACCGCGAGTTCGATGCTATCACCAAAGAGATCGAGTACCAAGAGCTTGAAATCGAATTGGCCGAAAAGCGACTGAAAGAGTACTCTGCCGGAGTCAAAGCCAAAAAACTCCAATTGGAGGAGGCCGAAGGGTTAGAGGAGGGGCGTGCAGCCGATTTGGCCGCCAAGAAGAGCGAACTCGCCGGAATCGAGGTCGAAACAGCTCCCTTGATTGCCGAAAATGAGGCGAAAGCCGAGTTGGCTAAGGTGAAAATTGATGAGCGTCTGCTGGCAGCTTACAACCGGATTCGCAGCAATGTCCGCAACGGTTTGGCGGTGGTGACGGTTAAGCGTGATGCCTGCGGTGGTTGCTTTAACCGAATTCCGCCCCAGCGTCAAGTGGATATTCGTCAAGGCAAAAAGATCATCGTCTGTGAATATTGCGGTCGCATTCTGGTGGCCGATCCCGACGAAGCGATTCAAGAGTAGGCTGATAATTACAAAGAGAGCCGGAGTTTTTTGAACTCCGGCTCTCTCTGTTTTGAGCATTGAAAACGAAGGGCAACATTGGGTGTGGCCGATCCGGCGTTCTCTTCTTACCAAACGACCGCTTCGTGCAGAATTTCACCGTCGGCAGCATCCGAGGCATCAAATGTCGAGGCTTTGTATTGTACGCAGATCATGGTCATGGGGGTGTCGCCGGTGTTACGCAGCGAACGTCGTCCGTTGGGTGCTACGCGCACGATGCTGCCCTCCGATACATCGAATTTTGCTCCATCGACCTGAAATTCGCCGGAGCCGCTGAGGATGATGTAGAGCTCCTCGTGGGTTTTGTGGGTGTGAAGAAAGCCCGTTTCGGCTCCGACTTCGAAACGTTGAAACGACATTTCAGCCCCCGTTGTCTGTAATGCCTGTCCTACGAATACCTTGCCGGTGATCTCAAAATCGGGGGTGACGCGAAGTGTGTGTTGACCCAATTCAGCCATTTTGCCGACCGATACGGCTGTGAAATTTTCGCCTGAGGCGATTTTTTCTCTCTCTTTCATGTTTTATTTAATAAAGTTAGTTACTTTTGTAAAGCAAAGGTAGTTTATCGAAACGGAGTTTGCAAGAGGGCACGATGCCGTGAGTAACGAACGCCGAGGTAACCATTGTTGATTATCAATAGAAAATCAGATGAAAAAAATCGAAACTTTTTGTCCGGTGCGCGATATTATTGCCCGTTTTGGTGATAAGTGGTCGGTGTTGGTATTGTTGCATCTGGAACGGCGTGGAGTGATGCGATTCGGCGAAATTGCACGCGAGATCCCCGATGTTTCGCAAAAGATGTTGACCGTGACTTTGCGCGCGCTCGAAAGTTATCATCTGGTCGGCCGCACGGTTTATGCCGAGGTGCCGCCGCGTGTGGAGTATGCACTAACCGATTTGGGGCGTTCGCTACTACCTCACATCAATGCTCTTGTGGAGTGGGCTTTGGCGCACCAGTCGGAGTGTCTGGACGGCCGCCGTGATGTGTGTGCGGAACAATGAATAAAAATGTCGGCGTAGCGTTAATATATTAACACCAAAAATTTAGCGACTTTCGCAAAATATCCTTAACTTTGCAAAGTTGTAATTTGCCGACTTAAATTACTATCAATGAAAATAGCTATCGCCCAGTTGAACTATACGATCGGTGACATCGAAGGTAACGCTTCGAAGATCATTGATGCGATCAACAATGCCAAAGCACAGCGTGCCGATTTGGTAATTTTTGCCGAACAGGCTGTCAGCGGAACACCCGCCTTTGACCTGTTGCGGAAGACGACTTTCCTCGAATTATGTGAAGATGCGCTGGTCGAAATTGCCTCGTGCTGCGATGGAATTGCCGCTATTGTCGGGTTGCCGATTTTGACCAATGAGGGGACGATTAGTGCTGCGGCATTGATTCAAGACCGAAAGGTGTTGCGCTATGTCGGAAAAAAATATATCACGGCACGTCGTGAAATGGGATTCTTGGTTTCGTCGAAGGGGTATGAATACGCCACGATCAAGGGTCATAAATGTGTGATCATTGTCGGTGACGATCTGAGTCGTGAACGTGATTTCGATAAATCGGTCGAAACGGTGATCTCGATCAATGCCCGTAAATATGGCAAAGGAACGATGACCTATCGCTACGAAATGATGCGCAATCTGGCCTATGTCGAGGGGGTAAATCTGGTCATGGTCAACCAAGTAGGCGGAGCTACCGACATCGTCTATGATGGCACATCGGGGGCACTGAATAATCGAGGTGAGGTGGCTGTGATGATGAAAAATTTTGAGGAGGATTTCCAGATATTCGATACGAAGGGAACCGGAGAACCGATTGTTGTCCCTTCGACCATCACCGAACGGTCGCGTCTGTTGTATGAGGCGGCACGTTGCGGTGTTCGTGACTTTTTCAGCAAGAATGGTTACACGAAGGCCTGCATCGGCTTGTCGGGTGGTATCGACTCGGCTGTCGTTGCGGCTATTGCAGCCGATGCTCTCGGCCGCGAAAATGTGAGAGCATTGTTGTTGCCATCGCCCTTCTCGACCGATCATTCGGTGGAGGACGCCAAGGAGTTGGCCAACAATTTGGGTATTGATTATAATGTGATCCCGATCTCGGAGATCTATACGAGCATGGTCAATACGCTCAAACCGGTGATCGGCGGAACAGAATTTGACTCGACCGAGGAGAATATCCAGACTCGAATCCGCACGGTTTTGTTGATGGCGGTGCAGAATAAGACGGGTTATATCCTGCTCAATTCATCGAATAAGAGTGAAAATGCGCTTGGCCTCTGTACGCTTTACGGTGATACGGCGGGTGCATTCAGCCCTACGGGCGACCTCTATAAGGGCGAAATTTATGATCTTGCTCGCTATATCAACCGGACACAAGGCGACCCTATTCCCGAAAATATTTTGACCAAAGAGCCCTCTTCGGAGTTGCATCCGGGACAGAAAGATAGCGATATTTTGCCCCCTTATGAGGTGGTTGATGCAATTCTATACCGCATGATCGAAGAGGGTCAGCACCGCGAAGAGATCGTCAATGCCGGATTCGATTCGGCTGTGGTTGAGAAGATCCACTCAATGATTATGCGCAATGAGAAGAAACGCTATCAGTTCCCGCCTGTGCTACGCCTTTCGGCCTGCTCTTTCGGCCACGAACGACTTATGCCGTTGACCAATAAATACGGCGATTAGGGCGTGGCGACACAGATTGAACATAGCGGTATCGTTTCGGAGGTCAAACAAGATCGCGTAGTGGTGATAATCACCTCCGAGAGTGCTTGCGGAAGTTGTAAGGCGCGCGAAGCCTGCGGTCTTTCGGAGGCACAAGAGAAGAGGGTGGTTGTCACAACGGACGATGCGGCGCAGTATGCCGCTGGCGATTCGGTCGTGGTCGGCGTCAAACGTAGTGCCGGCGCACTCTCTGTCGCATTGGCCTATGTCGGTGCTTTGGTGGTGCTGATGGCGGTACTCGTCATCGGCATCGTTGTTTTTACATGGAGCGAAGGGCTGGCTGCTTTGGCGGCTATGGGTAGCGTGGTGATCTACTACGTGGTGCTGTGGCTCTTTCGCCGGAAAATCGAACACACAATTCAATTTACAATTACTAAAATCTAATGGAAGTATTACTTTACACAATCCTGACACTATGTGCGTTAGGAGTGCTTGCTGCGGTAATTCTCTACTTCGTGGCGCAGAAATTCAAGGTCGAAGAAGACCCGCGCATTGACGATGTAGAGAAGATGCTGCCCGGTGCAAACTGCGGAGGTTGCGGATTTGCCGGTTGCCGCGGTATGGCCGATGCGTTGGTCCAACGCGACGACATCTCGGCGCTCTACTGTCCGGTGGGCGGCGGCGATACGATGAAGATGGTGGCCGATTACCTCGGTAAGGCTGCTGCTGAGAAAGAACCTCAGGTGGCAACAGTACGTTGCGGCGGCACGTGCGAGAAACGGCCACGCACCAACCAATTCGATGGGACGAAGTCGTGTGCGGTGGCGGCATCGCTCTATGTGGGCGAAACGGGTTGCGCATTTGGCTGTCTTGGTTTCGGCGATTGCGAGGTGGTTTGCGCCTTCGATGCCATCCATGTCAACCCCACTACGGGGCTGCCCGAAGTAGATGCCGACAAATGTACGGCATGTGGAGCCTGTGTGAAGGCGTGCCCTAAGATGATTATCGAGTTGCGCAAAAAGTGGCCCAAGAACCGTGCGGTCTATGTCTCCTGTGTATCGAAAGACAAGGGAGCGGTGGTCATGAAGGCTTGCAAAGCCGGTTGTATCGGTTGCGGCAAGTGCGAGAAGGTTTGCGCCTTCGATGCCATTACGATTGCCGATAATCTGGCCTACATCGATCCGTTGAAGTGCAAGTTGTGCCGTAAATGTGTCAACGAGTGCCCGACCGGAGCGATTCGTTTGGTCGGTATGGAACCGCTGCCGAAGGAGCCCAAAGCTCCGGCTGCACCCAAACCTGCTGCCCCTGCGGCACAAGCCGAATAACTACGTAAAAATTTCAAACAGAAATATGAAGACATTTCCAATAGGCGGAGTTCATCCGTCGGAAAATAAATTGAGCTGCGCAAAGCCGATTGAGGTGTTGCCACTGCCGGAGGTGGTCAACATTCCCCTTGCGCAGCACATCGGCGCACCTGCGGTTGCCAAAGTCGCCAAGGGCGATAAGGTGCTGACGGGACAGTTGATCGCCGAGGCCGGCAGCTTCATGTCGGCAAATATCCATGCCCCGATTTCGGGTACGGTTACGGCTGTGGATCTGGTTCCGAACGGTCAGGGTCTGCGCCAGATGATGATTACGATTAAACGGGAGGGGGATGATTGGCTCGAAGGGATAGATCGTTCCGATGCACTCGTTAAGGAGTGCTCACTCACTTCGCCGGAGATTATTGCTAAGATCAAGGAGGCTGGTATTGTCGGTATGGGCGGTGCTACGTTTCCCACCCATGTGAAATTGTCGATTCCTCCCGGAAAGAAGGCGGAGGCTTTGATTATCAACGGTGTGGAGTGTGAGCCGTATTTGACCTCCGACCATCGCACGATGCTCGAACACGGTGAAGAGCTGATTGTCGGTACGACTATTCTGATGAAGGCTCTCAATGTGAATCGGGCCTATATCGGTATCGAAAATAACAAACCCGATGCGATTGCACACCTGCAACAGATTGCGGCTGCATATGCCGGTGTCGAGGTTGTGCCGCTCAAAGTGAAATACCCGCAGGGTGGTGAGAAACAGTTGATCGCAGCCATCATTGGTCGCGAGGTTCCACCTCCGCCAGCTCTGCCGATTGATGTGGGTGCGGTCGTTTGTAACGCATCGACAACCTACGCGGTCTATCGGGCCGTGCAGAAAAACATGCCGCTTATCGAGCGGGTTGTGACGGTGACCGGTCGCAATGTTAAATCGCCGAAAAACCTGCTGACCCGCATGGGTACGCCTATCGAAACGCTGCTTGAAGCTGCCGGAGGTTTGGGTAACGATGCAGGCAAGGTGATTAACGGAGGCCCGATGATGGGGCGCGCGATGATGAATCTTGCATCTCCTGTTACGAAGGGGTGTTCGGGAATTACGGTCATGAGTGGCCGAGATGCCGAACGCCGCGAAGCTTCGCAATGTATCAAATGTGCCAAGTGTGTAGCAGCATGTCCGATGGGATTGGAGCCCTACTACCTCTCGAAGATGGCTAAGAAGAAGGGCTGGGAGGAGCTCGAAGCGCAGATGATTACCTCGTGTATCGAGTGCGGATGCTGCCAATCGTCGTGCCCGTCGTACTTGCCGTTGCTGGATTGGGTGCGTCTGGGAAAACAAACCGTGATGGGATTGATCCGTGCGCGCGCGGCAGCAGCTCCTAAAAAATAACTGAAAAACTATTTAACTCATGGCAAATAAACTTATTGTAGCACCTGCGCCTCATGTGCAGACAGCTCAGTCAACGGCTAAAATTATGCGCGATGTGGTCATTGCGCTGATTCCTGCCTTGGTGCTGTCGACGGTGGTGTTTGGTGTCGATGTGCTGCGTGTAACGGCCCTCTCGGTGGCCAGTTGCGTGGTGTTCGAATATTTGATTCAGCGTTTTCTGGTACGCGGAGGGCTGACGCTCGGTAATTGGTCGGCGGTGGTCACAGGCGTACTGTTGGCATTCAACCTTCCCTCCTCGATTGCATGGTGGATTGTGGTGATGGGCGCATTCGTTGCGATTGGTGTGGCGAAGATGACCTTTGGTGGTCTGGGGAAAAACCCGTTTAATCCGGCGTTGGTCGGTCGCGTCTTTTTGTTGATTGCCTATCCGGTGCAGATGACCACATGGTCGATGCCCGCGAATGGTAATTTCGATGCTCTCTCCGGAGCAACAGCGTTGTCGGCAGTCAAGAGTGGAGCGGATGCAAATCTATTCAGTGTGCAGGATCTGCTGCTGGGTAACATGCCCGGTTCGTTGGGCGAGGTTGCCGCAGCGGCACTATTGTGCGGATTTATTTATCTGTTGTGGCGGCGTGTAATTACGTGGCATATTCCGGTGACGGTACTTGCCACGATGTTTGTCTTTGCGGCGATTGTGGCATTGGGACGGGGATATGAAAGTGCCCTATTGTGGCAGTTCCCGCTCTTCCATATTTTGGCCGGTGGTGCGATGCTGGGTGCCATTTTCATGGCGACCGACTACTCAACCTCGCCAATGACCGTGCGCGGTGGGGTGATCTTTGCGGTGGGCATCGGTATCATCACCATGCTGATTCGTCTTTGGGGAGCCTATCCCGAAGGCATGTCGTTCGCAATTCTGATTATGAACGCCTGTGTGCCGCTGATTAACAAATATGTCAAACCCAAACGCTTCGGTGTAAAATAAGGAGGTGACAAAATGAAAAGTACATTGATAAATATGACAGCCGTCCTGCTGGGCATTACGCTTGTGGCTTCGGCCGGCGTGGGGGTTGTCAATATGATTACGATCGAACCGATTGCGGCTGCCAAGCAGGCTGCAACAACGGCTGCGTTGAGTGAAGTACTCCCGCCGTTTGACCAAACCGCGGAGCACTCTTTGACCATTGATGAAATGCCGATTCTGGTTTATACGGCTACGCAAAACGGTGCGGTGTCGGGATATGCCGTGCAGTCGATGACCAAACAGGGTTTTGCCGGTGTGATTCGCTTGATGGTCGGTTTCTCGCCCAGCGGTGAGGTTGTCAACGTGAAGGTATTGGAACAGTCTGAAACCCCCGGCCTTGGTACGAAGATGGCTGATGAGGGTAATCCGTTGATTACGAGTATTAAGGGGCAGAACATCGCACAGAAAAAGTTGGTGGGCGACAAGTTGGCCGTAACCAAGGATGGTGGCGATGTCGATGCATTAACGGCGGCTACAATTTCATCGCGTGCGTGGGTCGATGCAATCAATCGCGCGTGGGCGGCATATAAACAAGTAGCGTCTGTGCAGCCGATTTCCGTTGAGGCGACTGCCGAACAGGCGGAGTCGAATGAACCTGCTGAGCAGGAAGGAGGAGCGCATGAATAAATTACAGATAATCATAAGCGGTATTGTTAAAAACAATCCGACGTTCGTATTGGTGTTGGGTATGTGCCCGACACTGGGTACGACCACTTCGGCCGAGAACGGTATGGGTATGGGGTTGGCCACGATGGCGGTGCTGATTATGTCGAACCTTGTCATCTCGCTGATTAAGAACATCATTCCCGATAAAGTGCGTATTCCGGCTTTTATTGTGGTGATCGCCTCGTTTGTGACGGTGATTCAGATGTTGATGCAGGCATTCGTGCCGGCGTTGTATGCGGCATTGGGCGTGTTTATTCCGTTGATCGTTGTCAACTGTATTATTCTGGGACGCGCTGAGGCTTTTGCCTCGAAAAATTCGCCGCTCGACTCTGTGCTTGACGGTATCGGTATCGGTTTGGGATTTACGTTGTCGTTGACGGTAATCGGAGCGGTACGTGAACTGTTGGGCAGCGGTGCGATTTTTGGAATCAACCTCGGCTTTTCGTCGATAACGCCGTTGGTATTCATCCTTGCTCCGGGTGGTTTCTTGACGCTCGGATACTTGATGGTATTGTTTAATAAATTAGCCAAGAAGTAGTTATGGAAATATCCTATTTTGCAATTATCATCGGCGCGATCTTCGTAAATAACGTTGTACTGGCGCAGTTCCTCGGAATTTGTCCTTTCTTGGGCGTTTCGTCGAAGGTTGAAACCTCGATGGGGATGGGGGCAGCCGTGACTTTTGTGATGGCTCTGACAGCTGTTGTGGCGTGGTCTATCCAGACCTATATCCTCGTTCCGCTGGGTATTGAGTATATGCAGACGATTGTCTTCATTTTGGTCATTGCGGCTCTTGTGCAGATGGTCGAGATTATTCTCAAAAAACTCTCTCCGGCACTCTATCAGGCATTGGGCATCTTTTTACCACTTATCACCACAAACTGCGCGGTGCTGGGTGTGGCAATCCTGATGATTCAGAAAGAGTTCAATTTGTTGCAGAGCGTAACTTATTCGGTGTCGATTGCCCTCGGTTTTGCCTTGGCGTTGGTGCTGTTTGCCGGTATTCGCGAGCGACTCGAATTTGAGGATGTGCCCAAATCGTTCAAAGGAATTCCGATCGCTCTGGTGACGGCCGGTATTCTTGCGATGGCCTTCATGGGCTTTTCGGGACTTGTATAGCTCGAACTTGAACATCTATCGGAAAAATTAGAAATCGGGAGGCTTGAAAATCCCCCGATTTTTAATTTTTCTGCTTTAATTTTTAATTCTCATATCGTTTCGTTACTTTTGTACTATTATCTATCTACAAATTCCTGCACGAGATGAAGGACGTTATACAACTTCACGACAAGAAGTTTAAAATCATGATCCCCGCCGAAAAGATTGATGAGGCGGTTGCGGCCGTAGCCGAACGGATCAATCGCGACTATGCGCATATTGAGACCCCGTTGTTTGTCGGTGTGCTCAACGGATCGTTTATGTTTATGAGCGATCTGATCAAAAAAATTGAATTCAACAATGAACTGTCATTTGTGAAGTTGGCCTCCTACGAAGGTACGAGTTCGACCGGTGAGGTGAAGAGTCTGATCGGCTTAAACGGTTCGATCGAAGGTCGCCATGTGATTATAGTTGAAGATATTGTCGATACGGGCGAGAGCATCGAGCATATGATGCATGAACTCGAACCGCTCCATCCGGCCAGCATTGCCGTATGTACACTCTTCTTCAAACCCAACTCGTATCGCAAACAGATTCCGATTACCTACCGTGCGATGGAGATCGGCAATGAGTTTATTGTAGGCTATGGCCTCGATTACGACCAGTTGGGTCGCAGTCTGAAAGATATTTATGTAGTTACGGAGTAATGGCTTTGGTTGCTGATCTCGATCTCTTGGACGGTGGGCGGCTTTTACCGCTTGTCGAGGACTTTTACACCATTCAGGGGGAGGGTTTTCATGCCGGAAAGCCGGCCTATTTCATTCGATTGGGAGGATGCGATGTAGGGTGCCGTTGGTGTGATGCCAAATACACGTGGAATCCGAAACTCTTCCCGCCAACGGCTGTTGAAACGATCATTGAGCGTGCTACGGATTGTCCGGCTCAGGCGATTGTCATTACCGGTGGCGAACCGTTGATCTACCCCTTGGAACCCCTCACAACGGCCTTGCGCGAAAAGAACTTGCAGATTTTTCTCGAAACGTCAGGTTCTCATCCGTTCAGCGGCTGTTTTGATTGGGTCTGTTTGTCGCCCAAACGACAACAACCTCCGCTTGCGGAGGCATTTGATCGTGCCCATGAACTGAAAGTGATCATCGAATCGGCTGCCGATTTCGAGTGGGCTGAGCAGAATGCTGCGCAGGTGAGTGCGGCCTGTCGGCTCTATCTACAACCCGAATGGAGTCGTGCCGAGCAGATGATGCCGGAGATTGTCGCGTATGCCAAGGCGCATCCGCGTTGGAATATCTCCATCCAGACCCATAAGTACATGCATATTCCCTAATGAGCATTCGGTTTGGTCGTCGGTTCTGGATCGGTGCAACCGCGCTGATTGTGGTCTTTTCTGTTTTCGTGATTGGCCGCAACCTGCTTCATGCGGTGAAGATTAAACGACAGATTGCGGCGTTGACCGAAGATCGAGATGCTTACCTCGAACGCATCGAGCAGGATAGTCTGCTGCTCGAACATCTGCGCTATGATGACTATTTGATTGAGTTTGCCCGCGAAACATTTCACATGAGGCGGAGCGATGAGCATGTCTATATCCTTAAAGAGTAGGCCTCCTTTGCGAATCTGTTCTACTCGATCTCAGCACAAGGTCGTGCGCGGAGCCATCCGCATCCTCAGCATAAAATAGGCCTTATCGAGGCGTTATAAGTCACCTCAAATGGGTGACTTGTTTTTTGATGATTGCCATTACCTCGCGAAATGCTTCCAAGCGGAATAGGAGAGAGAGAAGCAGGTAGCTGATTGCGCCAACAGCTACTTCGGTCATCAGCCGCAGCAGCAGAGAATCGACCATCAAATAGGCCGTTAGACGTACTAACGCATACATAGCCACCGAAGTCAATACGATGGGCAGCATCGTAACAATGCTGCTGCGAATCGTTAGGCGCACAAACCGTTGTGCCGCTATGCAATTGACAGCCATTTCGCAAAAAGCGATGGCCACCAATCCCCACACCACGGCTTGTACGCTGTGGAAGATCGTGAGGGCGAAGATTCCGGTCATAATTGCTTTTTTGATGATCTCTAATCGGACGATGATGCGACCGTCACTCTTGATTTTTAGGATGTTATATGCGATCATAGCAATTGGGTAGAAGAGTCCGGCCAGACAGACAACCTCAAAATATGGAACCGTTGACATCCACTCTTCACCTAAAAATACGGCAAACAGATCGTGAGCGACAGCCGACATGCCCAACATCAGCGGGAACATCACGTAGCCTATGATCATCAGCACCTGCCGATAGCTTTCGGCCAACTTGGTGGGATCATCTTTGATCTTTGCAAAGGCAGGGTAGGTGACGCTCTGCACCGACTGTATGGCCGATGTCGTAGGCATATCTTTCAATTTGACGGCTTGTTCGAACGACCCGAGAGCCGCAGGCGTATAGAGTTTTCCCAAGAAAAATTGCGGAATTTTACCGTAAAATGCCGAGATCAGATCTGTTGCAAGTAACCGAAAACTGAATGGAGCCATCGTGCGGAGTGGTTGTATCGAGCTTTTGCCGCTCGGTCGCCAATCGCTGAACCACCACAGCAAACTGCTGCGCACGGCTGTGGAGATGATTCGTTCGGCAACCAGACACCAAATTCCGTAGCCGGCCAGTGCCAATCCGATGGCTGTAAGTCCACCCACAAGCGATGAGAAGAAAGTGACCTTCGATAGAAGTGCAAAGCGGAACTGACGGACGTAGATCGTATTTTGGATCACGCTGAGTGCACTCAGAGGCAGCATCAGAAAGAATACCGGAGCAATCTGTGCGATTGCCGGCATGTTGTAATAGTTGGCCAACGGTGTCCCGATGCCAACGATCAACACATAAAGAAGTGCTGAAATCAACATGTTGAATAGAAAGACCGCCTTGTAATCTTGTTGCGAAGGCGACTTGTGACGCACCAAATTCTGCGAAAAACCGCTGTCGATCACCACCAAGGCGATGGTAACGATGGCTGTCGGAACGGCCATGAAACCCAATATTTCGGGGGTCAGCAGCCCTAAAATGACAAGTCGCACCCCCATGGTTAGGAGCATTGAGCCGATTTTTTCGGCCATGCTCCACGCCACGCCGCGTGCGACTTTATCCTTTAATTCGCCCTGCATCTACTCTATTGGCGATTGCCTTTGGCTGCGATCTCGTCGTTGCGTTTGCGGATGTTGCGTACATTGGCAATCTCGACATAGGAGGCTCCGCCATCGGGGCCGAAGCTGCCGCCAACGATTGCCAACAGGTCTTCATCTTCCAGTTTGCGGTATTGGTCGATGAACTCCATCGCATCAACCAAGAAGTGATACTTATCGTGTAGCTCTTGATTGCGAAGAATCGGGACGATGCCGTATGAAAGAGCCAAAATTCGTTGTGCATGAAGTTGATAGCATACGGCCATGACGGTTTTTTGACCGCGGAAAGCCGCCAAATAACGACCTGTGCGACCGGTTTTGGTGTCGAGCACAACGTATTTGATTGGTAAATTGGTCGATGCCCGAACGGCAGAACGAGCCAACTGTGCTGTGATTTCGTGGTTGACCGATACCATATCCATGTCGATCATCGGTTTGAAGTGTGTTTCATCGCGTTCGATTTCGCGGGCGATGCGCGACATGGTTTCGACCGACTCCACCGGATAGTCACCCATTGCCGTCTCATCGCTCAACATGACGGCATCCACACGCTCATAGATCGCGCTGGCGACATCGCTCACCTCGGCACGAGTCGGGCGCGGTGATTTAACCATCGAATAGAGCATCTGGGTGGCGATGATAACGGGGCGTTTGGCGGCTATGCACTTCTCGACAATGCGGCGTTGGGTGTTCGGAATCGCCTCGGCTGGTAACTCAACCCCCAAATCTCCACGGGCGACCATAATGCCGTATGAGGCCTCGATGATCTCATCAATATTGTCCAGTCCCTCCTGATTTTCGATCTTCGAGATGATTTTGATCGGGCTTTTGTGTGCATCGAGTATCTCCTGCACGGCTTGGATGTCGCGAGAACTACGAACGAACGAATGGGCAATAAAATCGACATCGTTCTTGATGGCCCATTCGATGAAACGGCGATCTTTGGCCGTCACCGATGGTAGGTCGATTGATACACCCGGTACGTTGACACTTTTGCGCGAGCGCATGTTGCCACCCACCGTAAATTCGCATTCGAGCTCCTGCTCGTTTTTGCTCAATACGCGAATCTCCAACTCACCGTCGGCGATCAGCATGCGCGAGCCTACGGGGATGTCGCGCACAATTGAGGGCACATTCATGTAGACAACTTTACGAGTGGTATTGTCCGTGCCGTCCGAACCGCGAACTACCACGCGGTCGCCCGCACGATAGTTGATGCTGTTGCCGTATTCATCGGCGATGGTCGTTACGCGAATCTCAGGCCCTTTGGTGTCGATCATGATCGGAATCGCAGGATTCACCTTGTGGACGATCTCAACAATGCGTGTGGCTCCCTCTTCGCTTACGTGTGCCGAGTTGATCCGGATGACATCCATACCGGCGTCAAAAAGTTTGGCAACGAACTCTTCGGTGCAGCGGAAGTCGGACATTGTCGCCACGACCTTGGTTTTTTTCATTCTATACATATTGCTTCTTTTTATTTTGTATTTGCGTTTAATAAAAGGGCTTCGATTCCCAATCGGTATGAGTTTAGCCCGAAACCCATAATAGAGCCGAGAGCAACCGGAGCCAAAAAGGAGTGGTGACGAAACTCTTCGCGTGCGAGAATTGATGAGATGTGCACCTCGACTACGGGTAGTGACACGGCGGCTACGGCATCGCGCAGGGCTACCGAGGTATGTGTGTATCCGCCAGCGTTGAGTACTATGCCGTCATAATGCCCCTCTGCCTGTTGGACAGTATCGATCAGTACCCCCTCGTGATTCGATTGACGGTAGTCGAGTGCGATGTGGGGATATGCTCTCTGTAACTCCTCGAAATAGGATTCAAAAGTTTGCGAGCCGTAGACGTTGATGTCGCGGCGACCCTGCAAATTGAGGTTTGGGCCGTTGAGAATCAATATTTTCATAGAAGGAGTTATTAGTTTTTCGTAAGGAACCGATGCCGTGCGGTTTTTATACCCGCATTTCCTGTGCAAAGATAGTGATATTTCAGAAAAAAATCGATAACTTTGTTCTATATGCACATTTCTGATGACTGAATTTGATTTTATTGACCGGATCCGAATGGCGTTTGCAACTCTTCCCGACCACGGATTCGAAGGTATCGGCGATGATTGCGCCGTGCTGCCGATTGGTAACGGCGAATCGCTGGTTTTTACGACCGATATGCTGTGTGAGGATGTTCACTTTCTGCGTGCCGACATTACGGCTCGCGAATTAGGCCATAAATCGCTTGCCGTAAATTTGAGCGATGTTGCAGCTATGGGGGCGCGTCCGGTAGCAACCTTACTGTCGGTAGCTCTGCCCGAAGAGGTTTCGTTGGATTGGGCAGATGAGTTTATGGAGGGCTATCGCGCACTCTCCGAGGAGTTCGGGGTTGCACTTGTTGGCGGCGATACTACGCGCTCGAAATCTGGAATTACCATCAATGTCATGGCGATCGGTCGCGCCGAAGAGGGGCGCATCAAGCGACGTAATGCAGCCCAAGTCGGTGATATAATTTTTGTCGCCGATCAATTGGGAGCTTCGGGAGCTGGTTTACAGGCGATATTGAAGGGGGATCGAGGTACCCCGTTGGCGGCTCTGCATCGGATGCCCTGCCCACAAGTTCGCGAAGGAATCTGGCTTGGAAAACGGCGTGAGGTGCATGCGATGATGGATCTTTCGGATGGATTAGCATCCGATCTGAAACATATTCTCGATCGATCGCATGTCGGTGCTGTGGTAGATCTCGAACGGATTCCGGTGGCCGAAGGTGCTGATCTTCAAGGAGCGGCATGTGCCGGAGAGGATTATAAATTACTTTTTACCGTAGCTGAGGATTATGCGGCTCTGTTGGCGGCCGATTTTCAAGCTCATTTCGCCGCTCCGCTCTATCCCATCGGGCGTATTACGGCCAATGGCGGTTTATGCTGGATGCGTGGCGGAACGCCCGAAACGTTAAACTGGCGGGGATTTCAGCACTTCTGATTCCGATATAAACGGATTAAGCCGCGCAGACAAACCTTCTCGTTTGTGTGCGCGGCTTAATCATGTGCCGAGGACTATTCGTACTGGCGCGGCGTGATGATACCTCGCAAAACGACCAATGCGTTGGCAACCAAAGCCTCCAATTCATTCTCGCCCGGGTAGACTGTCACAGGAGCGATGAACGAACAGTGCTCGCGGATGTAGTCGACGATCGGGGTATTGTAGGCAATGCCTCCCGTGAGTACGATGCCATCGACCCGACCCGACATTGCTGCGGCCAAACCTCCGATCTGTTTCGAAATGTTGTAGCACAACGCTTCGGAGATCAAGCGAGCTTTTTCGTCGCCTTTGCCGGCGCGTTCCATCACCTCCATCATCGAACTTGTTCCCAAATGGGCCATGACACCACCACGTCCGGCCAACATTTTCTGTATTTCGCGGCGTGTATATTTGCCCGAAAAACAGAGGTTGGCAAAGAACGATGCGGGCAGTGTGCCGGCACGTTCGGCGGCGAATGGGCCTTCTCCGTCAAGTGCGTTGTTTACATCGACTACGCGCCCTTGTTTGTGTGCCGCCACCGAGATCCCACCTCCCATGTGCGCAACGATCAGGTTCGAGCGTTCGTAGATCAGACCCACACGGTCGCAATGCAACCGAGCTGTGGCTTTGTGGTTGAGTGCATGGAAGATCGAAACGCGCGGACACTCCGGTAAACCCGATATTCGTGCCACCTCATCCAGTTCGTCAACGATTGGTGGGTCGGCAATATATGCCTTGACCCCCGCCATGTTGGCAATCTGGTGGGCGATCAAACCACCGAGGTTGCAGGCATGCTCCATCTGTGCATTTTTGAGGTCGTGGATCATGATCTCATTGACTTCGTAGACACCGGCAACGATCGGCCGTACCAAACCTCCGCGACCGATTACTGCCGCGAGCGTGCGTATATCCACGTTTTTCTCGCGTAGTGCGTTTAAAATCAAGTTTAATCGCCACTCTTCTTGGTCGGCAACCGCATGAAACTGTGCAATCTCGTCGGTCGTGTGACGCAGGGTCAATTCCAGCAAAGGCCGCTCATCGTCGTAGAGAGCGACCTTTGTGGACGTTGAGCCGGGATTTATAGCCAATACTTTGTAGCCCATAAGGTTCTCGGTTCTTAATTGATTGGGTTCGTTTTTACCTGTTTTTATTTTACGGCAAGGCATGCCAGTGCGATCGAGAAGAGTTTGGTCTTGCTCGTGTCGCCTCGCGAGGTCAATACGCACGGAACTTTCGTGCCCATCACCATCGCGGCCAATTCGCCTGCGCAAAGGTGTGTGACCGATTTGAAGAAGACGTTTGCCGACTCCAAATTGGGGAAGAGCAGGCAGTCGGGATCTCCGGCCACCGAAGAACCTTTGACCTTTTTGTGCTCGGCGACATCTTTATAAAGGGCTACATCGAGCGACAGTGGTCCATCAATAATCACGTTGCCCAATTGACCGCGGTCGCCCATCTTGGCCAACATAGCACCCTCGGTTGATGAGATGACAGAGGGCAAAAGTTGTTCCGACGGAGCGATGCAAGCGATTTTCGGGGTTTCGATTCCCAGCAGATTGGCAGTACGGGCGAGGTAGCCGATCTGTACGGTCTTCTGCTTGAAGTCGGGCAGCGGAATGACCGCCACATCCGAGATTACGAGCAGTTTGTGGTAGCAGGACATTTCGACAATTGATACATGGCTCAATACCCCCTTCGGCGGAAAGAGTCCGGCCTCTTTGTTGAGGATGCCGCGCATGTATTTGTCGGTCGAAACCAGACCCTTCATCAGCACATCGGCATTGCCGGCCACGACGGCTGCAACGGCCTGCTGCACACATTTGGTATCAACTTTTTCATCAACGATGTTGAAGGCTTTGATGTCGATGTTGTTCTCTTCGCAGACCTGACGAATGATCTCTTTGTCGCCATAGAGAGTCGGCTCTACCAACCCCTCTTTGTAAGCCTCGTAAACAGCTTCGAGTGTGTGCGAATCCTGTCCGTATGCTACGGCAAGGCGTTTTTTACCGCGTTTTCTCGCCTCTTCGACGATCTCTGTAAGATGTTGAATCATGATATGAATTTTGTTTTTTAGATTTTTATTTTACCAAATTATAGGTGTCGGTTGCGATCACCAACTCTTCATTGGTGGCAATCGTTGCCACTTTGACTTTCGAATCGGCCGCCGAGAGTATTTTGTTCACTCCGCGAGCCCCTTTATTTAGCTCCGGAGAGAATCGAACCCCCATAAATTCCAATCCTTCGCAGACCTCTTCACGCATTTCGCACGAGTTTTCGCCTACACCGCCCGTAAAGATGATCAGATCGACACCTCCCATCTCGGCTGCATACTGACCGATGTATTTTTTGATGCGGCCGTAGTGCATGTCGCGCGCCAGAATTGCCTGAGGATTACCGGCATCGTAGGCCTTGTCGATGTCGCGCATATCGCTCGACAGATCGGTAAGCCCCAGCACTCCCGACTTTTTGTTCATCATCTCATTGAGTTGGGCGTAACTCAACCCCTCTTTTTCGCCGATAAAGGTGATCGCGCTGGCATCGACCGCTCCGCAGCGGGTTCCCATCACCAAACCATCGAGCGGCGAAAAGCCCATCGAAGTGTCGTATGATTTGCCGTTGAGTATCGCCGTCACCGATGCGCCGTTGCCGATGTGGCAGGTGATGATCTTCGAGTGGTTGAGGTCTAATCCGGCCAATTGAGCTCCGATCTGTGCCACGTATTTGTGGCTGGTTCCGTGGAAACCATACTTCCGCACGCGGTATTTCTCATAATAGAGGTGGGGAAGGGCATATCTGTAATTCACAGCCGGAATTGTTTGGTGGAACGAGGTGTCGAAAACGGTCACCTGTTTTGTGCCGGGCAATACCTTCTCAATGGCCAATACTCCTTCGAGGTTGGCCGGATTGTGGAGCGGTGCGATCTCGAAGAGCGAGCGGATCTTTGCTTTGGCTTCTTCGTCAACGATGCAACTTTGCGGAAAGAATTCACCGCCGTGGGCTACGCGGTGACCTACGGCCTTGACCTCGTCCAGTGAACGGATTACGCCGTGGTTGGCATCGGTCAATGCATCGAGCACCAATTCGATACCTGTTGTATGGTCGGGGATGGGTTGATGCAGTTCGAATGGCTCTTTGCCGATGGGTTTATGGGTGAGGTCGCCCTCTGGAAGACCGATACGTTCGACAAGTCCTTTTGCGAGCAATGTGCTCGATGCGGGTTCCATGTCGATGACCTGATATTTAATGGACGACGATCCGCAATTCAAAACCAAAATTACCATAAATAACCTATTTTAAAGTTTATATTTATCTTTTTGACAGCCATGTCTCACCGAGCCACAACCCCAATGCTGCAAAGCCTATGCAAACCACAACACTTAACACGATATAAAATCCCGCTGCGTACCAATCACCCTGTCGTAACAGCCGTACAGTGTCCGCCGAAAAGGTCGAGAAGGTGGTGAAACCGCCGCAAAAACCAACCACCAACAGCCAGGTGGCTGTTGCCGAGTCGAGCCGACCCAACAAAAAACCGATCAGCAGCGATCCGAAGGTATTGACGGTGAAAGTTCCGGCTGGAAAACCCAAAAATGTCTGTCCAACCAGTAGGTAACTGCTTAACAGATAGCGAATGACGCTACCTGTTGCACCGCCGATCCCAACGGCCAGTATTTCACGAATCATAAGATAAAGTTACGCGGAATTTTAATGATATGCAAATTTACACAAAAAAAGTTACGAATTGTTATAAAAACTTCGTTTTTTTAAGACTAAATTGTTCGATAGTGCCCTCTTTTACCGGATCTGGCCGTTGCCGGTCACCACATATTTGTAGGTCGTTAGCTCCGGAAGCCCCATTGGGCCGCGTGCATGGAGTTTTTGGGTCGAGATGCCGACCTCAGCCCCGAATCCGAATTCACCGCCATCGGTAAATGCGGTCGAGACGTTGACATAAAGACAAGCGGCATCCACTTCGCGTGTGAATCGTTCGGCAGCAGCAGACTCCTCGGTGATGATGGCTTCGCTGTGACGTGAGGAGTAACGGGCAATATGCGCGAGAGCTTCATCGAGCGACCCGACAGTGCGTATCGCCAACTTGTAATCGAGGAATTCGGTTCCGAAATCTGCCTCGACAGCCGATGCGAGTTGCGCAGTCGGATAGGTCGCTTGGAGGGCGTTGAAAGCCTCGCTGTCAGCACAGATTCTGACCTGTTTTTCGGCCAGCGGAGCGCATAACGCAGGCAGATCAGTCAGCCTATCCCGATGGATAATCAGGCAATCAAGGGCGTTGCAGACACTTACGCGGCGAGTTTTTGCATTGCAGACGATGGCGCGGCCTTTTTCGAGATCTCCGCTGCTGTCAAAATAGGTGTGAACGATCCCCGCTCCGGTTTCGATCACCGGTACGCGTGCGTTTTCGCGCACGAAACGGATCAATCCGCTGCCACCGCGCGGTATCACCACATCGACGTATCCCACGGCGTGGAGTAACGCGGCAACCGCCTCGTGATCGGAGGGTAGTAGTGTAAAACCGCTTTCGGGGAGATGCTCTTCGAGCAACGCTTGTCGCAGTAGTTCGGCGATCTTTTCATTCGAGTAGCGGGCATCGCTGCCTCCTTTCAATATGCAGGCATTGCCGGTCTTGATGCAGAGCGCGAAGATGTCGGCCGTCACATTGGGGCGAGCTTCGCAAACCATGCCAACGACTCCGAAAGGTACGCGTATTTTGCGGATTGTCATGCCGTTGGGACGTGTTGTTTCGGCCAGAATTTCGCCTTGTGGTGCAGGCAATGCGGCTACGTCCTCCATGCTTGCCGCAATCGCTTGTATTCGTTCGGTGGTGAGCAGTAATCGGTCGCGAAGCGGCGAATCAAGAGCGATGGCGGCCAAATCGCGCGCGTTGGCCGCAAGAATCTGTGTCGTGTGAATGCGCAATAGTTGCCCTGCACGCCGCACGGCATTGGTCAATTGGTCGGTTGGAGTCGTCGCAAGGGCGTATCCGGCCTCGCGCGCGGATTGAAAAAGCGGTATATATCTCATTTTTATAGATTATTCCAGAAAAAGATAGTCGCAATGCACCAGCGGTTTGATCCCTTTTTTCCCTCTGTTGCGGCGGGCTGTTTCGCTATCGCAGGCGATGCGACCAACGCCTAACTGGGTGTTGTCGGTGGCCAAAATGCGCACGATGTCATCGCGCTCGAAATCGCCCTCGACGGCAACGACACCGACCGCTAAAATGCTTGCGGCCTTGCTTTGGCGAATGGCCGTTGCGGCTCCTTGGTCGATGTAGAGTGCTCCTTTGGCATGGCCCTCGCTGCTGGCTATCCATTTTTTGACGCCGGATGCCGGATGTGTCGCGGCGCGAAATCGTGTACATACGACCTCTTTGCCGCCCACCAGATCGGTCAATATCTCTTCACGGCGACCGTTGGCGATGATCACCTCGATCCCCTCTCCGGCTACCCGTGCTGCGATGCGGCTCTTTGAGGCCATGCCGCCGCGGCCGCACGATGAGCGTATGGGGTCGATGCAGTTGCTTAGATCTTGCGCAGGCGCAACTTCGCGGATGACCTCTGCGGTAGGATCGGAGGGTGAACGGTCGTAGATCCCGTCTACATTGCTGAGGATGAAGAGGGCTTCGGCATTCATCATCGAGGCTACCAATCCCGAAAGTTCATCGTTATCGGTGAACATCAACTCCGTGACCGAGATCGTGTCGTTCTCGTTGACGATCGGAATCACACCGGCTGCAAGCATCACCTCCATGCAGTTGCGTTGGTTCAGATATTGCTGTCGGGTCGAAAGACTCTCTTTGGTGGTGAGTACCTGTCCGCAGACGATGCCGTATTCGTGGAAAAGATCGTAGTAGCGATTCAACAAACGTACTTGTCCAACGGCCGAGTAGAGTTGTCGAGCCGACACGGTGTCGATCCTTCCTGTGCGACTTCCGAGCATGCTGCGTCCCGAAGCAACGGCTCCCGATGATACCAGAACGATCTCTGTTCCATCGTGGTAAAGACGGGCTATCTGATCGACCAACGCCGAAATGCGAGTTGTGTCGGGGCGAGAGTCGCTGCGTGTGAGTACATTGCTGCCTATTTTGATGACGATGCGGCGATATTTTCGGGTGTTTGCCATGGCTTTATTCGTATTTATAACCCATGCCCTTGACCGTGACGATGTGATGATCGCCGATCTTCTGGCGTAGTTTGCGGATATGAACGTCGATCGTCCGGTCACCGACCACCACCTCGGAGCCCCAGATGCGTGCGTAGATCTCCTCGCGTGAAATGAGCTTGCCGCGCGAGGAGTAGAGCAGATCCAATAGCGCAAACTCTTTGCGGGGGAGTGCGATTGCCTTGCCATCGCGCAGAACGGTGTAGCGTTCGCGATCCACGGTGATCTGCGAAGGTGTGTCGGTGTCGGGAGGCGTGGGTTGCTGGTCGTCTATACGTTTGAGGATGGCCTGCACGCGGCTGACCAATAACTTCATTTTGATCGGTTTGGTCAGGTAGTCATCTGCGCCGACACCGAATCCGGCCAACTGTTGTTCCTCCTCACCCAGTGCCGAGAGAAAGACAACCATCGTGTCGCGCAGGGCGGGATCTTGCCGGATAGCACGACAGGTTTGTGCCCCGTCCATGACGGGCATCATCATATCCAATAGGATAAGATGCGGATGGTATTGAGTCGCTATTTTGAGAGCTTCGGCTCCGTTTTGGGCGGTGAAGACTTCGTAACCCTCTTTCAGAAGATTGTAGCGAACGAATTCCAATATATCGACTTCATCGTCAACCAGCAAGATACGGTGGCTCATGGTGGATTTTTTTTCAAAAAAGTTTCTCAAAAATACGAATTTATTGTGAGATTTCGGATAAAATGGAGGAAAAGTGATAGGTATTCCCGAAAAATGCGAAATATGAAGACCTTTTTTCGTATCTTTGCCACTTGAAGTTACGAAAAGAGTGTAATTTATTGGAAATGAGCGTAGGTTAATTGCTCTT
>CAYOKU010000026.1:0-32731 GCA_964404645.1 uncultured Alistipes sp.
GGTGTCATTCGTTTTTATGTCGAAGGGTTTCGTTCGATGACCGTTGGCCGGACTCTCTGGTTGATCATTCTGATTAAACTCTTCTTGATCTTTGTGGTGCTGAAACTGCTCTTCTTTCCGGCGGTGCTCGGAGGTAAAAGTGATGACGAGAAGAGCAATTATGTGATGGAACAACTTGTAAATACCCGATAACCTAATACTTGAATTTCTATGCAGGAATATCTACAAACAGTCGATTGGTCGCGGGCGCAGTTCGCCTTGACGGCTATCTACCATTGGCTTTTTGTGCCGCTGACACTCGGTCTGTCGGTACTGTGTGCCATTATGGAGACCCGCTACTACCGTACGGGAGATGAATTCTGGAAACGAATGACCAAATTTTGGTTGCGTCTGTTCGGTATCAACTTCGCGATTGGTGTGGCTACGGGGCTGATTCTCGAATTTGAGTTTGGAACCAATTGGTCGAACTATTCGCACTTTGTCGGCGATATTTTCGGTGCCCCTTTGGCCATTGAAGGGATCATGGCCTTCTTCTTAGAAAGTACCTTCGTTGCGGTGGTTTTCTTCGGTTGGAATAAGGTGAGCCGAGGTTTCCACCTTACGGCAACGTGGTTGACAGCCATTGGAGCCAACCTCTCGGCACTATGGATCTTGGTGGCGAACGCATGGATGCAGTATCCGGTCGGCATGACCTTTAATGTCGATACGGTGCGCAACGAGATGACCTCGTTTTGGGATGTGCTGTTGTCGCCGGTGGCTATCAATAAGTTTTCGCATACGGTTAGCTCGGCATTTCTTTTGGCCGCCGTCTTTGTGATCGGTGTCAGCGCATGGTATCTGTTGCGCCGACGCGAGGAACAACTGGCGCGTAAAAGTATTCAAATCGCAGCAATTTTCGGATTGATTTTTGGCGTGGCTACTGCTTATACGGGAGATCGTTCGGGGGCGGTTATTGCTCGCGTTCAGCCGATGAAATTGGCCGCTATGGAGGCTCTTTACGATGGTAGCGACAATGCTTCGCTGTCGGTGATCGGTTTGATTCATCCCGATAATATGCGCAAAGAGCGTTGCTGTAATGAGGAGGCGTTCCATTTCAGTTTGGAGATTCCGCGACTGCTTTCGATCATGAGTTTCCGCGATGCCGATGCCTACGTGGCCGGTATCAACGATTTGGTCTATGGCAATCCTGAACGGAATATCCTTCCGGCTGAGGCGAAAATAGCCCGTGGCCGAAAGGCAATTGCCGAATTAGCCCGTTTCAAGGCGGCGAAGGATGCCGGTGACGAGGCAACGATGACCGAGATCCGAGCGTTGTTCAACCCCGAAACCGCCGAAGGAAAACTCTTTTTGAAGGAGAATTTTGCCTATTTCGGTTACGGATATCTCAACTCGGCTCAAGATATTGTCCCGAATGTACCCCTACTCTACTACTCGTTTCGGGTGATGGTCGGTGTGGGCTGTTTCTTGATTCTGCTCTTTGCTGGCGTGTGGTGGCTCAATGCACGCGACCGACTCAAAGAGAAACGTTGGCTGTTGTGGGTGATGATTTTGGCCGTACCGTTGGCTTATATCGGTTCGCAGGCCGGTTGGATTGTGACCGAAGTGGGTCGGCAGCCGTGGGTTATTCAGGATTTGATGCCTGCTGTTGCGGCTGTGTCGAGCGTGTCGAGCAGTGCGGTGACCGTCACATTCTGCCTCTTTGCTGTGCTCTTCACCGGCTTGCTGATTGCCGAGTTGAGCATTATGTTTAAACAGATTTCTATCGGACCTAAAAATGAATAGACTATGGATACCCTCTTTCTTTTACAACACTACTGGTGGTTTCTGGTATCGGTATTAGGTGCATTGTTGGTTTTTCTGCTCTTTGTGCAGGGAGGTCAGGGGCTTTTATATACGATCGGTAAAACCGAGGACGAACGTACGATGTTGGTCAATATGCTAGGCCGTAAATGGGAATTCACCTTTACAACGTTGGCGACCTTTGGCGGTGCGTTTTTTGCCTCATTTCCACTCTTCTACTCCACGAGTTTCGGCGGTGCATTCTATGTTTGGTTTGCGATTCTGCTGGTTTTTGTGATTCAAGCCGTTGCCTACGAGTATCGCCGTAAGCCGCGAAATGTCTTTGGAGAAAAGACCTTTGATTGGTTTTTGATGATTAATGGTGTGGGTGGTGCTCTGCTGTTGGGAACGGCGGTAGGCACACTCTTTACGGGGGCGGATTTTACGGTCAATCGGTTTAATATGGCCGATCTCAGTGGTAGCCCTGTGATCTCGCAATGGACTTCGCCGTGGCATGGATTGGAGGCTTTGTGTGATTATCGCAATGTCGCGTTGGGGTTGGCGGTCCTCTTTCTCTCGCGTGTGCTGGGGCTGCACTATTTTCTCAATACGGTTGAACATGATGCGATTCGAGCTCGTGCCAAACGCCGTTCGCTCTGTGCTTCGATTACCTTTCTGATCTTCTTTCTGATCTTCTTCATCAGTCTGCTCTTTGCCGATGGTCGTGCTGTTGATCCGCTGACGGGTGTTATCTCAATCGAGCCTTATAAATATTGGCATAACTTGTTGCAGATGCCGGCCGTAACAGCACTCTTGTTGATCGGTGTCGTGATGTTGCTGGTCGGTATGGTAATGGGCGGTTTAAAGGGGAGCCGGAAGGCGATTTGGTTCAGTGGTGTCGGCACGTTCTTGGCGGTGTTGGGACTGTTGTTGATGGCCGGATGGAACAATACGTGCTACTACCCTTCTCGGGTCGATCTGCAATCCTCCCTTAATCTCTACAACTCTTCATCGAGCCAATTTACACTGATGGCAATGAGTATCGTGTCGCTTTTGATCCCCTTTGTGGCTGCCTATATCTGGTGGGCATGGCGTGCTCTGACTCGTCAACCGATTTCGGATCAAGAGATTCGCAAGGACGATCACCTCTATTGATCATATCTGTAAGAGATAGCGGCTGCAACTTGTGTTGCAGCCGCTATCTCTATTTGCTCGCTCTTATTTGCGGAGGATGCGTGCTGTGACGTACATGCCGGGTTTAAAGCGGGTATCCTGTTTGGAGATGTTGACATAGACATCAATTGAACGGTTGGTGTCGTCCACTTGCTGACTGATTGAGTGGACGCGACCCGTGAAGTACTCTTTTGTGATGCCGTTTACACGAAACTCCACAGAGTCCCCTACGTTGATTTTATCCATATCCTTCTCGTAGGCCGTCAAGCAGAGCATGGCGCGACTCTTGTCAATGATCTCACACAAGGGTTCTCCGGCTGCGAAATGCTTGCCGATGTTCATCTGTAAATCGGTGACGTATCCATTTATGGGTGCTTTTATGCGGAGTAAAGGTTCAATCCCGCCTTGTTGCAATGTTTCGATACTGATGCCCAATAATTGGAGTCGAGCTGCGGTGGCATCCATGCGGCTTTTCATCGAAAGATAGTCGGCACGGCTCTGCTGGAATTTTTTCTGCGAGGCGGCATCTTCCTGTGCGAGCGTTTGTTGACGCAGGTATTCTGCATGAAGGTATTGTACTTGGGCATAACTGTCGAGGTAGGTCTGCTGCAATTCGATGAATGATGGGTTTTCAAGTGTGCAGATTACATCGCCCCGATGTACATAGGCCCCCGGTGTGAGCGAGGTTGCACGGATGCTGCCATCCATGGTCAATGTGACTGTGGCGTGATTCTGTGGCGGTAATATGAGCGTGCCATTGAACGATGGTGAATTGGCAACTGCGGTAGCCCCCGATACGGCATCGGCCTTTACGGTGCTATCCTGCTGCATGGTTGCGGCGGTTGTGCCATCGGCTACGGGTTGCGATGCTTCGGTGGCGGGTTCCGTGTGCTGAGTGCCGCAAGCGCAGCTTAACGTGGTTAGGAGAATGAGTATCTTTTTCATGTGGGTGGATGTTATTATCGGTATAATTCGTATTCGAGGGCTGCAACGTGGTAGTTGTACACCGCCTCTGCATAGCCGCGGCGGATCTCCAATGCACTGTTCATGCTTTGGACAAACTCGGTGATTGCCGTGTCGTTGTTTTTAAGTTGAAGATTGGCTGAGCGGATCAATGACTCTGCTTCGGGCAGTGCCGAAGAGGTGTAGAAACGGATGCTTTCGCGGTATCGGCGGAGTTGCGTGCGGAGCTCGGTAATCTTATTATCAACTGCCCGGATATTCATGTCGGCATCGTTACGAGCGATGTAAGCATCGGCCTTGGCTTGTCGAACGCGACTGCGTTGTGTGTTGAAGAAGATCGGAAAAGAGGCTCCAACCGTCCATGCATTCAATCCTTTTTCGGGCAGAATGTTTTGGCGCAGGTATCCGACCGAAAATTCGGGGAAAAAGCGGCTCTTCTCAACACGAGCGCGCGCCAATACCTCCTCGGCCTGCCCATTGTAAAATTGGCGATAAGTATCGCCTGTATATGTTGTTTCGAGATCGGTGGACGGCAATATCAACGTTGTGTCAGTCGGAATAATCGGTTGCTCGGCATAGCAAGCCCATTGGAGTCGTGCCGCAGCCAGCCGATGCTCCTCCTCTGCTTGAAAATATTTATTTCGCATATCGGCTGCCGTTGTTGCCGTCATGTTGCGTTCCAATTGCGAAATGTCGCCCTGCGCATAACGCAGTTCGCCCGAACGAAACAACTGCTCGGCCAGCATATTTTGATCTCGATAGAGGGTACAGAGATCGGCCGTATAGAGATAATAGTACCAAGCTCGTTTCACCTCGGCTGTAATTTCGCGTTGCGCCAACTCTTTATAGCTGGTGCCGGTTTCGAGTTGACGGCGAGCCAACGCATTTTTATAAAAAGGGGTCAGTAGCGAGCCGACCGATTGACTGATCGTGATCTGGTGGTCGTTGCGTGCCGGGCCGTTGAGTTGCCCCCATGCATACTCGACCGTTGTCGGAGCCAGCTCCCACGACTCTCCACGTGCGGCACGAGCCCGTTTCATGGAGGCCTCGGCCGAGCGCAATCGCGGATGGTTGGTCAATGCACATTCGATGGCCTCATCAAGTGATAGCGGCTGCTGTGCTTGTGCCGGTGTGGACACGATGAGTAGCAGAAGTAGAGTCAGAAATGGAAATAACTTGTGTAACATCGGTTTGCGTTTGAGAATAGGGAGTGTATTGACCAGCCGATAGAAGAGCGGAATGATGACCAGTGTCAGCAGAGTCGATACGATGAGCCCGCCGATTACCACCGTGGCCAACGGACGTTGCACCTCCGCACCGGCGGTCTTTGCGATAGCCATCGGCACAAAACCGAGCGATGCCACCAATCCCGTCAAGAAGATCGGGCGCAGCAGATGTGGGGTTCCTCGCTGAATGGTGCGGCTGACGGATAGCGGATATTTGCCGTTGGTTCGCAGATCGTTGAAGTGGTTGATCATCAAAATACCATTGAGTACAGCCACACCGAACAGCGCGATGAATCCGACTCCGGCCGAGATGCTGAACGGCATTCCGCGTAGCCACAACGCCAAAATACCACCGATCAACGAGAGTGGAACCGTGCTGAATACGACTAAGGTATAGGTGATGCTCTTAAAGGCAAAGAAGAGCAGCAACAAGATCAACATCAACGCCACGGGGATGACGACAAGTAGTGTGCGGATGGCATTTTGCAGGTTTTCGAATTGACCGCCATATTCGAAATAGTAGCCCGGTTGGAGTTTGACGTGCTTATCGAGGGTTTGTCGAATATCGGCAACTACCTGTTGGATGTCGGCATTACGGACGTTTACTCCAATTACCACGCGGCGTTTGGTGGCATCGCGGTTGATTTGGAGCGGGCCGTTGATCAGCTCGATCGAGGCGAGTTCACTGACCGGAATCTGAATGCCATCGGAGGTGCGGACAAACAACCGATCGAGGTTTAAATTGGCCACTTTTTCCGGATCGAGCCTTACGACCAGATCAAACCGGCGTTCATTTTCGAAGACTGTGCCGCTGGTCTCTCCGGCGTAGGCTGTACGAATCACAGTATTTAGCTCCTCGATATTGACCCCGTAGCGTGCTATTTTATCTCGGTGGTATTTTACGACCAACTGCGGTAGTCCCATCGCCTGTTCAACCAACACGTCCGATGCCCCGGAGATTTGTTCAACGTAACGCGCCGCCTCCTTGGCTTTGGCATAGAGTTCAGCCATATCCTCCCCGTAAAGTTTAATGGCGATGTCGGCTTTGGCTCCGGTCATCAACTCGTTGAACCGTAGTTGGATGGGCTGGCTGAAATTGAATTCGGCCCCGTGAAGCGTATCCAATGCCTGTTTCATCTTTTCGACCATTTCTGCTCGTGAAGAGGCACTTTTCCAAGTCTCAAAGGGGTGCATGATAATCATCACATCGGCATCTTCGACCGCCATCGGGTCGGTCGGAACTTCGGCTGTACCGATTTTGGCCACTACGTGTTTGATTTCGGGGAAATGATCCATGAGCACCTTTTCGGCACGATTCGAGAGGTCGATGCTGTGTGTGAGTGAACTTCCGGCCGGTAGTGTCATTTGCATGGCGAAGTCGCCCTCATCGAGTGTCGGGATGAACTCTGCCCCCAAGCGCGTGAAGAGTCCAAGGCTGCCGGCCAGCATCGCAAATGCCGCAGTGATTGTAATCATATCGTGGCGTAGGCATTTATTCAGACTGAGCTGGTAGATCCTGTTCAGCCAACCGAAGAAACGGTCGGCGAGCGTGCGGGTTTGGCTGATGTGGTGTTTCAGGAAGAGCGAAGCCATCATTGGAACATAGGTCAACGATAGAATCAATGCGCCGATGATGCAGAAAACCAATGTCTTTGCCATGGGGGTAAAGTATTTACCTTCAATGCCCGTAAGCGTTAGGATCGGGAAAAAGACAATCAGAATAATCAATACGGCAAAGGTGGCAGATCGAACTACATGCCCCGCACCGGTGATAACCTCTTCATCCATCTGTTTTGCGGAGAGTGTCCGGCCGAGGAGCGATCGACCATAGAGATGTGCTAATATGCCCTCTGCAATGACAATCGAGCCATCGACAACGATGCCGAAGTCGATTGCTCCCATACTCATCAGGTTGGCCGAAACGTTGAATAGCCGCATCAGGATAAAGGCAAAGAGCATGGCCAGCGGAACAACCGATGCCACGATCAACCCCGCACGCACATTGCCGAGAAAGACGATGAGTACCAGAAAAACGATGATTGCCCCCTCGATCAGGTTGCGAATAACGGTCGAAATATTGCGACTGACCAACTCCGAGCGGTTCAGATAGGGGCTGATAGTCACCCCTTCGGGTAGTATTTTTTGAAGTTTGGCGACACGGCTTTCCAACTCCTTTGTGACCACGTTGGCGTTGGCTCCTTTGAGCATCATGGCAATACCTCCCACGCACTCCCCTTTGCCGTCGCGTGTCATTGCGCCGAATCGTTTTGCCGAGCCGAATCCCACCTCTCCCACATCGCGGATATGGACGGGAATACCGCCGCGGTTGGCAACGACAATCTGCCGGATATCATCCAGATTGGAGATCATGCCCTCGGAGCGGATGTAGTAGGCTCGATTGACCTTCTCGATATAGCTGCCTCCCGTGTTTTGGTTGTTGCGGCTGAGTGCCTCGAATACATCGCCGATCGTGATACCCAGCGAATAGAGAGCGTTTGGATCAACGGCCACTTCGTACTGTTTGAGATAACCGCCGAAACTGTTGATCTCAACGATGCCGGGGATACCCGATAATTGACGTTTGACGATCCAATCTTGAATCGTGCGCAGCTCCATCGCATCGTACCTATCCTCATACCCCGCCTTGACATCGAGTGTATATTGGTATATTTCGCCCAATCCCGTGGTAATTGGCATCATTTCGGGCATGCCTAACTCCGACGGAATTTCGGCCGAAACCTTCTGGATCTGTTCGTTGATGAGTTGGCGCGCATCGAGAATTGGCACACTCTCTTTGAAGACAACCGTTACGACCGAGAGCCCGAATCGCGATACGGAGCGGATCTCCTCGACATTCATGATGTTGTTCATGGCGATCTCGATCGGGAAGGTGATGAGCTGTTCGACCTCCTGCGGAGCCAATGTCGGAGAGACCGTGACGATCTGTACCTGATTGTTGGTAATGTCGGGTACGGCATCCACCGGCATGGTTAACATGGCGTAGACGCCACCTATCAGTAAAAATAAGGTACTTAGGCCGACGAATAATTTCTTCGTCACGGCGAAACGGACTATGGATTGGAACATGGATTTAATCGTTTCTGGTTATATTCTTGACAAAAATAACCATATTTAGGTATAATGGAACCCAATAAACGATAAAATAAACGATTAGACCGTTTTTTTCTTCCGAAACAACTGCTTTGTCAAGAATTTACGAACCGGTTCATCGTACCACTTCAAGCATACATAGGCCAATACAACCGAACCAACAACAAGTGCCAATGCTCCGGGTAATGATTGTGTAAAGGTCAGATTTTCATTCTTGACCCATGCGTAATAGAGGTAGATGAAGGGGTAATGCACCATGTAGAGCGGATAGGAGATGTCCCCCAAGAACTTACAGATGCGTGTGGTCGTTCGATCGGTTGTTGTTCCCGATGCCCCCCCAAAAGAGCAGCAACGGGAAGATCAAGGCGACGCAGAGCGTGTCATATACCCCATTCATCCAGAGCTGTTCGCTGCCTCCGATACGTGGAAGGGCCAGCAGAACAACCAGAGGGATGCTACATATCCAGAATGCCCCTTTTATGCTTATGGGGCGAAAGATGCGCGACATCAACAGTCCGGCCGAGAACGAAAACAGCAGTCGTAATGAACCGCCGAGTAGATTATCACCCGTCATTGAGAATCCCACACATATGTCGCCGTAGGGTCCCCAAATGGCGAATGCCGCCAATCCGCAACCAGCCACGAAGATCACTGCGGAGAGCATCGCGGTCGGCAATTTGCGCAGAATGATCGCGTAGAGAATATTTCCGATATATTCGAAGAAGAGCGACCAACTCGGCCCGTTTAGCGGATACATCTCGCCGACACCTCGAATTTCACCTCCGATTGTTGCCGGTATCAAAAAAGCATTGAGGATTGTAGCTACGATCAGCATCGTAACCGAGATTTTCGATACGTCCCATACCGAACATCCCTGTGTGTAGAAGATTGCTGCGCCGATCAGAGCACCCATTACTACCATTGGATGCAGTCGGATGAAACGGCGTTTGATAAACTCCATCACCCCCATCTTCTTCCACCGATCATCGTAAGCATAGCCTACAACGAATCCCGAAAGGATAAAGAAAAAATCAACTGCCAGATATCCATGATTGATTCTTTGGTCAATATGGCTGGTCGCAAAGGCTTCGAAGAGATGGAAGCAGACAACGGTCAAAGCAGCTACACCACGTAGCCCGTCAAGGATGTGATAATGAGGCTTGGTATCGGCGAAAGCCGCTGCCGAAATTTCGGTTTGGGGCATGGATCTCGTTTTATATGTTAAGTAAATGTCTGATAGCGTTTATCGGGTGGCACAGGAGCATCCGTGGTCCGGCGTACCGCATGACTTCTCGAATCTTGGCACGGTAAAGCGGTGCGTAACAATGGGTCGAGCACTCCTTGCAACTCCCCTTGTGATCGCCATATCGGCAAAGGTCGAGATGACGATATGCATATACCATCAACGCTTTGCAGTTATCGCATAGCTCCGTGTTTTTCTCTTTGTGGCGGCAATAGAGTTCGATCATCTGTTGAAGCGTCTGCTTCTCGCGTTCGATTCGCTGCATCCGGTTTTCGTGAATTTAAGATCGCTTATCTATCCCGATTGATCGAGAATCGAATTGGATGATTATATTGTTTTTGTAAGGATAGGATCTCTTTTTTTAAGGTCTTAATGATGGGCTTGTAGCTTGCTTGCCCATATAGGTTATTCATTTCGGATGGATCCTGATTCAAATCATACAGCTCCCAATGGTCAATGTCGTTGTAAAAATGTATCAATTTGTAACGATCTGTTCTTATGCCATAGTGCCGTTTGACCATATGTTCTGCCGGATATTCGTAGAAATGATAATATAATGCCTTACGCCATGACACCGGACGTTTATCCTGCAAAAGCGGAACCAGCGAAACACCGTGCATCTGTTTGGGAATCTCTACGCCGGCCAACTCTAAAAAGGTTGGTGCGTAGTCGATATTTTGTACCAGAAGATCTATGTCGCCTCGATAGTCAAATTTATCGGGTAGCCGCATTACCAAAGGGGTACTCATCGACTCCTCATACATAAAACGTTTGTCGAACCAGCCATGTTCACCCATATAAAATCCCTGATCGGAGGTGTAGACCACCAACGTGTTATTCAAAAGACCATTTGTCTCTAAATAATCGAGAACTCGCCCCACATTCTCATCGACCGATTTCAGCGTTTTCGCATAATCACGCATGTATCGTTGATATTTCCACTCTGCCAACTCTCGGCCGGATAAATTTTTTGCCGAAAAATCATTGATTATAGGGGTGTAAAACGCCTCCCAAGCAGCTCTTTGTAGAGAATCCATTCGCCCTACGATATTTTCATAGGTAGTTTTTAGCCGACTATTGGCATCTGTGCGTAACATTTTCAGGTCATAGATCTCGTCCATATCCTTCGCGATACTCATCTCTTGTGCTGCGGCTGCCGGACTATTTTCATAATTGTCGTAGAAGTTGTCGGGAAGTTCAAATTCGACATCTTCATACATTGTAAGATGAGGCGTGTCCGACATCCAATTCCGGTGGACTCCTTTGTGATGGATCAGTAAACAAAACGGGCGAGATGGGTCGCGTTGCTGATCCATCCAATTGATTGCCAGATCTGTTATTAAATTGGTTGTGTAACCGTGATATTGAACCGTATCTCTGTTTTGCGTGATAAAATCGGGGTTATAATAGTCCCCCTGACCGGGTAGAATCTGCCAATAATCAAATCCCGAAGGTAGCGTTTCTAAATGCCATTTACCTACGACGGCCGTTTGATAGCCTGCTTCGTGTAGTAGTTTTGGCATGGTTACTTGTGTTGTGTCAAATCTACATGTAGAATTGTCGTAGAAACCGTTTGCGTGGCTGTGTTTTCCGGTCAACATGCATGCACGACTTGGCCCGCTGATTGAATTCGCAACAAAACTGCGCGTGAACCGAACGCCATCTTTTGCAATACGATCGAGATTTGGTGTGCTTACATGGCGAGCATCATAGCAGCTCATCATTTGTGCCGTATGATCATCCGTCATGATGAAAACGATATTCGGGCCTTTATGAACGGGATTGCTGGAACAGCATACGAAGGGGCTCGCAACCGAGGTAGCCCCTGTTAGCGAAAACAATAGGTTGCGATTAATCTTGATCATAAGGTGCTTTTGGCGGGTTAGCATATTCGAAATTGGCTAATTATCGAGAAGATCCCATCTGCAATCCTATTGTTTTGGCAAAAGGGGGAAATGGGCTTCAATAATTTTGGCAGATAAAGGTAGCTGTTTTTTTGATTTTAAGGAAACATTTATCCATTTTTCCTGAACGATAAAAAATATGTGCCCCAAAATTGTAGAAAAACCGATATGTTGAATTTTCTCAGTGGATGATCTGGTTTCGATTGGAGGTTGAGGTAAAATTTATAGATAAATAAAACGAAGCGGGGTACGCCCCGCTTCGCATTATGAGTTGTTGGATGAATGATAGATTTGTTGGAGAATTTGTTCTCCGGCGATGGGACGGTAGTGTCCGGGTTCGTAGTAGTTGTAATCATTATTGGTATATTCGTTGATGCCCGTAAAGTCCCAAACCGCTTCTTGACCGAATAGTTGCTTCATTAGTTCGACATCGTGGTGATGGATGCGTTTCTGGTAGTAGTTGGGACCGATGATGATTTTAACAACGGTGCGGTGATTGTCACAGATCTGCTTCATGCGATGTAGTAGGTTGAGTTGCCTGCCCGATAAAACGGGGGGATCCTCCTCGCCGGCTCCGGTACGATCTACCGCGAACTCTTCTTGGTGTTCTGACCAATAACGGTTGCCTTTCAGTTCAATTTCACGTTCTCGCGGATTGATGAAATTATTGGTGTAGGGTTCGCGCAATGGAGCTCCGGCATAGATCACCTTTTTCATGCCAGAGCGATATTTGCCCGTAATCCGATATTCAATATAGGACAAAAAATGGCCTGTATAGAGAAATTCCTGAAAAAAACGGAGATAGAAAATGGGCTTGCTCAATCCGGCAGTTTCGGGCGAAAATAGGTGGTAGGTTGATTTCAACGGAGAGGTGTCTGTCAACGAGTTTCGGTCGATAATGACGAGGATGTTTTTTAAGTATGCGCCGACCGAATCCAATGCTTGTATCTTCTGGAATACGCCGCCGATTGTTTCGGCATTGTCGAAAAAACGCACGGCACAACTCTCTTGGTCGAGATACCTCTCCCACGATTGCGTTTTGAAGGCCATTGTGCACGAATTTCCCAAAATGAAGGAGTCATAGGGGATCGAGTCGCGATTTTGCAGGTAATTCTGCCAACCGACATGGGCTTCGAACAGTCTGACTTTCGATTGGTCGAACCGTTTGTAGGAGTGCAAAATCATATAGGGGTCGTAATAGAAAAATACGGCCGTTGCGGGGAGGAGTGGAATGGCAAGGAAAAATAGTTTTAGAAAAAAAACGGATGCGGATCGCCCCGATTTCAACTGATGCATATGCCGATATTAAAATTGTAAGTAGATGAAATTTTCACTATCAAATTGACCGAAAGAGATCAAGATCATTACCAAAGTATAGTAGATGGCCCAACGTTGCCAAGTTGGGAGTGAGGCTATTTTGATAAGCAGATTCTCTTTGCGCGACAAATATTCATAGATCAACAGCAATAGCAAGGACAACCCGGTCACGATGCAGGCATGGTCGCTCATGCCGATGTTCATCTCGGTCCACGAATCATGGACGTTGAACGAGATATGTCGGATGTAGTAGACGACATCGGCGAGTGAGGCGATCTTAAAGAAAAGGAGTGAGAAGGCGAAGAGCAGGTAGGTGCGTATGATCTGCAATGTGTTGGCTACGTGACTTCCGAAGAGTTTGGGCAGATGTGTGCGGAAAAAGGTGACCCGCATCTCCCAGCAGATAATCACCCCTTGTATTAAACCATATATGGCAAAATTGACTCCTACTCCGTGCCAAAGGCCGAGGAGAACGAAGGTGGTGATCAGGCTGAAATAGACACCCCAACGTTGCCAATTTCGGGTAGACGCGGTTAGTGGAACATAGATGTAATCTCTGACCCAGAACGAGAGCGACATGTGCCATCTGCGCCACAGTTCTGCCGTGCTTTTGGCCGAAAAGGGGCGGTCAAAGTTCGGAGCCAGTTTCAATCCGAACAGATAGGCTCCTCCGATTGCAATATCTGTATATCCTGAAAAATCGGCATATAGTTCGATGGGATAGAGCAGACAGGTCATCAACAATTGTACGCCCGAAAGGGAGTGTATGGTATTGAACATTTCGGCCGTATGTGGCGACAAAAAATTGGCAATGAGTAACTTTTTCATCAAACCGAGTAGCATGAATTTGGCTCCGGTTGATGCGTAGATATAGTCGAACGGACGCGGATTTTTGAGCTGTTGGATAAAGTCGCTCGACCGCTCGATCGGACCTGCCAAAAATTTCATAAAGAAGAGCATATAGAGCAGGAAATCCGTTATGTTACGCTCGGCGCGCTCTTCCTGCCAATAGATCTCCGTCAGATAGCCGATGGCTTGAAAGGTGTAGAACGACATTCCCAAAGGAAAGACGATCGTACTCATCAAGGAGGAGGCATCTGCATTGGGCAATAGCCAATCAACGAGCCGTCCGGCGGCTCCCGTATAGTGAAAAAACAGCCAGCTCAGCACCAGAATAACGATTCCGGTCTGATAGACTCTTCGAGTTGGTTGTTTGCCGGCTACCCTGCTGTCGAGCCATTTTGCCCAGAAGAACGTGAAGAGAGCTACGGCAACCGCCGTAATCAGAAACGGAGGGTAATACCAACCCGCAAACAGACAGCTTGCGACAAGGAGCAATCGATTTCGATAGCGAACATTCAGGATGCAGTAGAGGACAAACGTCAGGGTGAAGAGCAGAAAGAAATTGATTGAGAGTAACTCCATCGCGACTATTCTTTTTTAGCGAGTATTGTTTGGCGAAGATCGCCTATGTTTTTAAATTTAAGCACTTCACGGAAATTAAATGTGATGCCGAAATGCCGTTCGATCTGTGCGATGATAATCATGTGGTTCAATGAATCCCACCCCTCGACCTCGCTGGATGTCGTATGCTCATCAATTGTCAGACTCTCTTTTTTTAAAGTTTCGCAGAGTATTTGTTGGATTTGTGCGATGATTGGATCTTGTGCCATGATTTTTCTATTTTTGATGATTGATAAACGCTTCAATACTTTTGCGATCGGTTTTGTTGCTCGAAGTCAGTGGAAATTTGGGTAGATAGCAGATCTGTTTGGGTATCATATAGGCCGGAAGCGTGCGTTCGAGTTGGTTGCGCAGGGCTTGTGTGTCGGCCTCCTCGCCTTCGATGACCATGCAGAGACTCTCGTTCACGCCTTGGTCTTTGACGGGTAGCACCACTACGCTTCGGGTGTTGTTGAAGTACTCTTTTGCCGCATGTTCAATTTCACTCAGCTCGATTCTGTAACCTTGAATTTTCACCTGATGATCCTTGCGGCCGCAGTAGATCAGATCGCCCTCCTCATCCAACTTGCAAAGATCCCCCGTTCTATAATAGATTTGCCCGTTCCAAAGAACAAGAGCTGCCTCCGATTTCACGGGATCGTTCAGGTATCCGTTCATTACCTGTTTACCGCTTACCCACAGTTCGCCTTTCTCTCCTGCCGGTAGTTCGTCTCCGTTGGGGGCGGCTATTCGGATTTCGACCCCATCGAACGGATGACCGATGGCCAGCATTCCGTTGTGATTTTTGGCGATCTTTCCTCGTGTGACTCGATAGCAGCAGCAGTAGATTGTGGCTTCGGTCGGCCCGTAAAGATTGACGAATTGGGCATTGGGAGCCGAAGGCTCGAATTGCATGATCAGCTCCGCCGGAGAGGCTTCGGCTGTCAGTATCAAATATTTCAATGCCGGTAGATTGATCTCTTTAAAATAGGGTGTCAACAATTGGAGCAGCGAGGGGGTAACCGCCGCGAAGGTGAGTGCATGCTCTTCGAGCAACTCGAATACCTTGAAGTGTTTCACATCCTTATGCCCGACCGTGTAGATTGCTGCGCCGAGTGTCAGCGGATAGAGAAATGAAACAATCGAGACATCGAACGTCAATTCGAACATTTGGAGAAACCGATCGGTCTTGTCCAGAGTCCAGCCCAACTTCTCGTAGGCGTGATAAAATGTGTTGAGATTCGATCGCGAGATGGGCACCCCTTTGGGCTCACCCGTACTCCCTGAGGTGAAGATGATGTAGGCATTCTCATCGGTTGCTTCGAGTGGAACTACCCGTTCAAAGGGGCACTCTTGTAACTCGTTGACCGCCATGTATCGAATCTGTTGTTGGTCCAATGTTTCCGAAAAAGTAGTATGTCCCTCTCCCAGAATTATTTTGAGGTTGGCCAACTGTGCGATTTTTCGGTTCCGAATCTCAGGATAGGACGGATGAAGGATTACGTAGGTCTTGCCACTCATCAAAACGCCGAGTATGGCGGCGTAGGTTGCCATTGAATTTTCGGCGATGATGCCGATCTGCTGTTGGGTCGTTGCTTGCAATAACTCATAGACTGCGCTGATCTTACGTCCCAATTGTTCATAGGAGTAGGTAGAGCCGTCGATCACCAATGCCGTTCGCTGCGGATAGCATCGGATGGATTGTGCGATTTGGTGGACAATATCCCATTTTGTCTGTTGATCCATGTTCTGTTTAGATATATTTAATCTCTTAACGCAAGCTTTTTGAAAAACCCCTACTCGAATTTGAAAAAAAAACATGTGATTTTTTTGAGGTGCGACAATAGGGGTTTTTCCGATTTACTGCGTTATATTTTCGAGCTCGTAATTCAAATGAATGGTTAAATTAAAAAATGAAAGTGATGAAAATTAAATTATTAGTAATATCTTTGGCCTTGTTCGCAGGAACAACAACCATGAGAGCACAAGAGAAAAATAACGCTTTTTCGGAGCGCGAAAACAAACATTCGATTCGGATCTCGATGAGTGACGGTCTGACCCTTGGGGTGGCAAATGTCTTTGGGATGGGACTTTCGGACGCTCTTTCAGGTACGAAACGATCGGATCATAAATCGTCAGGTGTGTTGGGACTCGGCTACCGATATTCCTTGAAACGGTTTCGGGTCGGTGCCGATGTGGGATTTGCCAGCATAAGCAGCAAGACGACCTTCTCCGGAGAAAAAGTGCCGTCAATCAAGGAGAAAGAGTTGAATTTTTTGGTGCTTCCCACTGCCGAATATGTCTATTTTAAAAGAGGTCTTGTCGAACTTTACGGATCAGTTGCCTTGGGTGTTGATTTCATCCGCCACTCTGAATCGGGGCTGAATGATGCCGGAAAACAGCGAGCATCAGCCTCCTCGAAATTCGATACTCAATTTGCTTATCAGGTCAATCCGATCGGCATTCGGGTTGGAAATCAACGGATCGGAGGTTTTGTGGAGACCGGTCTTGGTTACCGCGGATTCGTCACGGCCGGCATCAGTCTGGGATTTTAATCGAATTGGAAACGAACAGCCATTGTTATGACGGGTATAGCACGCAAAGATCAGTTTCAAAGTCGCTTCAACGATTACTATCCGCTGTTGTGCAAAATTGCATACCGCTATATTCAAAATCGAGAGGAGTGCGAAGATGTTGTGCAAGAGAGTTTTATATCGGTTTGGCAACGGGGCAAAGATCAACTGTCCGAGAAGGAGTTTATTGCGTATATGGTAACTACCGTCAAAAATAATTGCATCTCTTTTCTGAGGAAGCAAAAGTATGATACGGTATCTATGGAGGAGCAGCCCGTGCTGCGACATGCCATCGCCGAGAGCGATGACGGCGAGCCGGACGGCTCCTCTTCCCGCGAAGAGATGCTGATGGTGTTGCTTCGTATCTTGCCTGAAAAATGCCGTGAAGTGTTTATTATGAGTAAGTTGCAGGGATTTAAATATCGTGAAATTGCCAGTGAACTCAATATTTCGGAGAAGACCGTTGAGAATCATATGCGTAAAGCGATGCAGATGTTACGCGAACATATTCAATCCGGTTCGATCTTGTTGATCTCTATAATGCTATTCTCCATTCTTTTAATAGTTTGATTTGAATGAAAAGTACAAATGACATAGATCTCTTGTTGGCTCGCCATTTTTGTGGCGAATCGCTCACGGCGGATCAGGAGGCTTGCTTGTCGCAGTGGATCAGCCAGCATGAAGCGGAGTATGCCCAGATGGCAGCACTCATGGCGGAGGATCGCGGGGTGGCCAGACCGGTATTCGATCCGGTTCGTGCTTGGAGACGGATCGAACCACAACTTACGATGCGATCAAGTTCTGGTCGGATTCGAACCCTGATTGCTTGTGCGGCATCGGTTGTTTTGTGGGTTGGTTTGGCATTTTGGTGGAACGAAAACAGAGCCCCAGAACCGATTTATTATGCCAATGCCGGAACCGAAAATCAGACGGTTCAATTGCCCGACAGCTCCTCGGTAGTTCTCTACCCTGCTTCCAAAATTCGTTATGAAACTTATGCAAAAAAACATAAACGGAAACTAACGCTGAGTGGAAAGGCCTTTTTTGAGGTGAAACGGGATGAGCAATGCCCATTTGTGGTGGATGCACGAACGGTAAAGGTCGAGGTGTTGGGAACCTCTTTTTTAGTCGATGTTGCTGATGAGAACGATGCTTCGGTCTCGGTGAAGAGTGGCGTTGTGCAGGTGGCTGCACGCGGTGAACAGGTTGTTGTAACGGCCGATGAACAGGTGTCGATCACCCCAAAAGGAGTTGTTAAAAGCACGATACGTCCCCAAGACGATGTGTTCGGCGAGCGACCGGCTGTGTTGAGTTTTGATGATACTCCTGTTACGGATGTCGTGCGGGAGTTGGAGCGGGTCTTTTGTGTACAGATCGAGTTGGGCGATAAGATTGCGCAAAACCGGATTACTACTCAATTTAAGCTCGGTAATTTGACGGATATATTGGTGGAATTGAGTTACCTTTGTGACTGTAAATACGATCAGGTTGCGGAGAATCATTATAAACTTTTCTATCCATAACATTTTTGATGAGGCTGAAAATCCGATTCTTTCTCTTTTTATTGAGTGCGATAACTACGGTTGGAGCCCAAGAACATAGCACCAATCGTGCAGCGGAAGCGGACGTTGTTGTGACGGACTCTTCCGCTTCGTTGCGTCAATGGTTCAGCTTGATTGAGCAGGCGGGCGTTCTCCTCTCTTATAATCCATCGCAACTGAATATGGATCGGGTATTGCGTATTGAATCGGAGCGTATCAAAGTCTATGACCTATTGCAGGAACTGCTCTCTGATTACCAATTCTCAATCATTGCTTCCGATGGCAACAAGTTGATAATTCGGATTAAAGGACGAAGGCCTGTCGCGGTGTCGGGGCAGGTTGAGGAGGCCGAATCGCGAGAACGGTTGTATGGAGCAACGGTGCGATTCAGTACCGAGAAGGGTGTCGAGTTTGTTACATCGGCCGATGGAAATGGTTTTTTTGATCTGTTGTTACCCCCCGATCGGTATCTGCTGACAATCAGTTATGTTGGTTATGAGTCTTTGCGACAATCGCTTGTGGTGTCACGAAAATTACACACAACGTATCGACTTCAACCTGCGACTCAATCTCTGCAAGAGGTGGTGATTGAACCACGAGCTGGATTTGATGAGTTGAATGAGGTGTCCCCGTCTAATTTATTGGCGTTCAGCAGTTCGGATCTCTTCTCTCAAATCAAGATATTACCCGGAGTTATCGGTTCGCCGGCTAATGGAAATTTACAAGTGAATGGTGGCGGCAATGATGAAAATCTGGTGTTGCTTGACGGTGTTCCGGTCTACCATTCGAACCACCTCAGTTCGATGCTTCCGGTTTTCAACGGCGATGCAATCAAAAATGTGGCTTTTCATAAAAGTTTCTTTCCGGCCAATTTCGAAGGAAGGCTCTCTTCGGTGACGGATGTTAAGTTGAAGGAGGGCAATAAGGAGCGTTACATGCAGACCCTTTCGCTGGATATGCCCTCGGCATCGGCCGTATTAGAGGGGCCGATCGTCAAAGGTCGTCTATCTTATCTGGTCGGGGCACGCCGCAGTTGGCTCGATTTTTTCGATAATCTTCTCTCTGAAAATGCACGGTTGAACCACTCGTTTTACGATGTGAATGCCAAACTTTCGTATGACATCGGCCCGAAAATTTCATTGCAGGCGGGTCTTTATCGAGCTGCGGATGATTATTATTCGTCCACCGAAAAAAAAAGACGGCAATCCGTGCTCAATTGGCAAAACGAAGCCTATTATCTAAAATTGAATGCGCGTATCGGCAAGGTGGTTAATACCAATAGTTTCTACTACACAGCCTATTCGAATAGTGTCTATGCTCCCGAAATCGGAGTCGATCGGTCAAGCTACATCAGTGGGCGCATCGGCGGGGTGTCGTTGACCTCGGATTTTAGCCTCAATGTTGACAACAACTTCACAATCAGTAGTGGAATCAAGGCTTCGCGTGAACGATTCGATATTGCATCGGTGGGTGATACCACCAAGTTTCGGAAGATTCCTGTCTATCAGTTGTCGTTTTTTTACAGCACCAATGTTCGCCTGACGGATCGGCTCTATGCGCAAGCAGGCGTTAATTTTGTCGCCTATCTACCGTCGGGACACGAAAACTATTACAGCATTCAACCTCGTTTTTCTCTGAAATATACCCCCTCGACACGTCATATGTTCTATGCCGATTTTTCGCGTATGGAGCAGTTTTACCACTATCTGCGTATTGATCCGTTGCCGCTTCCGACCGATTTCAGAATGCCGAGTATCAATGGGTTTAAACCCAGTACTTCGGTGCACTACGAAATGGGTTGGAAATTCTTTATGACACATGGTTTTTGGGAGACGGCTTGGTATTATAAACGACGTTACAACATCCTGGCGTTTCGACCATCGGTTTATCCGGCTGATGATCTGTGGAGTCAATATATCATGATCGGAGATGGTGAAAGCTATGGTTTGAAGCTCCAATATTACGGTGATTGGCCGCGTTTTGCAGTGCAGTTTTCATACACTTTTTCGCGTAGCAAAGAGTGGTTCTCCTATCTGAAAGAGCGTGGAAAAGTCCCATCGGATCACGACGTGCCTCACGTTGGAAATCTGGCTCTAACCTATCGTCTTTCGCAAAAATCATCCCTCTCTGTGGGGGGGATTGTGCGATCGGGGCGGATCGTCAGCATTGATGATGAGACGTTGCCTGCCGGCCAACAATTTCGGGCACGGCGTAAAGATGCCAATTTTCGCGTGGATGCGAGCTATGGCTATGTGAAACAATTCGAAAAAAATCGGGCAAAACTTCTATTGCGTATCGGACTGTATAACATCATCGGTAATCCTGTCGAGGAGGAGGCTCTCGACTTCTATTCGATCAATTTCGACCGCCACTGTCTACCCTACGGTTCGGTGACCTTTAAATTTTAGCATCTATTGGAGTTTGTGCGACGAAAAAGTCTGGCCGATGGAAAATCAGCCAGACCTCAAATAACATTCCCCTCTTTTTTTACTACTCCATGGGGCAGTCGTATCGAAGAATTTGTTGCAACCGATCATCACTTCCTGCCGAGGCATTCCGTGCGGTGAATCCGATATAAAGTTTTCCATTATGCCACTTGATACCTTCGGCTTCCAGAGCTCCGATCTGTGTCAAAGCAAATGAACGCAAGGCCGGCAGATCATCGGTTATGGCCACACGTGTACGATCACATACCACACGACCGTTGAAATCAAACACTGTGATATAGGCATTAGAGCGTTCGTTTGCATTAAATCCGTTGGATTGGCCTTCGTAGTTGAAAACTCGATTTCCTTTGACATCGAACCCTTGAAAATCATAATAGTTGATCTCGTTGCTGTTTGCTCCGTTTTTTAGTGTGAAATCGCCGAGTGGGGTGAGTTTCGATAGGTCATGTACGCGAACGGTCGGCTGTTCGGTTGTCGAAGAAGTTGGGTCATTGTATCCACCGCCGTAGGTACGTTCGGAAAGTCGTACATCGGTCGGTGTTAATGCTTTGGCTTCGCTCAATCGATATATTGTAAAACGGCGTGAAGTAGCGTTGGAGCTGGTGAGAGCCAGAAGATCGTTCTCGACATCAATAGCCGGATGAACATGGCGGACGTTGGGCAGGTAATAGTGCTCGGAGCACTGTTCCGGTTTACAGTCGGAGTCAGGAGTGAACTTTATGCGAGCGATAGTTTGTGAGTTGGTGTAAGCATTCGATGTTGCCGACTCTTTTGTTCCGTAACTGCCGATCCAGATGTAAGAGGACTCTCCTTGCTCCTCAATCGCGATATTGGTGCCGTGTCCGAAGTATGTGAGTGTCATTAGCGGGGATGCAATTTGTTTTTTGTCGGCCGAGGGAGCGGCCGTGGCTGAAATTACATTGAGCATATGTTCGTTGACTCCCGCGATCTGCACGTAAAAAATTCGTCCATTGGTGGTCACATCAAAACTTTGCATTACACTATTGTTTTTCAGACGGACGTTCCGGCTGTAAATCAATTTGTCGGAGAGTGGAGCACCAAGAGCTTCGACCAAATTTGCCAACGAAGAGTCCGTCCCGCCGTCTACCCGAATTATTGTCGTAACGGGTTGCGCGTAATGAGTTGTAGTGACTTTTACGATAGTTGTTCCTCGTTTGAGAGGAGTTACCATACCCCCTTGCGTAATGGTCGCCACAGAGGGGTCGGCTACTTCCCATAGCAGCGAATAGGGATTGAGTGGATTGTTGTATAACGCTTCGTTAAATCCCTGCACCTTTATGTGCAATAGCAATCGCTGAGGAATGCCGGAGCTGAGATCATAGCTCTTTTTTTCAAAGGCAAGATTTTCGATTGCCGAAAGAGTTTCCGCTTTTTCGTCGTTGCACGCTATTGTCGCGGGAGACAAAAAGAATAGAAATGCTATTTTAAAGATTGTTTTCATGTAATGGTCGTTTATTCTGGTTATTGCAACTGTACCTTTATCCGCTCTTTAAACTTGTCATTGAGTCGATCAAAGGATGCTATTCGTTGATGCATTGGTTCGATTTGCGCGGCAAATTCAGCCAGATATTCAACAATGCGAGCCGGATTTTCGGTAATCTTATTAGGTGTTTGCGAAACTCGCAGATATTCTATCGGAAGCATCATCCATGTGTCGAATTCTCCGCAAGCAAATTTGAACTCTTCGGTCAATGAAACACAACGCTCAAACCACTTCTGTTTTCCGTAAAGCTCTGATAGGCAACCTAAGTGCTGGTCGTTGATAACGATCTCAATCTCAATGGGCGCATTGCAGGGCATAGGTGGAATATAGATTATGGGCGAGAGTTTGTATCCGTCATATTTCCATTCTCCGGCCTTCGGAAAGCGAGCATAGGGAATCTCGCGACCGTTAACCCGGACAACCTGCGGAGGAAAAGTGGCTGGCAACCGCAATTCGTAGGAGCGTTCGGCTGAGGCTCCATCGTAGTTCCCTTGACGTGCAGCGATAGTAATGTGGGTGGTGCTACCCTGCTGCTGCTTCGTAATGCGTGTGGTTGCATATTGCGTCTTGTATTGCTGGCTTTTGCCCTCATCTTCGTAGTAATTCAATTCACCGGTTTGTCCGGGTATAAAGGTTAGAACCAACGTGTCGCAGGGGCGTTGTAAGCTCATCACGTTATCGGGATTCATTGGAATGATGGCTCCGCTACGAGCGTAATAGGGATTTTCGGCAAGCGTGTAATTTTGTGTGTGGAAACCGCCGCCTTGAATCATCTCTCCGGTAGCACAATCGAACCAATCTCCTTTCGGAAACCAGATGCGACGTGCGGCAACTCCTGTAATCGAATCGGTCGGTGTGGCGATGACCGTGGCCAGCAACTCCTCTCCAAACATAAATTGTTCGGGTACGTGATACGCCTCATCCTCTTCGGGGCATGTATAGTACATTGGTCGGCAGATGGCGACACCAGTGTCGTAGTTAATGCGTGCGGCGTTGTAAATATACGGTGCTAATCGATAGCGCAGACGGAATGTTTCGTGCATCATCTCTTGGTGGTTAGGAAACATCCATATGCGGCGCTCGATACGGGGCGTTTTTGAGGAGTGTGTACGGAAAATAGGGGTAAAAACTCCGTATTGCAGCCAACGGGTATATAGTTCTGGATCGGTACTCTTTTGAGGCTGCATATGCCCGCCTATGTCATGTCCCCAGTAACCGTAGTTGACATTCGATGCGGTTGCTGTGAAGTACGGAAGAAAAGCAAGAGTTGCCCATGACCCATGCGTGTCACCTGAAAAGGCAACCTGATAGCGATGACTGCCTAAACCTCCCCAGCGATGATAGATCATCGGACGTAATTCGGGCCGACTTTGTGCTGCATGGTGGTAGAAGGTATGGTTGAGCCAAAAGGTGTTCGAGAGTCCGGGCGTGAATTTCGATTCGCGCCATTGCTGCCAGTCTAACCACCAAAAATCTACGCCGGCTTGTTCCATGGGTGCGAGTACCTCTTTGAAATAGGTGTCTGCCCAGCGTTGCTCGTCTATATGAAATGGTACGCTTTTTTGAGGTTTGTCCCAGCCATAACTCTTTGTGAATTTGTCGTATATATCCTCATATGGCTGTATTCCAGAGGCCGGGTGTAAGTTTAGGGCAACTTGAAGTTGTTCATTTTCAGTCCATTGTAGAAAGTTTTTCGGAGACGGGAAAAGCTCTTTTTGCCAAGTGTATCCGGTCCAGCCTACTCGTTGTCCGTATTCATCCTTGGGCGTATTTTTGTCATGATTCATTCCCCATGTCTCGTGCCAATCCATGTCAACGATCAGTACATCAATCGGTATGCTGTGTTTGCGTATTTGGCCGATTAAGTGGTGAAATTCATTATCGGAATATTGCCAATAACGGCTCCACCAATATCCGAATGCATATTTGGGCGGTAGCGGCGAGCGTCCGGCGATACGGCTATAATCGGCCAATGCACGGGTGTAGTCGTGACCATAGGCAAATAGATACCAATCTTGGCGATCGCCCTTTTCGCGCGGCGTGACCCACTCTCCCCATGCCGAGCTGTCGGGGCGTAGCAGGTGACGCTGACTATCATCGACCAGAGCCCAGCCATCGCGTGAAAGGATGCCGTTTTCGAGGGGCTCGGCCAATTTATACCCATTGGCACGGTCGAGCGTGCGAGTTGTCCCTTTGAGATTGGCAGAGTCGTTATCCCCCGGTCTCCACGTCTGCTCAACATTGGCTACACGGAACCGCACACTCAGATTTTCGGGGCTGAATTTGCCCCCTTTACGATAACGAAGGGTCAGCTTTTCGGTGCGAATCTCGATCTGGGAACGCGAGTTGCGAACTGTGTAGGTCGGCGTGCTGAGATGTCTATTAATAAATGTCAAGGAGGCGAGGTCTTCGAACCGGCCATCGGCACTCCACTCCATTCGGATAAGTTGCGGAGTGAGCACCGTAAAACGAACCTCTCCATTGGTGACTACCGATTCGGGAGCGGCCTGCGGTGATTGGGCTATAACATCGGAGCCGATGAGTAGCAGAAAAATAAAAATCTTAAATTTTAACATGGCAGAAGAATTTGAAAAAAGAGCCGGCTCCGATTTGTCCGGCTCTTGTGAAATAAACTATTTTTACCAATTGGGGTTTTGTTGGATTCCTGCCGTCTGTAATTCAACGAGCGGCAACGGGAATAGGTAGTGTTTCTCCAAAAAGACACGATCTTCTTTCCAGAAACGCTCCATCCGATATTTTTTGCCATTAATCTCTATTTTTCCGGTAGGATCTTCAACCGGACGCATGCCGCAAATACGATGTTGCGTGCGGGGATAGGCTCCGTATTGAGCAAAATAACGTTGTGCTTTCTGGTCATTAGTACCATCCATCGAGGCCCATTGGCTATCTTTGGTCTGCTCGGTCAGGCTTGTTGGTTCGAGGTAGAGGCGTGTGCTCCAATAGCGAGTCTTTTCATGGAACAACTCTACGCGGCGTTCCCGATTTATGTAATCAAGCATCAATTCCTGATTCGTAATAGTTGCAGGCGGCATTTTAGCCATAAAAGCGCGCTCGCGAATGGTATTAACAAGATCATATACCTCTTGTGTAGGGCCAGTAGTACGTGTAACGGCTTCGGCGTAGATCAAATTGATCGTGGCTAAACGGATCAATGGAGGACAGTCGATGCTGTTGTATTTCTGCACGCCGTCTTTGGTGTAGGCTCCATCGATAAACTTGCGCAAGAAATAACCTGTTGATGTAGAGTTTGCGCCGTTAATCGCATCGAGCGAACCTTGCGCTGTATTGATTTTTGTTCCTTTGAAAGTTGCACCATGATAGGTCACATCGCGGTAGAAACGTGGGTCGCGATTGACGTAAGGATTTGTGTCGTCATAAGCCTCTGCCATCTGTGTTTCGGAGATTAATCCACCGTAAAGTGCTTTGTGGTTCTGTTTCAAAGCATAGATCGGATAGCCATAGCCATCGGGACCCACTACCTCGTATTCATCTACCTGCTCTTGTACGGGCATCTCGCGCGCCGAACCACTCTGAGAAGGGGGATACATATCGACAAACCAACCTTCGGTTTTGTCACGTAGTACAAACCAGATCCACTCACTACGTTTAGCCTCTTTGGATTCATAATCGTAGAGTTCCCAAAGTCGCCGATAGACCGTCGAATTATTACCATTGGCTCCGGCTTTATCGGTGAAATCGCTTTTCGATGCCCCTTGATAGAGTGAATATCGTTGGGTCATTCCTCCTTCATTGGTGCTTACCTGAAAATCCATGACGGCTTTGGCAGCATCGCGTGCCGCTTCCCATCGTTTTGCATCGTAGGTTTTATAGTCGGCTGCGAAGTTGCGATTGTCATTTCGTAGGGTTGACCCGTTGTATAAAGGTGTGGCTGCAATCCAGCGAGCCATTGTTTTTAATCCGAGACAAGCTCCGCGATCAACACGGCCAAAAGCTGGCCCAATATTTATTTCTGGCACCAATTTGAATGCACGGTCGCAATCATCACATATTTTTTGGATCACCTCGTGCACATTTTCGCGTGAGAATTGGGGCAGATTATTGGGGTCGATTGCGTAATCAATATAACAGCATTCACCATAATTGCGCACCAGACAATAGTGTAAATATGCTCGAATGAAGTAGACTTCGCCGATTCGCTTTTCGAGTGACCCTGGTGCTGCTTTTGAATCAGGTGTTTTGTACTTCTCGATGCCGCTTAAAATTGTATTGCATGTGTGGATGTGCGAGTAGAGTTGCTGCCACCATGGTTGGGTGATTGCGCTGTTGGATCGTGATACTGTACTGGTGTAGAAGCTCGATGTTGGGCCATTATCCCCATCATTGAATTTGTTGAAAAGATTACCTTCGGCCGATGATGACTCCTCCTCATCGCAGAGGGTCGATTCGCTACAATAACGCAGATAGACCAACGGCCGGTCTGCGCCCCGAAGCATGAAATAGAGGCGTGTTACCAGATCGTCGACCTCGGAGAAACGGGTGTAAACATCTTTTTCGGTGCGTTCGTCCGAGGGGCTTTTGTCGAGAAAGTCTTCGCACGAAATCAGTGTAATAGCACCAGCGCAGCAGAGAATAACTTTAAATAGTATATTTTTCATAATTGGGTTTTTAAAAGGTTAGAAAGTGACGTTAATACCGAAGTTGTAGACCCGCTGAATTGGGAACCACGAACCTCCTCCGTTCTTTACCTCGGGGTCGTAGTCAATGTCGCCGAGTCCGTCAATTGTCAGCAGGTTTAATCCTTGGATATAAAGACGTACATTCTGAATGTTGGCTTTTGTAAGCCATTTTTTGGGTAGCGAATAACCAATTTCGACATTTTTCAAACGCATATATGCTGCATTGTAGAGAAAAAGACTCGAATCGGGATTCTTGTTGTTGTTGTGAACACCGTAATGTAGTGCCGGATATTTAGCCGAGACCGCTGTTTCGGGAGTCCATCGTTGAAGGTGCATCTTTTTTACTTTGCCCACTCGGTTTTGGTCGAAGAGCGGAAAATCCCAGACTGCACCATAGCTCAATTGCACTGAACAAAGTGCAGAACCTTGAAATAACATGCTGAAATCTAAGTTCTTGTATTGGAAACCGAGCGGTAGGCCGAATTGTAGTTCCGGCATACGCGGGTTGCCTATTGCCGCGCGGTCATAATCATCTACCCGACCATCGCCGTTGAGATCCTTGTAGACCACGTCACCCGGGCCAACAGTACCCCATGACCCGAAACCACTACCACCGTTCATTGCATTGAGCATATCGGCCTCAGCTTGATCGGCAACGAAGTGATCGAATATGTAATCAATATTTTCACCAAGCCGCTTTCCGGTCTCTTGACGCCACGGGCACGAGCGACCATTTCCATCTATATAGGCGATTTCGTTGGAGAAGACCACCTTGTTGCGTGCAAACGTTACATTGGGCTTAAAATAGTAGCGGAAATGGCGGCCGATACGGCTTGTCCACCCCAGTTCGATCTCGAACCCGTGGTTGTCTACGATACCCGAATTGATTAACGGAGCTGCTTGTCCCACGATGTAGGGAAATCCAAGTTTGTTCGAGGCCGATAAGTCCGTGATGATGTCGTAACGGTGTTCTCGGAAATAGTCTAACGAGAGGGTTAATTGCTCATGGAAAAGGGCCATGTCGATGCCGACATTCATTTTGCGTGCTTTTTCCCACGTTAGGTTTGCGTTGGCCAACAGCCCCTCTTCGTACCAAGTTGAATTGGCCGTCAGCGATTCGCCGAAGTAGGTCTTGAATTCATCTTTTGACAGATAGGTTTGCAGATAAGCAAACCGCTTTGCAGCACTGCTTACCAAATCACTACCAGCCAGTCCATATGATCCGCGTACTTTGAGCAAGTTGATCCACTTGATCTGCTTCATAAAATTTTCGCGCGAGATAACCCAACCTATCGAACCGGCCGGAAATAGACCAAACCGCTTACCCGGTGCAAAATTTTCTGAACCGTTGTACCCGACGTTGAACTCTGCGAGGTATTTGTTGTCGAAGGCATAGGTGGCGCGCAATGCCAAACCCGTATAACGATAGGGAATTTCGTTGCCGATTATCTTGCTCTGTTGATACCACAAGGCCATAGCCGATACATCGTGACGCTCAAATTTGCGGGAGTAATCCAATCGCGCTTGGAATCGTGACGTTCCTTCGGGATCAGCATTCGACAATGATGCACTTGGCACTCGATCTATGGTTTGGTTGTTGGCCGTGACATACGTGCCGTTTTTAGCCCAATAGTCAGCCTCGTTTTTCCATACGGAAACACTTTGACCGTCAAGTTTCCAAGTTGCATACCCCGGATAGGTGTAGTTGGCAATGGATTTGGTTTCGACTTTGTGCGATTTCGTGTGCCCATTCATCGCATCATATGAGAATTGAGCCTCGACTTTCAAACCTTGGGTGATGAAATCAAGGTCGTGTGCCAACTTGAACGAACCGTTCAGGTAACGGCGCGTGCGCGTGCTGTAACCCGAATGTGCCAACTGTCCGAGAATATTGTAGCGATGTTCATCATCGGCATAGAGCAGTTGTCCCCCGTTGTTTTCGAAATCGGCATCGTTGACACCGTTGTAGTTATTCTTAATTGTGATGGGTAGGTAGGGAGCTTGTGTATTGGCCAATTCAATGATGTTATTAGCTGATGCTCCCGGGTATGTGAAATCTGTGATGCGGGCCCCTAAATCGACCGATATGAGCAGCCTCTTTGTTGCGTTGACGTCGACGTTGGCTCGAAAGTTATAACGGGTGAAAGAGTTGTCGCTGTCTTTCGTTGAGTGTTTGTAGTTGCCGCCTTGGTGGTAGTAGCTGCCCATGATGAAGTAACGGGCACGCTCGGAGCCGCCGCGTACTGAGATGCTGTAATCCTGGGTGATCGAAGGTCTGAATGCGTAATCGAAATAGTCCCAGTTGTACCCCAATCCATCGGAGTTATCGCCTTTGGCGCGACGAAAATTATAGATTGTCTGTTCGGAAAAAAGATCAAGTTTCGATGGGTCTACCCCCGGATTGTCATTGCGTATTGCTTCGTTGTAGAGCATGGCGTAATCCGCGGAACCTAAATAGGAGGGGAACTTAATTGGCTCGCTGATCCCGACCGAAGCTTTGAAATCAACCGTCGGTTTTTCGCCTTTACGACCTCGTTTGGTAGTCACAACGATCACACCATTTGCGCCGCGAATACCATAGGGAGCCGTAGCCGAAGCATCTTTTAGAATCGTAAGTGTTTCGATTTCGTCTGCTGCCAGATAACTCATGTCGCGCTCTATTCCGTCCACAATCGTAATCACGCCTTGCGATCCATATGTGGCTGCACCGCGGATATTGATCTGCGCGATATCGTTACCCGGTTCGCCACCTGAGAACTGATTGACCATCAGACCCGGCATACGTCCAGCCAAGGCGTTGTTGATGTTAGCCGTAGGTGATTGTTTGAGATCTTTGGTGGTTACTGTGGCGATTGATCCTGTAATAGTCGCTTTACGCTGCACGTTGTAACCCACCACAACCACCTCTTCCAAGGCTTTGCTATCTTCAATCAGCACGATGTCGATCTTCGTGCGCCCCGCCGCAGGAATCTCCTGCGGTGCGTAGCCGATGAATGAAATAGTGACAGTCGCCTCGGCGTAAGGTAACGTCAGCCCAAAAGAGCCATCTGCTCCCGAAGTGGTGCCGATATTGGTTCCTTTGACCAATATGGTTGCTCCGATGACGGGTAATCCTTGGGCATCACGAACCTTGCCGGTGAGTTTTAGAGATTGTTGAGCCGATTTGGCTGGTGCTGCGGCACGGATCTCGCCCGAAAAAACGACCGGAGCAAGCAGCAGCATATAAAGTGATAGAATTGCTATTGTGCGATTCATAATACGTATTTTCTTGGGTTAATAAGATTAGTTTCGAGTCAGTACGGTAATCTGCGTAGCGGCCGATTCGTCTTTCGTGATCTGATCGCAATCGGTTGTGTCAGGGTCAGATGCTTCAAAGGCTCGCTGGAAGATATAAACCGGGTTGATGCATGAGGCATCTTTTACTTGTGCCGAAATCGCACCGCTATTTTTTGAGGCGCGGATTGATACCTTAGCATCGCCCTTTTCGACAATCAGCAATCCGGCTACCAGCGGGAATGTGTTGGTTGTTTGGAATGTAGTGATGGCCAATGCTCCTTCATTGCGACATGAGGTGACCGAAAGAGTCCCTCGCACAGCCCCCACCAAACCGGCGGCGCGATAACGAGCAACGCCACTTATTTTTCCTGTGTTGATGCAGTTGAGCAATACATTGTTGTCATAGGAGGCACCCATCAATCCGGCGATTGTCGATACTTCGGCCGCTCCGTTCGATGCCGTCATAATGGCTCCTTTGTTGGTGGAGTTTTTAATCAGATTATTCGTGCCTTTTTCGGCAATACCGATCAAGCCACCGATGAAGTTGCTTGAACTTTCGATGCGACCTTCGTTATGACAGTCGTCAATTTGGAGTGAGTATTGGTTGGCTAGTCCGGTAGAACTTCCGCTTACGCCGACAATGCCGCCCAGCCGGCGATTGCTGTACCCGTCTAATCCGATCAGATTGCCATAGTTGCGGCATGACTTAAAGGTGCCATAGCCACCTCCCAAAATGCCACCCATGCCAAAGAATTGACCATCACGTTTTGCGCCTGGGAAGCTCCATGTTATATCACCTCGGTTGTTGGTGTTGGTAAAGTTCCAGCACGAACTCTCGCCATAACCAGCAATGCCGCCAAAGAAGGTGCTGGTCATCGATCCGGAGAAGTTGAAAGTCATTGTTGTATGGTTGGTGCAATTTGAGAATGAACCCACCGAACCATCAGCCAATTCGCCCACCATACCTCCTATATGGTAGATTGCCGGAGCTTCAATAGAGCCCTTGGTTGTACAATCGGTGTATTGAGCACTCTTTGAGTGTCCGATCAAACAACCAAAGGTTCCTGTTTTGTTTGTTGCAGTTCGATTGAATGTGATTTCGGTCGTTACATGATCAATATCTGCTCCTTGATTTTCACAGGCTAATCCGCCACCGATGAAGTTTGCATCGTGCGTGATTGAGATGCGTCCAGCGATAGCCAGATTACGAACTTTAGCTGTAGAGGCAAGTATGCCGAACAAGCCGAGGCGATTTTGATTCGTGTTGTTACAATTTATGGCGACCGTCAGGGTGTGGTTTTGTCCATCGAAAGGGAATGTAATGGCATGCTCTGCAATGTCATCTCCTATCAGAATGGCATCTCCAATTGATGTGAGATCGATGTTGTTGAGGAGTGCCACAGCACCTGATTTTGTGGTAGATGCTCTAACTAATCCACCTTTTATGGCAGAACTTAATGCCTGTATCTGTTCGAGTGTCGAGAGTCCCAGACCAAGATTTACCGATGCGTCTGATTCCAGACCAACTGCTGATTTGAGATGAATAGATAACAGATCGAGAGCTGCAAATGATGTGTCGGTATTGAGCGCTGGTGCTGTTACACGGAGTATGTTTTCGGCAAGTTTCAACTCGGCTTTCCATCCTGCTGGTAGTACAACAATATCGGCGGACACTACATTTTTAACGGTGATAGGGATATCCAGAGATTTACCCATCTCACAGTTGTATGTATTCTTAGCAAAGGTTATTACCGGAAGTTCTGTTGAAAGTTTGAGTGCAAGAGTTGTTGCTTTGCCGGCCGTTCCGCGAAGACTACGTGGGGTGATGACCAAATTGCCAACTTTTTGATAATCGCTATTTTCGGTTGGAGCCGTCACATTCAATAAACCCTCTTTTAGATCGGCAGTTACGATCCAACCTTTCGGTGCTGCGAGGTCGATTGAGGCCACGTTGGATGTTGTAAAACTATATTCGCGTTTACGGCCATAGGCAAATACCTGCTCCTCTCTGATTTCTTCTTCGTTAAAGAGCATAGTAACATCGTCTTCAATGGTCGCAACCGGAACCTTTATCTGTAAGGTACGGCCATCCTGATGTATCAGGTCGATCACGATCACTCCTGAACTCTCGGCATTTAAATTAGAGAATTGGGGCGCGCTTATGGAGAAAAAACGTGAACTCGGCACTAATTCGCACAGCCATCCAATTGGTCTGGTGATTTTGACGTAGTTGATGTTCTGACTGATGGCCTTATATTCGCGATTTTGGCCGAACGTAAAACTTTGCGTAACATCGACGATCGAATTATTCTCTTCGTCGGTCAACTCTAATTGGATATCCCGAGAATCGGTCGGGAGCTCGTTGTAACTACACGATACGGTTATCGTCAGCAAAAATAGCGACAATAACCAATTCGTCCTCTTGTAAATTCTAATCATAATTGATGTTTTAAGTTTTTTGTGGGTTTGGTTTTGGGTTATATAATAAATGTATCTTTTTATTTTCTTTTTTCCATTCAAAGGTAGCTGTATTTTTATGCTGTACATAGTTATCTTGGCATAATATAGTGGTT
>CAYOKU010000027.1:0-32169 GCA_964404645.1 uncultured Alistipes sp.
CCTCAGGAAACTGGACAATGTATTTATTCTCGGGGTCAAGAGTGCACAATGATTGTGTGCTGTTGGCGGTTTTAGTTTTTGCGGTATGCTTTTTCGGTCAATTTGGAGCTCCGGTAAAATTTGTGTACCTTTGCGTCACTCACTTACTGTGCAATTTATGAAAATCTCTCGTTTTCTGATCGCCGTGTGTCTGTTTTCGTTCGCGCAGCCTGCATTAGCGCAGCATTCCGAAATATCGACCGAAAATTATCCATCGACCGAACAGCCGCTTTCGCAAATAGGTCAGGCACAAGCACACTCAGCGGAAACGCCCCAATCAGATACCTTGTCAACTCCAGTTGTGCGCAAGGGTTTCTTCCGTCGCATCGTCGACTATTACAGCCGCTCGAATGTGGATCGCACCTTCGAAAAGAAGATTGATTGGAGTATAGCCCCCGGCCCGAACTACTCATCGGATGTCGGTTTTGGTATTGGGTTTTTAGTGGCTGGACTCTATCGTCTTGATCGTACAGATTCGGTAACAGTCCCCTCTAATGTGTCGATTTATGGCAACGTAACGACCGAAAAGTTTGTCTTGTTACGGTTTTCGGGAGATAATATTTTCAACAGCAACAAGCAGCGATTGAGTTATTCCGGAGCCTTTGTTTACTTCCCCGGTGCGTTTTACGGAATTGGTTATGATGCCGGAAAAGCGGGTTATGTTCAGGGGCTGACCACCACGATGGGTATTGCACGTATCTCCTATGCGACATCTATTGTTGGTCGTTTATATATAGGTATGAGCGGTGGGGTGGATTATACCGGAACTAAATACGGCAAGCCCTCCACCGAAGAGCAGGCGAAGTACTACCCTTTTGCCGATTATATTGCCACGTCGGGCGATGCGGCCAATGCATTCAATGCCAATGTGGGGCTATTTGCTCAATATGATACGCGTGATGTGACCTTCAATGCATCGAAAGGAATGTTGGTCAAAATGGAGGCCAAGTGGTATCCTTCGCTGCTGGGTAATACCAAACGAAACTTCGCTCGCTTTACGTTCACCTTCGATTACTACCAGAAACTCTGGAAAGGGGGTATCTTGGCTTACGATCTCTTGGCCGATGCAACGGCCGGAACGCCCTCTTGGCATATGTATGCTAAACTGGGCGGTATGGATCGCATGCGTGGTTACTATGAAGGTCGCTATCGCGACAAGCGGCTCGTGGAGACCCAGGCCGAATTGCGCCAGAAGATCTACCGCCGTCATGGCATTGTCGGATGGTTTGGTGTGGGTCAGGTGTGGGGAACACGCGATTTCCAGTGGCGGAATACTCTGTATAGTTTCGGTTGCGGCTATCGGTTCGAGTTCAAGAAACGGATGAATATACGCCTCGATTATGGGTGGGGTGTCTACGGAAACCAAAACTTACCGTGGGACAAAAAACGTTCGTCAGCCTTTCTGTTTACAGCCTCTGAGGCTTTTTAGACCCCAGCATGACCTTTACAGAGTCATAACGAGGGTGTGCGTGTCGGTGAAATGTACGGCCAAAGCCACCGGATCGCCACCGCAGATACGTCCGGCCAACTGACCTGTGATGAGATCGGCTGTGTGTAGTCGTATGTCGTGAAGCAGATCAAGCCCATCGCGCCCCGAATATTTGTAGAGAGCCTCCTTGGCGCACCAAACCACTCCAATCCAACGGGGATCGGCACTCATGGCTGCCTCCTCTGGTGTGAGAAACCGGCTCGAAGCACGTGTGAAATTGCGATCTGTGCGTTCGATGTCGATTCCACACGGGTGATTTGAGAGGAGGATTGCGACGCGATCGGAACAGTGTGAAACAGAGATGAAGAGCGGTCGATTGACCACGATGGGTGCGCCAACGGTGTTGTAGTCCAACTTCACTTCGGTTCCGAGTGCCGTGCGAGCCAAGGCTCTCCAACTCAGAAATTCACTACGCCGTCGTGCGGTTACAAATCGTGTCGCCTCGTTCAGATCGTATGGTGTCACTCTTTTTGCCGCCTCCTCTTCCGAAAGAAGTTCTCCGACAATCCACTGTGGGGTCATGGTAACTCAACTTTGATCTTGTCTACGCGACGGCCGCTGATCTGCTGCACCGTGAAACGGATATTGTGCGCCGTGAAGGTGTCGCCCTTACGCGGAAAGTCGCGTTTGAGTTCCAGCATCAGTCCGGCCAGCGTTTCCGCCTCGCCGCGCACATCGCCGAATTGATCCTCGTCCAGAGTGAGGATACGTGCGAAGTCGCCGATATGAATCTTGCCGTCAAATAGATAACTCTTGGAGTCGATGCGTGTGTAAAGACTTTCATCGTTGTCGCTCTCGTCCGATATCTCACCAACGATCTCTTCGATAATATCTTCGAGCGAAACCAATCCGAGGGTCGAACCGTACTCATCGACCACAATGGCCATGTGTATCTTGTTGGCCTGAAAATCGGCCAGCAGGTCATTGATCTTTTTGTGTTCGGGGACAAAATAGGGTTTGCGGATCAACTGTTGCCAGCCGAACGTTTCATCGTTGTTGATATGTGCCAGAAGATCTTTGACGTAGAGTGTGCCGCAGATGTTGTCCATGTCCTCATCGTAGACCGGTATGCGCGAAAATCCCGATGCGATAATTCGCCGTTTGACGGTTTCGTAGTCGTCCGTGATATCCAGAGCGGTGATGTCGACACGCGGTTTCATAATCTCCTGCACCTCGGTGTTGACGAAACTGAGTATTCCCGACAGCATCACGTGTTCTTCGGGACTGGAGCTTTGGGTCATGTCGACTGCATCGGCCAATTCGTTGAGCGACAGTTCGCTTTTATGAGCTGCTTTTTCGCTGATTCGACTACTCGTGTGTACCAGCACATACGACAGCGGGTAAAACAGCCACCTCAGTGCCAGTATGGGGCGTGCCACGGTCGATGCAAATTTCGCAGGGGAACTCTGCGCCAGCACTTTGGGCAGGATCTCTCCGAAGAGTAACAGCAGAAATGTGACCAATACCGTTTTGAACAGAAATTCGAATCGGGTGAAGTGGAACGCCGTGTCGATGATGTGCGAGGTAAGCAGCACGATGCAGATGTTGACCAGATTGTTGACCACCAAGATTGTAGCCAGCAGTAGATCGACATTGGCCAACAACTTCAAGACCGCCGCGGCCGAGTTGTCGCGGCGATGCTGTATGCGATGCACATCGTTGTGGGTCAGCGAAAAAAATGAAGTCTCGGCACCCGATACGAGTGCCGAAACAGACAGAAGACCAAGCGTCACCGCGCTGATCGCAGCGAGGTGGGCCGAGAAGCCGTTATAAGCTATCCATGAAACGGTATCGTCCAAATCGTTCGTTCGGTTAGTTAATCAAATAGAGAGCCGCCCTTCATCGAGTCGTGTGCGCTCTCTGTTTCGGAGGTTTCGTCTTTGAGCACCTCTTTGCGGCCGCCCGATACCTGCACAACGAACTTCGAGTTGCGCGATTGGTAGGCTGGTTTGGCCAATCTTATGTCAATATCGCTGTATCGGGTTGTCTTAGCTCCGAGCACCACCTGTTCCGGTTGTCGCGGCGTAACCTTCGGTGCGGCGGCAGCAGCCGGTTTGAATGGTTCCAATACGGGGGAGCTGTCGGGCTGTACGGTAGCGGCCGGAGCAACTGTGCGTGCCGGAGGTATGATTGTTTTCATCGTGTTCTCAGGCGATTCGCTCTCGAATCCTGTGGCCACGACTACCAACTCGATGGCATTGCCCAACTGCGGTTTTTCGCTCGTTCCCCAGATGATGTTGGCGTTGTGGATTGCTCCGGTTTCGTCCTGCACGCTGGCGTGCGACTGGATGGATTCGAGGATATGTACCACCTCTTCGTACATCAGCGCATCGGCGTTCGATACTGAGATGTTCAGCAGAATGTTTTTCGCGCCTGAGATCAGGTTGTGATCAAGCAGCGGTGAACGAAGCGATGCTTCGGCCACGGCTGTGGCTCGATTATCGCCCTCGGCCGTAGCTACGGCCATGTGGGCATGGCCGCTGTTGCGCATTACTTTCGATACATCGGCAAAGTCAACGTTGACCAGATCGCTCTCCACGGTGATAATCTCGGCGATACCCTTCGCGGCCGAGGCCAATATGTCATCGGCCTTGCCGAATGCCTGTTTGAGCGAGAGGCGGCCGTAGATCTCCGAAATGTTTTCGTTGTTGATAATCAGCAACGAGTCTACGTTCTGCCGCAGCTCTTCGATACCGCGGAATGCCTGTTCGTAACGGATTTTTCCCTCGACAGCCAGCGGCGAGGTGACGATCGCCACGGTGAGCAGCCCCATCTCTTTGGCCAACTTGGCCAATACGGGCGAAGCTCCCGTGCCGGTTCCACCACCCATTCCGGCTGTGATGAAGAGCATGCGTGTGCCGGCCTCTTCGAGTTGCTGCCGGATCTCCGGCAGACTTTCGAGGGCTGCACTGCGGCCGTTCTCTGGATCGTTGCCGGCTCCCAGACCTTCGGACCCGAGGCGGATTTTCTTTTCAACGGGGCTTTTATCGAGTGCTTGTTGATCGGTGTTGCATACCATGAACGTTACGCCACGTATTCCGAGGCTCCACATGTGGTTCACGGCATTGCCGCCCGCGCCGCCGACACCAACCACCGTGATGATCGAACCGTCCGTGCGCGGTGCTCTAATCTCCGACATCAATTCGTCTGTCATATCTTTTGTACAATGAATAGTTTAATTAAATCTCTTCGTCTTCTCCGCCGGCATTGAATTTGTCATTGATCTTGTTGATAGCACCCATCACGAGTGATCCGAATCCGCGGCGTTTGCGCGGTTCATCATAGATCGGCTCATCATCCATGTTGTCGATAGAGGTGTTCGGTTGCAGATCAGATTCCGGTTCGGGTGTTGTTGTTCGCGGTGAGGCAGTCGCTGCCGGTGTTTGTGGCACGTGGTTGAATTTGGGAGCCGGCTGCGGTTGTGGAGGTACAAATGGGCTGCGGCGCGGTTCAACGGTGGGTGTTGTTGTTGCAGTGGCCGGACGTTCCATATAGGCACATGCACCTTGTGCCGCACCTTTGAGCAAAATTCCGATTGCCGTGGCGTATGAGGGGTCATCCACCAGATCCTTCGACTCTTCGCCGATTCCTACTTCGGGAGCTGCCAACCGTACATCAAGTCCGGTGACACGGCGAAAAAGTTCGTCAATCTCTTTGAGTTTCGCCGATCCACCCGTCAATACCAACCCGAAGGCAAGTTTGCCGGCGTAGCCCGAATCTTTGAGCTCCTGCTGCACGAATTCGGCAATATCAGTCGCGCGAGCCTCGATGACTGTGGCCAGATTGCGCAATAAAATATCCTTTGCATCGCGCGCTGTGCGGCCGTTTACGCGGATCAGTTTATCTTCGGGAGCCAAATCGGCCACCGCTGAGCCGTATTTCTGTTTCAGACTTTCGACATGTTTTTCGGGAACGCTCATCGTGCGGATGTCGCGATTGATAGCTGCGGCTCCCATGGGGATCGAGGCGATGTAGCGTACCACATTGCGGTAATAGACCGTCACATCGGTCACACCTGCGCCGATGTCAACCACCGCTACGCCCTCCTCTTTTTCGTCGCTTGTCAGTAATGATTCGGGGGTTGTGAGTGCATTGGAACTTACGCCCAGTAGTTTAATACCCAGTTGATTGAGTGCCATTTCGAGGCGCGTCATCGGGATTTTGAGGCAGAGGATAAAGTTAAAGGTCGAAGAGAGTTTCTTACCGAAAGACCCTACCGGATTCTTCACCTCTTGGCTGTCATCGACCACATAGTTCTGGGGGACACGCTCCATGATCTGTTCGTCATCGGGAGCCTGCACGTTGCGCATGCGGTCGAAGAGCGCATCGACATCGCGCTGGTTGACCCCATTTTGCGGATCATAGATGAAAACATGGTCGGTGTGTCGGGCGCACCGCACGAAGTCGCCGGAGATACCGGCATATACTTCGGAAATGCGAATTCCGAGCTTCTCTTCCACCTCGGCAATAGCCCCTTTGATCGCATCGCGTACCAACGCAATGTTTTCGATTTTACCGGCATTAACCCCCTCGACGGGTTTCGATACGATAGCAGCTACTTCGAGCAATCCATCGGAATTCTTCTCGCCAACGGCCACGACAACCGAAGATGAGCCCAAATCGACAGCAACAGTATAATTTTTCCTTTCCACGGTATGAAATTTTTACTCACTTGCAGACCACCTGGTCTTTATATCTGATATCTATAATTTTGTATTCGCTCCATCCGATGGCCGACAGTCCGCTGCGGTAGAACCGCAACAATTTGTCGAACTTTTCATCGCTCTCCTCAATCCGCCCGAAAAGCACCGTATAGCGGCCGCTGCGCGGAGTGAGCTCAATCTCTAATGCACCACTGGAGGCCGTATAAGCTGCTATTTGCACCACTTCCGACCTCCAAAAACTGTCGTTTTCGACATCGCTTACAAAGGTAAGGAGTTTCATGAAATCTTCGTAGTTTTTCTCCAATTTTTTTTGTGTAAGCCGTTCCGCCTCCTGACGTTGGCCGAGGCGATCGAGTTCATGTTGAATTCGTTTCGCTTCGTAGCGGTATGTGCGGCGTAGGCGAAGTTTCTCTTTGCGTAGCTCGACAATGCGTTTATCATACGACTCGGCACTCTCCAACCGCCACCAACGGCGTTTTACGCGCATACGCCGCAATGCCGAGATGTTGCGATCGTTCTTGATCTCGCGCTGAAACAACGGGTATTTTTCGCGTTCGAGAGCCGCAATTCGCTCATCGACTTTCAATTTCTCGGCATCAATATACTTTCGTATATCTCCCGTGTAGGAGGCAGGAAAGGGGGGCTTGTAGGAGCCGGTTATCACCGGTACATAGAGCGAAGATGCTTGCGGAGCGGCAAAGACATAACCCATCTCGGTCACATAAGCGTTCATTCCATCGGTGAGCAGGCGCAGCAGCGGTTTGCGTTGCCGGATGGCGATACCGAGTGTCCCCGTATAATCGACCTGAGCCACCACCTGCTCGACAAATCCGTTGTGTGCCACCATCTTCTCCAATCCTGCAAGGTCAACTGTCTTGATCGGAGCTCCGATGGTGCGGATGTCGCTTCGCGCGATCCATTGTCGCACCTGTCGGGTCGAAACCAGATGCCCTTGCGACGAACTATCGGCGATGTTAATCTCCACACGCTCAACCTTTTTGGCCGAAATCGAGCGGCGCGAAGTAGTGGCTGCATAGATCACGTATGTGATCACGCCGCCCCACATCAAGGTCAAAAGCGTATAGCGGAGATAACGATTCATGTGATTATGCCTTTTGAGCCAGTACTTTGGCTAAACCTTCGCAGCAGGCATCAATATTTCCTGCACCGAACGAAATCACCACATCGGTCTTGGCCGCAGCGACCGTTGCAATCAGCTCTTCGCGCGGCACAATGTGGCACGGCACACTCACCAGATCGGCGATGATCTGCGAGGTAACACCGGCAATCGGCTCTTCGCGAGCCGGATAGATCGGCAGTAGAATCACCTCATCGGCATGCGACAACGCCTCGGCGAACTCCTCGTAGAGATCGCGCGTGCGAGTATAGAGGTGAGGTTGGAAGAGAGCTGTGATTCGCCGCGAAGGGAACATCCGCCGTACCGATGTCAATGCGGCCGTCAACTCACGCGGGTGGTGGGCATAGTCGTCCATATAGACCTGTTGTGGGGTGTTGACATAAAATTCGAATCGTCGTTTTACGCCCGAGAAAGAGGCCAAAGCCTCGTGCAACACCTCTGTGTCAATCTGTTGGTTGTCGTGTCGTGCGGCGCACCAAACCGAAGCAACAGCAGCCACCGAATTTTCGATGTTGACCCACCCCGGAACTCCCAGCGTGCAGTCGGCGATCACCCCTTCGGGCGTCACGATGTCATAAAGGTAGTGTCCTCCCTGCTGCAATCGAACATTGCGTGCGTAGAAGTCGCACGGCGTATCATAGGCATAGCGATAGATGGTGATTTGAGGATTGTCGAGCAGGATGTCGACGCCCTGTTTGATGATTAAATAGCCCTGTGGACGAATCTGACGCACGAATTGCGAGAAGGCCTCCTTGACCGCCTCGTGTGTTCCGTAGATGTCGAGGTGGTCGGCATCTGCTGCCGTCACCACCGCTACATCGGGATATAAACGCAGAAACGAGCGGTCGAATTCATCGGCCTCAACCGCCAGTCGGTCGCCATCGCCCAAGACGAGATTCCCTTCGAAATTCTTTGAGATACCACCTAAAAAAGCTGATCCGCCGCCGGTGAGAGCCCGATTGAGCCATGCCACGAGGGTCGAGGTGGTTGTCTTGCCGTGTGTGCCGGATACCGCCATGACATACTTCCCTTCGGTAAGGTGTCCCAACATCTGCGAACGTTTTTCGATACGGAATTTGTTGTTGATAAAATATTGATATTCACTATGATCCTCTGGAATGGCCGGCGTGTATACGATCATCGTGTCGGTCGGGTCGAGGAACATTACGGGGATTTGATCGACACTATCTTCGTAGTGAATTTCCGCACCTTCGGCCGATAGCTCCTCGGTGAGATGTGATTGTGTACGGTCGTAACCGGCTACATGTTTCCCTTCGTGGAGAAAATAACGAGCCAAAGCACTCATGCCGATTCCGCCGATTCCCAAAAAGTAGATGTTCTTAAATTCCATTATCGTAACACTTTAATTATTTCGTTGACAATATCTTCCGCAGCATTGGGTTTGGCCAACCCTTCGAGGTTTTCGCGCATGCGCTCCAATGCGTTGCGGTCGGTCAATAGTGCGAGAGCCCGCGGCATCGCTTCGGTGCGGCAGTCGGCATCGGTGACCACCACGGCAGCACCTTTCGACTCCAAGGCGCGTGCATTTTTGGTCTGGTGATCCTCGGCCACATTGGGTGACGGAACGAAAAGCACCGGCTTGGCCACCAAACACAACTCCGATACTGTGCCGGCCCCGCTGCGTGAGATTACCAAATCGGCCGCCGCATAGGCGTAGTCCATGCGTTCGATGAAGGCTCCCTGCCAGACATGCGCCGCCGGATGCGCGGCCAAAAAGGCCTGCATCTCCCGTTCGTAATATTTTCCAGTTTGCCAAATCACCTGTACAGGGGCTTTCCCTTCGGACTGCAAAATCCACGCCTTCATCATCTCATTCAATGAGCGCGTGCCGAGCGAGCCGCCGACCACCAGAATCACCGGTAGATCGGGCGTAAATCCGTAATATTTCAATGCTTCGCTGCGATCCGCCCCCTCTTTTGAGAAACGACCGCGGAGCGGATTGCCCGTCAGCGTGATTTTTTCGGCCGGAAAGAATCGTTCCATGCCCTCATATGCCGTACAAATGCGCCGAGCTCCCTTGGCCAGAATCTTGTTGGTCACGCCGGCATAGGAGTTCTGCTCCTGAATCACCGTTGGTACGCCCATGCGCTGTGCCGCCCATAGAATCGGAGCACTGGCATAGCCGCCAAATCCGACCACCGCATCGGCTCCGAATTCGCGGATCGTCTGTTTGGCCAACCGAATCGAACGCAGAACCTTGAACGGAACCAGCAGGTTGTGCCAATCCATGCGGCGTTGCAATCCGGCAATCGGTAGCCCTACAATCCGGTAGCCCAATGCCGGTACTTTCTCCATCTCCATCTTGTTTTCGGCTCCAACGAAGAGAAGTTCGACCTCATCTCCGAAACGGCGTTTCAACGCTTCGGCCACCGCTACGGCCGGATAGATGTGTCCACCTGTGCCGCCTCCCGATACAATAATGCGTTTCATGTTGCTCTATGAATGTTTATTTTTTATGCTCTTTGTATAAAGGTAATTTCCGATTTTTGACCGAAAATCACCGTCCCCATGCCTCTCGGTCCAGCGATCGGTAGTTGATCGCCTCGGCGATGTCGGCCGCCGAGATGGCTTCGCGTTCGGCCAGATCGGCGATCGTGCGTGCCACCTTTAAGATCCGGTCGTAGGCTCGCGCCGAGAGCGATAGCCGTTCCATGGCGCGTTCCAGCAAGGTGGCCGAGGCGGGATCGAGCCGACAATAGGTGCGTACCATTGCGCTGTTCATCATCGCATTCGTGTAGACTCCACCCATTCCGCGAAAGCGTTGTGCCTGTATGGCGCGCGCTTGCAAAACACGTTCGCGGAGTGTGGCACTCCGCTCCTCGACGCGCTCCGATGAGAGTTCCGACGGCGCAACCGGTGTCACCTCGACATGCAGGTCGATGCGATCCATCAAGGGTCCCGAAATCCGACTCATGTAGCGATGCACCGCCCCTGAGGAGCAGGTACACTCCTTGGTTGGGTGGTTGTAATAACCGCACGGACAAGGGTTCATCGCGGCGACAAGCGTGAAGTTGGCCGGATATTCGACACTGTATTTTGCGCGAGAGACCGTAATTCGTTTCTCCTCCAACGGTTGGCGCAATACTTCGAGGACGCTGCGGCCGAATTCGGGCAACTCATCGAGGAACAGAACGCCGTTGTGCGCCAACGATACCTCGCCGGGGTGAGGTGATTGCCCACCTCCGATTAAGGCGACCTGCGATGCGGTATGGTGCGGTGCGCGGAATGGTCGTTGGGTCATCAAACCGCATTCGGCTCCTGTTTTTCCGGCTACCGAGTGTATTTTAGTAGTTTCTAACGCCTCGTCTTGTGATAAAGGGGGAAGTATTGTAGGTAACCGCCTTGCCAACATCGTTTTGCCCGATCCGGGGGCTCCGATCAAAATGACGTTGTGTCCACCGGCCGCAGCGATCTCCATGGCTCGCTTGACATGTGCTTGACCTTTGACATCCGAAAAATCTTCGGCGTAACGGTTGGCGGTCGTCTCAAACGGTTCGTGTGCGGGAGGGAGGGTTGCTGTGAGAGAGAGATCTCCGTTCAGAAAGGCGATTGTCTCTTTGAGATGCGCTACTCCAATCACGTCAATCCCCTCGACCACCGCCGCCTCGACCGTGTTTTCGGCCGGTAGAATCAATCGCCGGATACCCATTTGCCGAGCACATATCGCCACCGGTAGTACGCCACGCACGGGGCGCACCGAACCATCGAGCGACAGTTCGCCGACAAACATCGTGGTAGCAATCGCATCGAGCGGAATCCGCTCCATAGCCGCCAATATTCCGATGGCGATCGGCAGGTCGAATCCGGCTCCCTCTTTTCGCAGGTCGGCCGGAGCGAGGTTGACCACCACCTTGCGTCCTGACATCCGTTCGCCGCTGTTTTCGAAAGCTGCGCGGATTCGTTGCTCGCTCTCTTTGACGGCGTTGTCGGGCAGTCCAACCAGATACAACCCCAAACCGCCGCCGGCGATGTTGACCTCAACGGTCACCGCCACGGCCTCAATGCCCATCAGGGCGGCTGCGTAGGTCTGGACGAACATGGTATGGGTTTAAAAAGGTGCTTCGTCGCTCAATGAACGCGGCGTGATATCGAATTCGCTGTTGCCGACTGCCGCACCAAGACCGCCTGCCGACTGTGATTCGTTCGAGCCGCTGGCAAAATCATCGTACTGCTGTGCGCCGCCCGCACCGCCTGATGGCGGAGTCATCATCGCCTCTTCGACATCGGCAAAACGAGCCTGCTCCTTCAAGAAGCGCAGGTTTACATCGCAGACTGCTCCGTTACGGTGCTTTGCAAGGATAATTTCAGCCATGCCGGCAGTAGGCATTCCCTCTTCGGTTTGGTTGATGCCGTAGTATTCGGGGCGGTGGATAAAGGCCACGATGTCGGCATCCTGCTCAATGGCTCCCGACTCTCGCAGGTCGGAGAGTTGGGGCCGTTTCGATCCGCCGCGCATCTCGGTTGCACGGCTCAACTGCGACAGCGCAATCACCGGTACGTTCAACTCTTTGGCGATGGCTTTGAGGGTTCGCGAGATGAAGGCAACCTCCTGTTCGCGGTTTCCTTTGGTGTCTTGGTTGCCAGTCATCAACTGCAAGTAGTCGATGATGATGATTTTGATGTCGTTGTGTATTTTCAGACGGCGAGCCTTCGAGCGGAACTCGAAGACCGATAGTGCCGGCGTGTCGTCAATAAAGAGTGGGGCGGAGCCTAATGGCTTGGTTGCCGATTCGAGGTGTCGCCACTGTTCGGGCGAGAGCCGTCCCGACTTTACGTCATTGCCGGATAGACCCGTTTCGGCGATAATCAGACGCATCATCAACTGAACCGATGACATCTCCAACGAGAAAAAGGCGACCCCTTGCTCGTGGTCAACAGCCATGTTGCGTGCCATCGAGAGCACGAAGGCCGTTTTACCCATCGAGGGGCGGGCGGCGATGATAACAAGGTCGGACAACTGCCAGCCCAACGTCACTCGGTCGATTGCCATAAAGCCCGATGGCACACCGTTGAAGGCACTGGTGTTTTTCGAGGCCTCCTCGATCTGCATCAAGGCACGCGCCAGAATATCTTTCGAAGATTGTACCGAGCGTTTAACATGCCCCTCTGCCACCTTGAAGATCTCGCCTTCGGCATACCCGATCAACTCCGTGACATCGGTAGATTCGTCGTAGGAGCGTTTCTGGATCTCGGTGGCCGAACGAATCAACTCGCGTTGCACATATTTCTGAGCAATAATCTTCGAGTGGAACTCGACGTTGGCTGCCGAGCCGACCTTCTGGGTCAACTGTGCCAGATAGGAGGCATCGCCCACCTTTTTTAGCTCTTTTTTCGATTTGAGGCGTTCGGTGACCGTGAAGAGGTCGATCGGTTTAAGCTCCATCGAGAGCTCCTCAATCGCCTTGTAGATCGTGCGGTGCTCCTCGGTATAGAAGGCATCGGGTGTGAGAAACTCCTGCACGGTGATGATGCTATCCTTTTCGAGCATCAACGCACCGAGTACCGCCTCTTCTAATTCGACGGCCTGCGGGGGGACGTTGCCGCCTGTATCGGTCAATGCCGCAAAAGCCTCTTTGTTACGTTGGTAGGGGGTGTACTCTTTTGCCATGGATTTTTGGGTAACTTTCAAACTTCAAAAGTAGCGATTCGACCCGACAAATCAAAATAATTGGCCTGAAATCGGTGGGTGTAAAAACCGGAAATAGCCGATTTTGTTCCGTGTAATCATTTTATTTGTAATTTGTTACATGGATATTGTTCTAAAATAAAAAAACCGACCGATGATTCTTGTCGCTCTACCTGTTATTGCCCTCCATTTTTTCATTACTCCTTGACGCCTAATTCGCGTTGCGAAACCGCTAACACTGCAAGGCTGATGTGGCACTCGGGCACGGCACGGTGGATCTCGGCGGCGCAGGAGAGGAGCGTGGAACCGGTCGTCATCACATCATCGACAAGCAAAATATGACGACCCGAAAGGCGTTCGGGGTGGCGCACCGCGAATGCTCCTTCGACATTGGCTGCTCGTTCGTGGCGTCGTTTGAGGGCTTGGCTCTCGGTGTTGCGTTTGCGAAAAACAAGACGGCGTTCTACGGGGACCGACAACTGTTCGGCGATCCCTTCGGCGATATATTCCGATTGATTGTATCCGCGGCGTATGCGTTTGAAGGGGTGTAGCGGAAGCGGTATTACGCAGTCGATGTTGCCGTAGAGATCGCTTTCGCGCAGATAGCTGCCATACCAGCACCCCATTTGGCGCGCTGTACGCCACGCTCCGCGGTATTTGAAGGCGTGGATCATCCGCCGCCAACCGCTGTTATGGACAAAGAAGAGAAACCCCGAAGCCTGTTCGACCGGAACCAATCCCCAACATTTGCGCACTACGGGGTTGTCGGCTTCGTGCCAGTAACCCGTCAACGGTGCGGTCATGCGGCAAAATGTGCAGATTGTCCGCTCGCCATCGGAGAGCGTTGCCCCGCACACCGCACATCGGGGTACGGCAAAGAGTGCCGCCACATCGTGTAGCAGATCATTGAGGATCGACATTGACGACAAGGGTTATTGTTTTGAAGTCGGGATTCTCGGCGAAGCGTTGCAATTCGGTCGATAGGAGCTCGCGAGCCCGTGCAAAAGAGGCTCCGCTTTCGATTTTAAGGAGTAGTCCGACCAGATACTCTCCGCGAATGCGATCGACCGGAGGGGTCATCGGGCCGAGCACTCGGCGTCCGAATCGTTGTCGTAACGCCTCAGCCAACGCCGTGATGCCGCGGCGCAAGACGATCGGATCGCGGTGGCGCAACATGAGTGATGTAAGCCGTGCATAGGGCGGATAGCAAAACTGCTCACGTTCGGCCAGTTGAGTCTGCGCCATCGCCTCGAAATCGCTGGCGGCAACTTGTCGCAGCAGCGGATGAAGCGGTTCGGCCGTCTGGATGATCACCTCACCGCCGCCGGCACGTCGTCCGGCACGTCCCGACACCTGTACCAATAGCTGAAAAGCCCGTTCCAAAGCTCTGAAATCGGGATTGTTAAGCAGGTTGTCGGCATTGAGCACGCCGACCAGCGAAACTCCTCCGAAGTCGAACCCTTTGGAGATCATCTGTGTGCCGACCAAAATATCGGTTTTGTGGGCATCGAAGTCGGCAATGATTGAGCTGAATGCCTTTTCCGAGGTGACGCTGTCACGATCGAGCCGTGCCACACGCGCTTCGGGAAAGAGCTTTGCGATCTCCTCTTCGATCTTCTCCGTGCCGAAACCCATCGGTATCACATCGGTCACCTTGCATGAGGGGCACTTGGTCGGGGCGGCCGTTGTGTAGCCGCAGTAGTGGCAGACAAGTTTTTCGCCGCTTTTGTGGTAGGTCAGCGTGACGTTGCAGTTCGGGCAGCGTGCCGTCCAACCGCACTCCGAACACTCGATATAGGGGGAAAAACCTCGCCGATTCTGAAACAACATGACCTGCTCACCACGTGCGAGGGTATCGCCGATTTTATCGAGCAGCAATTTGTTGAAATGCGAGTGCCGCTCTCCGCGCCGCGCCGCGCGCAGTGTGTCGGAGATGACAATTTCGGGGGGAGTGGCCTCTCCGTAACGCTTGGTAAGTTGTGCATAGCCATATTTCCCCGATTGGGCGTTGAGCCATGTTTCGAGCGATGGAGTAGCACTTCCCAGTACCGTTCTTGCCGCGAAGAGCCGCGCCATGACCACGGCACAGTCGCGTGCATGGTATCGCGGAGCCGGATCGGTCTGTTTGTAACTGGCGTCGTGCTCCTCATCTACGAGAATCAACTGCAACCGTTTAAGGGGCAAAAAGAGCGAGGAGCGAACGCCAACCACAAATTCGCCCCCTTCGGAGCGATTGAGTCGCAGGTAGGTTTCGGTGCGGCGGCGTGGTGTGAGTTTCGAGTGGTAGGGGGTTACGCGACTTCCGAAGATGCGCTCCATGCGCTCAATGAGTTGTGCAGTGAGGGCTATTTCGGGAACCAACATCAATACGTCACCTCCGCGTGCGAGGACCTCGGCGATCAGGTGGATGTAGACTTCGCTCTTTCCCGAACCGGTGATTCCCTGCAAAAGTACCGTTGAGGAACCGTTGGCGAAGGCCGTGCGCAAGTTGTCGAGCGCGAGCTGTTGATGTGGCGTAAGTTCGGGCAGACGAAAAGACGAACCACCCCGTTCGACCGAGCGTTCGCGTTGGGAGGTTAAGATGTATCTCTTACGTTCCAAGGCGTGTAGTACGCCATAGTCGGCGCGTAGCAATCGGCGCGCGATCTCTCCCGTTGAGATCCGTGTTTCGTCCTCGGCCGAGGCGATCTCCAATAGTGCTTCGTATTGTTTGGGAGCACGGCGCGCGAGCTTTTCGAAGAGGGCATGCAGGCTCTCCTCCTGCTGCAATGCCGGCGAAAGAGCCACGTAGTATTCGGTTGCCGGTCGAAACTCCTCTTTGCAAAACTCCTCTTCGGAGTCCCCCGATGGTTTCATCAGTGCCGGTAAAGCCACACGCATCACCTCGCCCAGCGTACAGAGATAATAGGATGCAATCCACTCCCAAAGTGCGCGTTGCGTATCGGTCAGCAACGGCGTCCCGTAGAGTTTTCGCTCGATCGGTTTGATTCGTTTGAAATCGGGTCGTTGGTCATGAAGATGCCAGACGATCCCCGTATAGAATTTGCGAGCCCCGAACTGCACCACTACGGCCTCACCTGCCACAACCGACAGACCATCGGGGATGGAGAAGGTGTAGGTAGGTTGTGCCAGCGGCAGGACAATATCGGCATAGAGCGGCATCAGATCTTATTGAGTGCCTGAAAACCTTTGCCGTAGACACCCATTACTGAACCCACCGATATAAAGGCGTCGGGGTCGATGGTTTTGACGAATTTGAGAATCGTGGAGGTTTCGCGTTTGCGGCAGACGACCATCACCATCTTCGAAGGTTCTTTGGTGTACCAGCCCTGCGAGTCGATCAGAGTCACACCACGGTGAACATTTTGTGTGATCGCTTCGGCCATTTTTTCGTAGTCGTGGGTGACGATCATCACCTGACTCGATTGCTGGTTGCCGGCCATAATCATGTCGACCGTGTAGCCGAAGATTGCTGTTACAACATAACCGTAGATCACCGTGTCGATGTGAAAACCGACCAGTAGCGATGAGGCGATAATGATGAAATCGGAGTAGATGACGATCTTTCCGTAGCTCACCGTGCGGTATTTGTTGATAATCATTGCCACGATATCCGTGCCGCCGGTCGAGCCGCCCTGCATAAAACACATGGCCACCCCGATTCCCGATAATATACCGCCCAAGATCACCGAGAGCAATCTGTCCTGATCCAACCCCAGCGGGCTGACATCGGCAGGTAAGACACTCTGCCAGAAGTTCATACCCAGCGAGATGATGATGACACAGAAGATCGTCTTGATACCGAAGTTCCAGCCGACGATAAATCCGGCTACTAACAACAAGGCGGCGTTGATGATGAAGACCATCGTACCGATTTGAATATCAAAACCTAAACCCAATTCGATCGCCTTACAAACCACGCGCGATACACCGGCTGCACCGCCACCCGTACCGCCTGCCGGTAAGATACAACCAATCCAGCCGAACGAATAGATAATCATACCCACGGACATCAGCAGATACTCTTTGAGGGTTTTCATCACAAGTTCTGGTGTTATTGCTTTCATGGGCATGGTAGTTTATTTTTCTGCAAATATAGAAAAAATTTCGCCTTGGTACGCATTGCGTTCCGCCAATCTTTGTTCGAGCATCGCAAGAAGTTGCTCATTGCGCACCAGACCCCAATTGCGGCCGTAATGGTAGCGCGGAGGAGCCTCCGATGCAAATCGTTCAACGACCAGATCGGGACGCAGCCGGCGCAGAATTTCGACAAACAGGTCGATGTACTCCGATAACTCCCAAAACCGGAACTGTGATGGGTCGGCATCGTATTGTGCAGCCATGGCCGTATCGCGAAAGACCTGCAACTGGTGGAATTTGACCGTGGTAAGCGGCAGCGCATTGATAGCCTCGGTTTGAGCGATGAGTTGTGTATCGCTCTCCTGTGGAAGCCCGAGGATGAAGTGCCCTCCTACGGCGATGCCACGTTCGGCGGTCATCGCTACGGCTCGTTGTGCGCAAGCAAAGTCGTGACCGCGGTTGACTGCATGCAGGGTCGTGTCTGAGGTCGATTCGATGCCATATTCGATGGCAACATATTTGTCGCGAGCCAAATGGGCAAAGTAGTCGAGTTTCTCCTCGTCAATGCAGTCGGGACGTGTGCCAATCACGACACCGGCCACATCGGGGTGGGCGAGTGCCTCGCCATAGAGGCGTTGCAGGGTGTCGAGCGGTGCATAGGTGTTTGAGAACGATTGGAAATAGACCAGATAACGCGCTGCCGTGCGGTAACGATTGCGGTGGAACTCGATCCCCTCGTCGATCTGTTGGCGGATACTCTTTGCGGGTTGACAATACGAAGGGGTGAACGCTCCGTTGTTGCAGAACGTACACCCCCAAAGGGCTATCTTTCCATCTCGGTTCGGGCAGGTAAAACCTGCATTGACCGAGAGCTTTTGTACACGACCGCCGAACAGTCGCCGGAAATATCCGGCATAGGAGTTGAATCGGCGTTCATCGCCCCAAGCGTAGATCATCGGTTACAGCCCCCAATCGGCCGGATTGTAGCTGTCTTTCGGTGCATTGGGCACGTTAGAGAAGAAGGTCTGACCGGTCATTTGTTCTATCTCGCGTACACTGTGCAACATCCCTCTGGATTGAAATTCGGAGGGCTTGGCCACCTCACCCTTCGAGTAGGCGCGATGCTCGACCATGATGGCAATACATTGCAACTCATCGCGCGTACAGTTCACTACCCATTTATTTTTATGTCCTTTCGTGCGGAGCAGGATTTTGTAAAAATGGGTAGGTATGGTTGTGCCGTTTACGACTTTGTTTTTGTTTTTCCAGTAGCAACCGATCACCTGATAGGTCGTGTCGCTGCTCTGAGTCCATTGGGTATCGACCCAATCTTCGATCGTGTTCCAGGCACCACCGCCCGTGTTGAAATAGGTTCCCGATTGCGGTGCGATGTTCGAATGGTAGAAGACCTGTTTGTTGGTCTCGTTGCTTACCAACCGCTCGGCCGAACCCAGCATGTGACCACGGGTGTAGCCTGTCCATTTTCCGGGCTGCGAAATCGAGATCTTCGGGTCCGGTTTATAGGCGTCGGTGCGATTTGTGTTTTTCTTCGAGTAGAACGGATGCATCGGAGCCGCAACCCAAATAGCGCATTTGAGCGAGTTGCTGTAACATACGCCATAGTTGCGGGCGAATTTACCGTTGGGAGCCTTAACATCACACAGGTGGTAGGCATAATGGTAGTCGCTGTTGCTTACCTCGGCCGGCAGCTCTGCCCAACCGGCATATTTGGTCAATCCGGGATTGACCCCACCGCCACCGCCTTGCTCGCTCTGTGTGGTGAAGTTTACGGATTTGCTCGTATAGGTTTTGTTGCCGATGGTCATGCACAGAGCCGTTTCGTAACTCGTTCCGGCCGAAAGGCCGTTCAGCGTGACACTCTTCATGCCCGATGCTGTTGTCTGGGGCAATGTTGTGTAGCTGCTTGCTGTTGAGGCTTTGTAGCGGAAGTAGAGGGTGTAATTGGTCGCTGTACCCGTGTAGGTATATGCACAATTGAGTGTTGCGTTGCCGGTAGTAATCTCCGAAACAACTAACGTACCGAATGTCGGTACGATCTCGCCGGGTTCGGGGTCGGGATTTTCGCTACTGTCACCCGTGATGAAGGCGTAGGGGTCGCTTTGCATGCGCAGGTTCCCAACTTGGACATAAGCTGTCACCTTATAGATCGTCTGCGGTTTTAGGTTTGTCTGTGTGCCTTGCAAGTTGTTGGCCGAAATGGTCGGGGTGCGCAGGTCGATCATTTCGCTCGACTCGGACGCCATCGGGACAAAGAGGAATCCGGCCGTTGAGTTTGCCAATACCGATTCGGCAAAGTGCGTAGTGCACACCACATAGGCGGTTGTTCCTTCGACCTCGACATGCGGAACTTCGAACCACCGTTCGTTATTTTCGGCCTTCTCACACGCAGCGAGAAGTGCGGTTGCTCCGAGTGTGAGGAGCCATAGAAATCTTTTCATCTTTTTATCGTGAGTTTTAGTCTTTATTCTTGGAATCCATCCAGATGGTCACTGGCCCGTCATTGAGCAGTTCAATCTGCATATCTGCTCCGAAAACACCTGTTGGCACTCGGCGGCCGAGCAGTTCGCCGACGCGAGCCGTAAAAAGTTCATAGAGCGGTTTCGAAATCGCTTCGGGAGCCGCTTTGATGTAACTCGGTCGGTTTCCCTTGCGAGTAGAGGCTTGCAGCGTAAACTGACTGACCGACAGCACCTCGCCGCCGACTTGCTGTACGTCGAGGTTCATCACCCCAGTCGTGTCATCGAAGATGCGCAGTTTGACCAGTTTCGTCGCCAGATACTCAGCGTCTTCCGCCGTGTCGTCCACCCCGACACCGACCAATACCAACAAACTTGCACCGATTGCAGCATAACGCTCGCCAGCAATAGTGACCGAGGCGTGGCTCACCCGTTGAATGAGAATTCGCATCGTCCTACAATTTTTCGAAGTAAGCCCAAAGATTGTCGCCCGCTGGAACCGGAGCGGTGACGGTGATCGTCTCCTTGCGCACGGGGTGTTCGAATTCGATACGGCGCGAGTGGAGCGAGATGCCTCCCCCCGGAATTGATCGTTTGGCTCCGTATTTCAAATCGCCGCGGATCGGAGTGCCGATCTGCGATAATTGTGCACGGATCTGGTGGTGGCGACCGGTGAGTAGCTCCACTTCGACAAGGGTGTAGTGTGTGCCGACCCCCAAAGTCGTATAACGCAGACGCGCCTCCTTCGCCTCGCCTTTCGGGGTATCGAGTGCCCGCGAACGGTTGCTCTTCCCATCGCGCAGGATGTAGTGGCGTAGTTCACCGCTTTCAGGAGAGGGGGTCTGTTCGGTGAGTGCCCAGTAGAGTTTGTGGATCCGCCCCTCACGAATCATCTCGTTGAGTCGCACGAGAGCTTTCGACGTTTTGGCAAAGAGAACGGCCCCGCTTACCGGACGATCAATTCGGTGCACCACACCGAGAAATACCGCCCCCGGTTTGGCATCGCGCACCTTGATGAAGGCCTTGATCTGATCTTCCAGTGCTGATTCGCCCGACGGATCGGGTTGTACCAGATCTCCGGCGTGTTTGTTGACTACCAGCAAATGGTTGTCTTCGTAGAGAATATCTTCGGGTGAAAACATATCACAAGATAAAGGTAAATGGCAACAACTCGGCCGCAGAGGCCACCACCGAGGCCGAACCGTGACCGCTCATGATGACTCGCATTGGGGAGCCTTGACGGCGTTCTACATCAACCATCACCTGACGACATTGGCCGCAGGGGTAGCATTCGCGTTGCGAAGGGTTGGAGGCGATGGCCAATGTTTGGATCGGATCATCGGCGAAATTGGATTGGGCATAGAACAGCAGCGATCGCTCGGCACAGAGGCCGGCCGGATAGACCTCGCTCTCGAAGTTGCTGCCGCGGAGAATTTTTCCGCTACGCAGGCGAGCCGCAGCCCCCACGTGGAAATTCGAATAGGGTGCATGGGCATTTGCCGTTGCTTGTTCGGCCTCGATCACCAAAGCTCGGTCGACTTCCGGAAGATCGGCTAATGCCGCGTAATGCTCATAACTGAAACTAAACTTTTTTTCCATAGTGTCTCCTTTTGAAAAAGGGTAAGGTAACAAAGATAATGAAAAAAGTTTGATATTCCCGATCGTATTCTTCGATTTTTATAAATTACCTCTTTTTGAATCGAATCAGAAGTCGGCCAAATCCTTTTTTGAACCAACAACAGATCGTCCCACTCGATTGATCCCGATCCTGTTTTGGGTATCGAAGAAAACAGGAGCGGGGCAGCTTTTTCGACAAAGCATCCCCGCTCGGCACAAACCCTTTTTTATCTCTTTATTGTTGCTATTCGAGCACGAATTTCGCCTGCACGTTGTATTGCAGCTTGATCATTTTGAAATCGAGCGGCTGATCGTTCTCGTCACTATCTGCGGCACTCATCGACTTGGTGCGCATGAGTGCGAAATTACCTTCGTAGAAGGGTGTGATGCCGTTGTTGGAGTCGAAAATGTAGAAACATTTACCCAATTTCTGTCCCACGGCCTCGGCCAATGTGCGTGCCGTTTGCTGTGCATTTTGCATCGCTTCGATGCGTACCTGCGATTTATACTCTTCGACTTTTGAGTTGGCGACTCGCTGCAACTGCACGTTCGAGATGCCGAGGTCATCGAGTTTCTGCCAAACTTTGGCAACCAGTTCGGCCGAAGCGAGTTTCAACTGATAGTTTGCGGTGGCTACAGAGGTGTTTTTTTTGAAAAATTGGCTTGAAAGATCGGCGATTGTCAACTCCTTTTCGACATTGACCCCTAACTTTTTCAGAGCCGCAATCATCTCGCGTTGTTGGGTTTCAACCGTTATCTTGCCTTTCGAATCGCGTTCGTTGATGGTGATGGCGAGATAAAACTCATCGGGCGCGATCTCCTTTTCGGCACGTCCGCTAACCTGTACAAAACTGGGGAACGCCTCGCTGTTCTGCGCGGCTGCGGGGAGTGCAAAGAGCACTACTGCCGCCCATAAGATCATTTGTTTCATAGTCTGTTCCATTTTTAAAGGATAACGTTACAAATTAAACGCCAGAGGTTGCAAAATACTGCACAACCACTCAAATTATCGCCGCACCAGTTTTACTACATTCTCTACGTGGTGTGTATGGGGAAACATATCGACCGGTTGTACCGCCTCGACCCGATAGGCTTCGTTGAGTAGTGCCAGATCGCGCGCCTGCGTGGCGGGGTTGCAGCTCACATAGACGATGCGGTCGGGGGCGGCGCGCAGAATCACGTCGATCACCGGTTCATCAACCCCTGCCCGCGGCGGATCGAGGATGATCACATCGGGGTGGCCGTTAGCCGCCACAAATGCATCGTCAAGTACCCGCTTCATGTCGCCTGCGTAGAATGCCGTGTTGGTGATCGCGTTGAGTGATGAGTTGATCTCGGCATCGGCAATTGCCTCGGGAACGTACTCGATGCCCACGACTCGGCGGCAACGTGCTGCACAGAAGTTGGCGATCGTACCCGTACCCGTGTAGAGGTCGTAGAGTGTGTCGCTCTCTTTCAGATCGGCGAAGTCGCGAGCCACCTTATATAACTCGTAGGCTTGCTCCGAGTTGGTTTGGTAGAACGACTTGGGACCCACCTTGAATTGCAACCCCTCCATCTGCTCGATGATGTGGTCTTTGCCGCAGTAACAGATCGGAGTGAGGTCGGCCGTTGAGTCGTTGAACTTCTCGTTGATGATATAAAACAGCGAGGTGATCTGCGCAAAGGTTGCTGAAAGATGATCCAGCAATGCCGTAATCCGAGGTTGATCATCGGCTCCGAAGACCACGATTACCATCACCTCGCCCGTCGATGCAGTGCGAACTACCATGTTACGCATCAACCCTGTATGTGTGCGTGCATTGTGGAACGAGTATCCATTTTCCAGACAAAAGCGTTTGGTTTCCAATCGAATTTCATTCGAAGGCGAGGCTTGTAACCAACATTTGTGGATGTCGAGCACCTTGTCGAACATGTTGGGAATATGAAATCCGACAGCAGGTGTTGCCGTCAGATCTTCGCCCGTAGCGATCTCTTCGTTGGTCAGCCAGCGACGGTCGGCGAAGGTGAATTCGAGCTTATTCCGGTAAAACTGCGTCTGCGCCGAGCCCAGACATGGACGGATTTCGGGCAACTCGACCTTGCCGATGCGTGTCAGTTGGTCGCGTACCTGCTCGGTTTTGAACCGCAACTGTTCGGCATAGGGCAGATTCTGCCATTTGCAACCGCCACAGATGCCGAAATGTTCGCAGAACGGCTCCTCACAGAGCGGGGAACGTTTCACGTAGCGCACCACGAATCCCTCCATGAAGCGGCGGCGTTTCGACCGAATCTGTACATCGACCACATCGCCCGGAACGGTCATCGGAACGAAAACTACGACGTCGTTCCAACGTCCCATCGCCTTGCCTTCGGCGGCAAGGGTTGTTATTTCAAGCCCTTCGATCAGGGGATAATTCGCTTTTTTACGTGCCATATTATTATTTTCAGTGGATCTTATATACTACATAGATGTGGTCGGCGGGCAGCGCGTAGTGTGCGCGCTCCTCCTCGGTAAAGGTAGCTGCATAGTCGATGTCGGCCACCTCGAATCCGCACGAGCGCAATCGGTCGGCATAATCAGCACCGTAGATGCGCCGATGGTCGTACTGTCCGAAGATGCGGGTGCGTTCGGCCGGATCGGTGATCGAGTCGTCCTCGTAGGTCTGCTCGTAATCGAACTCCACCGGAGAGAGAATGATGCCCCAGCCTCCGCATTTGAGGATGCGGTGCAGTTCGCGCATGGCCTTTCTATCATCGGCCACGTGCTCCATGATATGGTTGCAGATCACCACATCGACCGAGTTGTCGGCAAGTGGAATCTGCTGCACATCGAAGTGCATGTCGGCCAGCGGACTTTCGAGATCGGCCGTAATATATTGAGCGGGGTGCGCGTGGAAGTGCGGTTTGAGGTGACGCATGATGCAGACCTCCGGCGCGATGTGCAGGGTGCGCGGAGTGGTAGTCAGTAGATCGGTTTCGCGTGTCAGGTAGAGCCACAGCAAACGATGCCGTTCTAACGATAAACAGTTAGGGCATAGTGCATTGGGTCGGGATGTCACATAACCGTAGGGTAAAAAATGGCGGTACGAGGCTCCGCACAAGGGACAACTCACCGCATTTCCCTTGTAAAACCACCCCATGACGGGAACTGCCCAGCCAGCCATGCGTTGCAGGATTGGCCGCGGAATGTGGTTTAATGCCCATTTAATCAATCGTTTCATGACAGCATTTTTTGCACCTCTTCTTCGGCTTTCAGTAGTCGTTTTTTGCAGGTAGCGATCAGCTCCGTAGCGCGCTTGACCTCTGTGGCAAGTGCATCGACATCCATCTCTTCGCTGCGTAGGCGGGCGAGTGTCTTTTCGATCTCGGACATCGCTTCGGCGTAGGTTAACTCTTTTTTTGCCATATGGTTGTGTGGTTTACTTGTGCGGAAATAGCACCATCGGCGACCTCAATCTCGATGGCCTCTCCGGTGGTGACGTGATGAGCCGACATGACAGCCTTGCCTCCTTGTCGAACGACCGCGAAACCCAACCGCAACATGCGTTCGGGGGCGTGTCCGGCGATCAGCTCCGAGGCGGCAACGAGCGAAGCGTTGCGGCGAGCGATAAAGGCTGCGACTTGTTGCGGCAGTTGCTCTTCGAGGTGATTGAGTTGCAGCGTGCGGCGTGTAAGTAGGGCGGTGGCTTGGTGGCGTAATTCTCCGCTCAACCGTTCGAGCCGCAATTCGGTGGTGCGCATGGCTGAAATTGTAGTATCGTGGAGTTGCAACGCGGCGGCATCGAGCCAGCCATCCACCGCAGCCATTCGCTCAACGAGCCATCCGGCAACGGCAGTCGGAGTTTTGAGAGCCGTATGAGCAACCATGTCAGCTACGCTGGTATCCTTGTCGTGGCCGATACCGGTCACGACCGGCAACGGAAATTGGGCGATGTGGGCACAGAGCCGATAGGCGTTGAAACAGTTGAGGTCGCTGGCCGAACCTCCGCCGCGGATGATGACCACCGTGTCGTAATCCGCTTGCTTTTCAGCGATTTGGCATAACGCCGCCACGATGGACTCCTCGGCTGCCGAGCCCTGCATGAAAGCATCGAAGAGTGTGAGTGAGAACCGATATGGGCTTTTGGCCAATTCGTTGCGAAAGTCCTGATAACCGGCCGCATTGGCACTCGATACAACGGCAATGCGCTGTACTACGGTGGGCATGATTGTTTCGCGATTCATCTCCCAAACCCCCTCTTTTTGGAGTTGGGCGATCGTCTGTTGCCGCTGTCGCTCCATATCGCCCAGCGTATAGGCCGGATCTATGTCGGTGATTTGCAGGGAAAAGCCGTATAATTCATGATAAGTGACCAATACTTTGGCCAAAATGCGGATGCCGGCAGCCAGTCGCTGTCGGGTCTCCGCCTCAAAATAGGCGGCAATGCGCGTGTATTGACTTCGCCAAATCACGGCGCGTGCCTGAGCCGTCGGTACACCATTGTCACCCCCCTTTTCCACCAGCTCCAAGTAGCAGTGCCCCGAGTAGTTGACCTTGATCTCGGCGATCTCGGCACTCACCCAGAGCGGTAGCGCAAATCGTTCGTCGAGCGTCTGTTTGACAAGGCGTTGCAGGTCGCGCAGGGTGATATAGGTAACCTCTGCCATTACTGCAAAAGGATGCCGATTGTGAACAATAGTCCGAAGAGGAGCATGTTGCGAGCCGTCTGTGCAAGGCAGACATTCAACGCATCGCCGTGGTCGATGCGTACCATTTTGCGCCATGTTCTCCAAAATAACGGATAGTAGAGCAGGGGTAGCAATGCGGCTCCCCAACGTCCGGCAGCCAGTAGTGTCAGGCAAGCCGCCATGGCCCCTGTTCCCAGCGCGAGGTAGCCCCAGCGGCCTACGGCAGCACCCAGACAGACGACGATTGTCCGTTTTTGGCAGCGGGCATCCTCCTCGCGATCGCGAAAATTATTGACCATCAGCATGGTGTCGATCACCAGACCGCAAGCCAGAGCCGCGGCGAAGATCTCCCAGCTCCAATATCCCGTTTGCAGGTAGTAGGTATATCCGGCTGGAATTATGCCGAAAAAGAGAATGACTGCTACATCGCCCAATCCGTGGTATGCCAACGGATAGGGGCCGGCGGTATAGAAATAGGCGAAAATCACGCAAAGGCCTCCGATCAATACCAGATCCCAACCTCCGTAGAAGAGCAAGCCACAGCCAGTTGCGCAGGCCGCAAGCGTAAAGAGGGCGATGCCGGTTTTCATGGCTGGCAGCGTAATATATCCCTTGGCGAAGGCGCGGTCGGGGCCGAGTCTGTCGGGGAGGTCTGCGCCTTTGAGAAAATCCCAAAGGTCATTGACCAGATTGGCCGTGCACTGCATCAATAGCGCAAAAAGCAGACACAAGACGGCAACAATGGGGTTGAATCCCCCATCGGTAAAAGCCAATGCTGTGCCAACGGCAACGGGAATGATTGAGGCTCCCAGACTATAAGGTCGAATGGCAACGATCCATGCGGATAACGAATTTGTTTTCAAAGCGGCTCTTGATTTTAGCGTAGTACGATGACCGGAAGTCGTTGTATCTGCTTGCCGGCCGGAAGTTGAATATGCAATACACCCTCGCTCTCAACCGGTTTCCCTTTTTTCTGTGCCGGTCGCCATTTGGGTGCTTCGGCAACGGCTTTCAGCACCCGCCGTTTGAGTCGGCTGTCGGTCGATTCCAACTCTTTGTCGATCGTCAGTTGCCCATCGGGTTGAATCTTGTAGCGCAGAATGACTCGTGCCGCCGGTTCGGTGTCGTCCCACTTGACCTGTCGGGCGATGTAGTTGCTAAACAGGGAATCGGCCGGAAATTGAGCCGGTTCATCATAGCGCAATGTGATGAGTAGCACCCCGTAAGCGGCTTTTGTTCCGTAGCGTGCGATTGTCTGCTCATCGGCCGGTAGCTCCTCAACGTGCTCGATGTCTTGGGGCGGAATTGTGTGGATCTCTTCGGAGGGTTTTCCGTTGACGATGTAGAGCGGGTGGTGTTGCTGCCCAAAGAGCGGCAGCGACAGAATGGCTGCCGCTGCTGCTAAAAAATAGGTGATGATTGCTCTTTTCATGCGACTTTTTTTAGCAGAACGCAAAAACTGCGTATTTAGTCTTTATAGTTCGCTCTCCTTTAAGCGTTCGGCATTCTCGGCAACGATCAAATGGTCGATACAATCCTGAATGTCACCGTCCATGAAGGCGGCCAAATTGTAGATCGTATAGTTGATGCGGTGATCGGTGATACGTCCCTGCGGGTAGTTGTAGGTACGGATCTTGGCCGAACGGTCGCCGGTCGAAACCATTGTTTTGCGCTTTGAGGCGATCTCATCGAGATATTTCGAATATTCGAGGTTGAAGACACGGGTGCGCAACTCTTCAAACGCTTTGTCAAAGTTTTTCAACTGCGATTTTTGGTCTTGACATTGCACCACAATACCGGTTGGAATGTGGGTCAGACGGATTGCCGAGTAGGTCGTATTGACCGACTGGCCACCCGGTCCCGATGCGCAGAAGATATCTTTGCGTACGTCGTTCATTGAGATGTCGCAGTCGAACTCTTCGGCTTCGGGTAGTACGGCAACCGAAGCGGCCGATGTATGGACGCGACCCTGTGTTTCGGTCTGCGGAACGCGCTGCACGCGATGCACTCCCGATTCGTATTTGAGTGTGCCGTAGACGTTTTGCCCCGTCACTTTCAAAACCACCTCCTTGAAACCGCCCGCAGCACCGTCTGATGCCGAGGTGATCTCGTAACGCCACCCCTTGTTTTCGACATATTTGGTGTACATGCGCAAAAGGTCACCGGCGAAGATGGCTGCCTCATCGCCCCCCGTGCCGCCCCGAATCTCGACAATGGCATTTTTCGAGTCTTGTGGGTCTTGGGGGATCAGCAACAGTTTGATCTGCTCCTCCATCTGTTCGATTTGCGGTTCGAGCTCGTTGATCATATCGCGTGCCATTTCACGCATCTCTTCGTCCTTATCGGTGGCAAGCGTATCCTTTGCCTCGGCCAAGTTGGCCAATGCCGTGCGGTAGAGATCCGAGGTTTCGACGATCGGTTGTAACTCTTTGTAATCCTTGGTCAGTTGGATAAATTGTTTGACATCGGCGATTACTTCGGGGTCGGTGAGTTTCTGTCCCGTCTCCTCGTATTTGAGTTTCAGCCCGTCGAGCCGCATGAGTATTGAATTTTCTGCCATAAAAATGTGTCGTATCTTTGCTTTTGGCGACAAAGATACGACACATTTAATTAATATTTAAAAATTAGGAATTAAAAATTATCGGTTGAGCGTTCGTAACCAGTCGAGAGCCGCTGTTTGCCACTCCTCTTTATAGGTAAAATTCTTCTGAATACCCCAGCCGTGACCTCCGGAGGGGTAGATGTACATCGAGGCCTTGACTCCATGTGCTTTGAGGGCCTGGTAATAGAGCACGCTGTTGATCGGCGGTACGGTTGTATCGTCGTCGGAGAGCAGCAGAAGTGTGGGTGGAGTTTGATCCGTTACGCGGTTTTGCAGCGAGTAGAAAGCATCGGTTTCTGCCGAACGCTTATCACCGAGCAGGCTTTCGAAAGAGCCTTGATGCCCCTGCCCCATTTCGGCGGTGATCACCGGATAGAAGAGAATCGCGAATGCGGGTTTGAAAGCGGGGATGGTCGATGCCATTGCGGCCAGATGTCCTCCGGCCGAACTTCCGACGATGCCGACTTTATCGGCCGTGTAGCCCGTAGCTCCGGTTTCCAATCCGGCCATGATGCGCAGGGCACGTTCGGCATCCTCCTGTGGAGCCAACGGCTCTCCGTTGGGCATGCGGTATTTCAGTACGGCAGCCGTGATGCCGTTGGCGGCAAACCACTTGGCCATATCAATCCCCTCGTAATCCATGCAGAGTTTTTGATAACCGCCGCCCGGACAGATTACCACGGCTTGTCCGGTTGCTTTGGCCGTGTCGGGCGCAAAGAGGTAGAGCACCGCTTCGGAGGTGTTGGCGATGCGGTCCGGTTCGGTTTCAGTTTCGGGTGTGGTGATACCGTTGGAGTGGGGTGCCGTCGTGTTATCCCAAATTTTGATCGTGGCGGCCTGCCCATAGTCTTTTTGGGCGGATGCCTGAATACTCATAAACAGCGTGATTAATAAGATAGTGAGTCTGGTCATAAGGGCTTTATTTAAAAGTGAACGATGGGTAATGGGTGTGCCGTTTGGTTTGCTTCACCCATTCCCCATCTTCTACTTGGCTTAGATCACCACATTGATAATCTTTCCAGCGACCACGATAATCTTCTTCGGAGCCTTGCCGTCGAGCCATTTTTGCAGTTCGGGGGCGTTGACGATGTCGGCTTGAATTTCGGCCGGAGTGGCCGAGGTGGCATACTCCTTCTTGAAACGGGTCTTACCGTTGACCGAAACCGGATATTCGAAGGCGTGCAGCGTCAAGTACTGCTCATCGCAGATCGGGTAGGTAGCATCGCAGACTGAAGTCGTATGACCCAACTGTGCCCACAACTCCTCGGCGATGTGCGGTGCGAAGGGGGCAATCAGCACGGTCAGCGGTTCGAGAATGGTGCGTTTGGAACAGTCGCCCAATTCGTTGAGGCAGATCATAAAGGCCGAAATCGAGGTATTGAACGAGAAGTTTTCGATATCCTCGGTCACCTTCTTGATCGTCTTATGCAGCGTGCGCAGTTCGTCTTCGGTGGCCGGTTGATCGGTGAGGACGAGTTTGCCATCGCGATCGAAGAAGAGCCGCCAGAAACGGCGCAGAAATTTGTGTACGCCGTCGATGCCGTTCGTGTCCCACGGTTTGGATTGCTCCAATGGACCGAGGAACATCTCGTACATGCGCAAGGTGTCGGCTCCGTAGTTATCCACAATGTAGTCGGGGTTGACCACGTTATACATCGACTTCGACATCTTCTCAACAGCCCAGCCGCAGATATATTTGCCCTCTTCGAGCAGGAATTCGGCATCCTTGTAATCGGGTGACCATGCGCGGAATGCATCCAGATCGAGAATGTCGTTCTTGACGATGTTGACATCGACATGGATCTCTTGGGTTTCATATTGCCCCTTCAATCCCAAAGATACGAATTTATTGGTTCCGACGATGCGGTACACAAAATTCGAACGACCTTGAATCATACCCTGATTCACTAATTTTTTGAACGGTTCGGCCTCGCAAACAGCCCCCAGATCGTAGAGGAACATGTTCCAGAAGCGTGAATACATGAGGTGTCCCGTCGCGTGTTCAATGCCGCCCACATAGAGATCGACCGACCGCCAATAGTCATCGGCCTCCTTGCCGACCAAAGCCGTGTCGTTGTGCGGATCCATATACCGTAGATAGTAGGCCGATGAGCCGGCAAATCCGGGCATCGTGGAGAGTTCGAGAGGATGCCCCTCTGCCGTCTGCCAGTTGCCTACACGCGCCAACGGCGGTTCTCCCTGCTCCGTCGGGCCGAAGTCAGCGATCGGAGGTAACTCCAACGGCAACTTGTCGGCCGAGAGCGGATAGGCAATATCGTCTTTGTAGTAGATGGGGAACGGTTCGCCCCAATAACGTTGGCGTGAGAAGATGGCATCGCGCAGACGGTAGTTGATGAGTTTTTTGCCCAATCCGCGGCGTTCGACTTCATCGAACATCAGCCCAATTGCCTCTTTTACATCCTTGCCATTGAGCCAATCCGAGTTGATTACTTTGCCCGATTTGGCATCGTAGGACTCCTTCTCCAAATCACCCCCTTCGACCACCGGAGTGATCTCCAATCCGAAGTGTCGAGCAAAGGCGTAGTCGCGCGAGTCGTGCGCCGGAACGGCCATGATCGCACCCGTACCGTAGCCCGCCAAAACATAATCCGAGATATAGATCGGAATGGATTTTCCGGTGAATGGATTTATGGCATAAGATCCTGTGGCAACACCGCTTACGCGGCGGGTTTCGGCGATACGCTCGCGCTCCGAACGTTTCTTGGCCTGCGTGATATAGGCATCGACGGCGGCACGATTTTCGGTTGTGGTCAACTCTTCGACCCACTCGTGTTCGGGGGCGATGACCCTGAACGTAACGCCATAAATCGTCTCGGGGCGCGTGGTGACAATCTCCAATTTTTTGTCGGACTGCTCGATGTCGAAGAAGAGTTGTGCTCCGACCGAACGGCCGATCCAGTTGCGCTGGATCTCCTTCAAGGAGTCACTCCAAGCCAACTGATCCAGTCCGTCCAACATTCGTTGGGCATAAGCCGTCACGCGAAGCAGCCATTGCTTCATGCGCTTCTGCTCGACCGGATAGCCGCCTCGCACCGAAAGCCCATCGCGTACCTCATCGTTGGCCAGCACGGTTCCCAATTTCGGGCACCAATTGACCATCGTATCGGCACGGAAAGCAAGCCGATAGTTTTGCAACGTCTGCTCCTTTTCGGCCTCGCTCATTGCATTCCACTCGCCTGCCGTAAAGTGCAGATCGGTGGTGCAGGCGGCATCAATGTGCGCCGTACCGTTGGAGGCAAATTCGGCCGTCAGTTTCTCGATCGGTTGCGCCTTTTGCAATTTGCGGTCGTAGTAGTGTGCAAACATTTCAAGGAATGCCCATTGCGTCCATTTATAATAGGACGGATCGCAGGTGCGCACTTCGCGATCCCAATCGAACGAAAAGCCGATCTTGTCCAACTGTTCGCGGTAACGGGCGATGTTTCGCTCGGTGGTCACGGCCGGATGCTGCCCTGTCTGGATGGCGTACTGTTCGGCCGGAAGACCGAAAGCATCGTAACCCATTGGGTGGAGCACGTTAAAGCCCTTCAATCGTTTGTAGCGTGAGAAGATGTCTGAGGCGATGTAACCCAGCGGATGACCCACATGCAACCCCGCACCCGACGGGTAGGGGAACATGTCAAGTACGTAGAATTTCGGCCGCGAAGGGTCTACCTCGATGTGATAGGTCTTTTGTGCTTTCCACCGGCTTTGCCACTTGGATTCGATCTCCTTGAAATTGTATTCCATATCTTATTTGCTGTTT
>CAYOKU010000027.1:32179-32484 GCA_964404645.1 uncultured Alistipes sp.
TGTTTTAGTCGAATATCCTGCAAAAATAGCAAAAACTTTTCGATTTTGGCTGCGCTTGGGGGAGTTTAAATGGTTTTCGTCCTTTTGGGTGGATCAATCAGGCAGTAAGTTATGGTTGGTGGCGATGAAACGGTGCATCTGTCTTTTGCGCTCTGGTGAATTGATCGACCGTTTGAAGAAGTGGTGTTATGTGATAGGGGTATTCCCGATTGCGTATTCTGTAAAATCACTTTGTAATCACTTCGTTGGCAAGTATTAGCCTACTTTTGTATAAGCACAAATTATCATGTTTCAAATGTGATAAG
>CAYOKU010000028.1:0-28297 GCA_964404645.1 uncultured Alistipes sp.
AGCACAATTAAAATTAGGTTCCACCTCCGATTAATTGAATTTTATCTTCGCCCCCACGAACCAACTGCGCGGTAGCGAGGGGCCATAGACGTAGCCCGAGTCGCGCTCGACGCCTTTATCGAAGTCTTTTTGGTAGGAGTTGAAGAGGTTTTGCACGCCGGCGAAGAGTTGAAGGGTGACCTCTTTGTAGATGCGCAGGTCATAGGCCGCACGCAGGTTGACATCGCAAAAACGCGGTGTGGTGACCGCTATGTCCTGCTCCACGCCCGAACCGGCCTTGTGCTGCACGAGCATTTCGCCCGAAACCGTTCCTGTGATGTCGATCGTGAATCGCTTGACGGGTTTCAACGCGGCTGTGAAGTAGCCGTAGGTATCGGGGGTGCGGAACATGCGGCGCACGGGAGCAACGGCACGATCTTCGCTCCATGCTGTCGGCTTTTTGTAGCGGCTCTGCTGCCACGTCATGCCGGCTTGTAATTCGAACCAGCGTGTGAAGACAGCACGACCTTCGAGGTTCACACCGCGCACGGTGGCTCCGGGGCCGTTGTAACGCTCTTTGATGGTGCTACCGTCTTCTGCCGGCTGTTTGAGGTCGCGCAGGGCGAAAACATCGTCCAACGTGGTGTGGAATCCTTCGACGACCAGATTGGTCTGGATTTTTCCGAAACGGTGCATCATATCGGCCGATATGCTCCAACTGTGTGAACGCTCCTCTTTGAGGTTTTCGGTCAAGCGGATGCGCACACGTTCGCCGCCCACGATGGCGATGTGCATATCTTCGTCGAAGGCTTGCGGTGCGCGGTAGCCGCCGGCATAACTTGCCCGCAGACTGATCGCCTGTGAGGGGTTATAACGCAGGTTGACACGGGGGCTGAAAATCGGATTTTTGACCAGATTGTGTTTGTCCAGACGGCCGCCGAGCAGCAACGACCAATGGCTGTTTTTCCACTCGTTCTGCGCATAACCCCCAATGATATGTACCTCCTGATCGGTTTTGATGCCATAGCCCAAAGAGCGATCGTGCAGACCATCGTAGCTATATTCGGTGCCGAAGGTCAATTCGGCCGGCATGAAGAGCAGGTTGCGGAAAGCGTGGATATATTGTGCTCCGGCCGCTACGGTCAGGTCGCGCGTGGTGCCGTAGGCATTGGTGTCCTGCTTGCTGCCGTAGTAACTCTTGCGGGCCGTATTCTGGAACGAGGCGTAGAGGTTGAGCCGGTTGGCACGGTTGGCCGAGGAGAGGTCGAAGGCGATACTTCCTCCGTCGATTGCGTGGTCGGTCTGTTCGGTGATCAGCGATTCGTGGGGCGGGCGGTCGAATTGATCGCCACCGCGGCGAAACTCGTTGATGTGGTGATATTGCAGGGTGATGCGTGAATAGGCACTTGTGCGGAAGAAGGAACGCATACCGACCGACTGACTCTGAATCTGAGGGATTTCGCTGAATCCGTCGCCATCGTGATCGTATGCCGAGCGGTGGCGTGCCTGCCCGAAGAGGCAGATTCCTGCACGGCCACTCTCCGATACGAGCGAGGTGTTGAGTGTCGATGTATTGTCGTATGCACGGTTGCCGATGGCCGTCAGCGAGTGCGAAAGTTCAGCCGAGCTGCGAAGCGGTTCGCGCGTAATGACGTTAATCGTTCCGCCGATGGCTGATGAGCCGAAAAGAGCCGAACCACCACCTCTCAACACTTCAACCCGCTCGATCATGTTGGCCGGAATCTGCTCCAAGCCGTAGACCCCCGTCAAGGCCGAAAACAGAGGCCGCGAATCGACCAAAATTTGTGAGTAGTGCCCATCCAAGCCGTTGATGCGCACCTGTGTAAAGCCGCAATTCTGGCAGTCGTCCTCGACACGCACACCGGGTTGAAACGATAGACCTTGTGCTAAACAGGAAGCGTTTGTCTTGGTGAACATTTTGGCATCGAGTACGCTGACCAAAGAGGCGGCTTCGCGACGTAGGGAGGCGGTGCGGCTGGCAGATACTACCACATCATCGACTGAGATTCCACTCTGTTCGACCTCGAAATTCAACTCTTGTGTTGCACCGCGATGCAGGGTGATGATTTGCGATGCCGCGCCGTAACCCAAAGCGTGTACCTCGATTTTAAGCTCTCCTTCGGGCATATTTTTCAAAAAATAGTGTCCCGAAGCATCGGTTGTCGTGCCGAGGGCCGTGCCGGCTACCGTCACGGTGGCATAGGGAATATGTTCGTGCGAATCGCGGTCGATTACGTGGCCGTAGAGGTTGGCATCCGTGCTTTTTTTAGGTGCATCGACGCCGTATGCACAGATCGTAGACAGGCACACCAGAAGTGCCTGCATGAAGATATATTTCATGGAGTTAGTTTTTAAAGTAAAAAATCGGGTTAAGAACGGAGTCTTAAAGCACCGGAGGCGCGCGTAGCGAGAAGGAGAGGGGTGCCGATGAGAGGTTGCACTGCGTGGCCAGCGGTAAGACGATGTCCAGCAATTGTGCATAGAATGAGTGAACGAAGGGGGTGTCGATCAGACACGGAAAAAAGGAGAAGTCATCAATGATACAACGTTCGCTGACCGCCTCTTTGGCTCCGTTGTCGGGAACCAAATCACCGCTGAATGCCGCGAAATGGAGATGGTCCTCGTGGTAGATATGCACCTTCTGACCGGTTTGCGCGGCGAAGAGCAGGGCGAGGAACAGTCCGGCATAAAACCGTATCAGTCGATTGTTGATCTTCATAACGGGTGCAAAGGTAACACAAAAAAAAGGGCCGTGCAATACGGCCCCTGCAAAATACCTAAATATTAGGATCATATGTCGTGTCCGACAACCTTTCGGGAGCGGACTCTTCAACGCCGCGCCCCGAAGGGAGAAGTGCGTTTTAGATGTTGATGTCGAGCAGCTCGAAATGGATTGTTCCGGCCGGAACCTCTACCTCGACAACATCGCCTTTCTTGTGGCCCAGCAGGGCTTTGGCGATCGGGGTGGTGATTGCTAATTTGCCCTCGCGCAAGTTGGCCTCGTGTTCGGCAACAATCGTATAGATCATCTGTTTTTTGGTGTTGCGATTCAGCAATGTCACCTTACTCAGGATCTGTACTTTGCTTTTGTCGATCTTGGTTTCGTCGATCACGCGAGCATTGGCGATCGTATCTTCCAGCTTGGCGATACGCATTTCCAGCATACCCTGTGCCTCGCGGGCGGCATCATACTCTGCGTTCTCGGACAGGTCGCCCTTATCACGAGCCTCGGCGATTGCCGCCGAAATGGCCGGACGCTCGACGGAACGCATGTGATCGAGTTCGTCTTTGAGTTTCTTGTACCCCTCCGCAGTCAGATAAATAATCTCTTTTGCCATAGTTGTAAACGTAAAAAAATAAGAATCCTGACCTGTTGAGGTCAGAACCCTGTCGTATTGTATAGGCAAAGATAGAAAGGATAATTCGATTTTCCAAATCTTTTTTTGGAGGTCGTGGCACGGATCATGCCGCAGCGGGGTGGTATGTGCATTTTACTTTACATTCATCTGCTCTGGACGTTAGCAGCATTGCCTGTGATCGTTCACCGACATCGGCATCCGGCATCGGCGGCCGTTTGGTTGGCCATGATCCTCCTGATGCCGCTGCTGGGGACGCTGCTCTATGTGTTGGTCGGTTATCGGTGTTCTGATGTGTCGGCCAACGATGGACAACTACTTCCGGCGTATGGGGCCGACCCCGTGAGTCGCATTGTTACACGCGGGTGTGGCACGCAGATGACCCGCTACAATCGCCTTGATCTGTTGCATAACGGAAACAATGCGTTCACCTCGCTCATCGCGGCCTTGCAGCGAGCGCGGCAATCCATTCATATGGAGTATTATATCTTCCGCAACGATCGCATCGGGCAGACGATCGCCGAGATTCTGATTCGCAAGGCACGCGCCGGAGTCGAAGTGCGCATCATCTACGATGCAATCGGGTCGTGGGCCTTGTCACGCAGCATGTTGCGGCGGATGCATCAAGCCGGTATTTGCACGGCGGCGTGGGAACCGGTGCGCTTTCCGTGGTTTACCACCCGTGTCACTCGGCGCAACCACCGCAAAATAGTCATAGCGGACGGTCGCATTGCCTATCTGGGTGGCATAAATATTGCGAAATACTACCTCGACGGAGATTATATGGGCAAGTGGCGCGATGAGCACCTTCGGATCGAAGGCGATGTTGTCGCCGACCTGCAACGCCTTTTTATCGCCGACTGGGCGCACGCCTGCGGAGAACTGCTCGACCCCCGACACTACACGGTGCAACACACCATTCGCCAGCCGTTGCAACTGCAATTGGCGTGGTCCGAAGAGGGGGTGTCGCGCATGACGATTGCCGAAGCTTTTGCTGTCGCCATCGTTCGTGCTCGTCGATGGGTGCGTATTTCGTCACCCTATGTGTTGCCGCCGCCGCTGATTCTCGATGCGATGCGGATGGCAGCGCGTGGCGGAGTTCGGGTCGAGGTGATGATTCCCACATGTAGCGACTCCCCGTTTACGGATCTGATTTCGGACTCTTATGTCGATGATTTGCTCGATGCCGGAGTAGAACTCTACCGCTATGACAACGGATTTCTGCATGCCAAGCTGCTCCTTGTCGATGATTCGCTCGCATCGGTCGGCACTGCCAATTTGGACTACCGCAGCCTGCGTGACAATTTGGAGGTGACGACTTTTATACGCGATCGCCGCGTGGTGGGGCAGCTAATCGCCAACTACGATCGTGATTTGGTGTCGTGTCGGCGTCTCACACGCGATAATTGGCGGCCGTGTCTGTGGAGGCGAACTTTGGGCGAAGTGCTGCGCCTCGTGTCACCCCTGATGTAATCACGCACTAACAACTCTGTTTCATGAAACGAACTCTATTTGCGCTTTTCGCAGCGCTATTAATCGGTTTCTCCGCTTCGGCGCAACGCCTGATGTTTGGAGTCCGCGGCGGTGTGAATTTTACCGACCTCGATATGGGCCCCGTGAGGCTCGGCGATGTGACCTTCACGGCCGGTGCTCCGCGGGCGGGCTACGAGGCCGGTATTGTGCTACGATTGAACCTGTCGCGCCATCTGCATTTGCAGACGGAACTTAATTACGTTTTTGCCAACTATCACTTCAAGGCCTCTGGAAACTCGGTCAGTTCGCTGGTTTTGCGCACCGAACGGTTGCAGATTCCTGTGGAGTTAGGTTTTCAGTTCGGGGTGGTACGCCTGTTTGGGGGTGTGCAATTCCGGGTGGCTGATACACAGCACAGTAGTACGGCTGATCTGTTGCGAGTCAACTTCAACGACCGCGATCTGGCATTGCTGGGCGGGGTTGGAATCAATATTCGCAAATTCTTTCTCGATTTCCGCGTAACAGGTTATCCGCGCTCACACGTGTGGCAGACCTTCCATTCGTTCGATGCAAGTCGGCGAGTGAAGGTGGCTCATGACATTATCTATGGTGGATCACTTGGCTTCTATTTTTAAAGAATTCAGTTTATTGACACTTGGGTGAGCAGTAGGCGCGTTCGGCTATTGTCCGGCGGATGGAGGGTGTAGTGGCATTCGGACTCTGTTTGATGATCAAGAAGAGAGATCGTGAAAGAGAGCCGGATGCCCTATTTTGTAGGGTTGATTGTTGACTATTGGCGATTCGTTCTCTATTTATCGGGTTTCGGTGCAATAATTTTTTTTGCAATTCGTTAATTTATGCGTAACTTTGCGCGATAAAGCGCCGTAAAAGATTCCATAATGAAGAAAACTTTTTTATATGCCGTGTGTGCGATTGCTCTGGTGACCGTGCTTGGTGGCTGTGCCGGAATGAATTCGCTCCTCAAAAGCGGAAAACCCGATTTGATTTACAGCAAGGCGCTGGAATACTATGGAAAAGAGAAGTGGCAACGCGCCTCGACCCTTTTTGAGGGGGCGGCCAGCTACTATATCGGCACCTCGCGCGAAGATTCGATTGCCTTCTACAATGCACGCTGCAAGTATAAGAATCGCGATTATGAAACTGCCTCAACGCTGTTCGATGATTTTCGTCAGAAATTCGGCCGTAGTGCCTTTATCGAGGATGCCGAGGGGATGTATGCCCTCTGTTTCTACTACCTTTCGCCCTCTCCTTCGCGTGATCAAACCATGACCGGACAAGCTCTGATTGCGATCAACGAGTTTATGTCGCGTTATCCGAAGAGCAGCCGCGTCACCCAATTTCAGGAGATCAGCAATGAGCTGACCCAACGTCTTCACCAGAAGGCCTATTTGAATGCCTATACTTATTATAAAATCGGACGCTACAAATCGGCTATTCCCGCGTTGAAGAATGCACTCAAACAGTATCCCGACAGCAAGCATCGCGAACAACTGATGTTCCTGATTGTCGATGCCAGTTACCGATATGCCAGTAACTCGGTTGCCGAAAAGCAGACGGATCGCTATTTACAGATGCTCGACTCGTACCTCTCCTTCAAAGAGGAGTTTCCCGAATCGACCCATACCAAGGAGTTGGAGCGCATGGCCAAACATGCCCATGACTTCCTCGACCGAAACAACAAAGACAACATATAATGGAAATCAAGAAGAACATTCCCAACAACACCATTACGCGTAAGTTGGTGAACTTGGATCGCGAAACAGGCAATATCTACGAGAGCGTGAACGTTATCGCTCGTCGTGCCAATCAGATTTCGGCCGAGTTGAAAACCGAACTGAATCGGAAACTTGCCGATTTCTCATCGCCGACCGATACCATGGAAGAGACCTTCGAAAACCGAGAGCAGATTGAGATTTCGCGTTACTACGAGCGTCTACCGAAACCGGTTATTATTGCGACCGAGGAGTTTCTCGACCACGAGCTCCTCTACAAAAAAGAGAAAGATCAGCCTTTGAAGGAGATCTAACAATCGTTCCTAAATCGCTATTGTAATGAGTGAGCAGGCAACCGCAGACCTCCCGCTTGCGGGTCGTCATATCGTGCTGGGTATCACGGGAAGCATAGCGGCTTATAAGGCTGCTGTGCTTTGCCGTTTACTGAAAACAGCCGGAGCAGAGGTGCAGGTCGTTATGACACCTCTTGCCAAGCAGTTTATCACGCCTCTTACCTTGGCGACACTTTCGAAAAATCCGATTCTGGTCGAGTTCTTCAATCCCGAAAACGGGGCGTGGAACTCCCATGTATCGCTCGGCGAGTGGGCTGACTGCTATCTGATTGCGCCGGCTACGGCCAATACATTGGCTAAAATGGCAGTTGGGATCGCCGATAATTTGCTGCTGACGACCTATCTGTCGGCGCGGTGTCCGGTGATGGTAGCACCGGCGATGGATCTGGATATGTATGCCCACACCTCTACCCAGCAGAATCTGCGCACGTTGGCAACACATGGTGTCCGGTTGATTGAACCGACCGAAGGCGAACTGGCCAGCGGTTTGATTGGCAAAGGTCGCATGGCCGAACCAACTCAGATTCTGAATGCCGTCTGCCGATTATTTGCCGAGGAGAATCCTGAAAAAAAAAGCATATTACGAGGAAAACGCTTCGTTGTGACGGCTGGTGCAACCATTGAAGCGATTGACCCCGTGCGTTTTATATCGAATCACTCGTCGGGAAAGATGGGCTATGCCATTGCCGGAGCTTTGGCAGCACGTGGGGCTTCGGTGACGTTGGTCAGTGGGCGCACAGCTCTCGATACGCCCAAGGGCGTTGAGCGGGTCGATGTGCTTTCGGCCGAAGAGATGTATCACGCAACAACCGCTGCTTTTGAGCATGCGGACGGAGCGGTGATGTGTGCTGCGGTGGCCGATTATACGCCGGTCGAGGTCTCCGATACGAAATTGAAAAAGGGGGCGGATGACCTAACGATTACGCTGCGCCGCACGCGCGATATCGCCGCCGAGTTAGGTGCGCACAAGAACGGACGGCTGCTTGTCGGTTTTGCCCTTGAAACCGATCATGAAATAGAGCATGCCGCGGCAAAACTCTCCAAAAAACAGTTTGATTTTATTGTGCTGAACTCGTTGCGCGATGCCGGAGCCGGATTTCGCGGTGACACGAACAAGGTAACCCTGATTGATGCTTGCGGCCGTGAGGAGTTGCCGTTGTTGACCAAATGCGAGGTGGCCTCCCGTATTGCCGATAAAATAGAAACCCTTATAAAATAACCGCCATGTTACGTCGTCTGTCGGTTGAAAATTACGCACTGATCGACCGGCTCGAAATGGAGCTGGATGCACATTTGAATATTATTACTGGCGAAACGGGAGCCGGAAAATCCATCTTATTGGGTGCTTTGGGGCTGCTGTTGGGCGCAAAAAACGATGGCGCAGCCATGAAGGATGCGGCCAGAAACTGTACGGTTGAGGGGGTATTTGATCTTTCGGGACTTGCCATGGAGCCGTTTTTTGCCGAAAATGATCTCGAATACGCGCCTGAAACTACGTTGACACGGATGATTACGCCGGCGGGAAAGAGTCGTGCTTTTGTCAACGATGTCCCCGTGCAACTCACCCAATTGCGTGATCTGGGAACACGGCTGATTGATATTCATTCTCAACACCAAAATTTGATCCTTTCGTCCGAAGAGTTTCGCACCTCGGCACTCGATACGATGGCCGGAAACGGAGGTCTGTTGGCCGCTTATGGCGTGGAGTATGCGCAAATGAGCCAGTTGCGCCGCAACCTTGTCGCGTTGCGTGAGGCGGCCGCATCGGGTCGTCGTGATGAAGAGTGGTTGCGCTTTCAGGTCGAGGAGCTTTCGGCGGCTAAATTGCGCGAAGGCGAGCAGGCGGAGATCGAGACCGAATTATCTGTGCTCGAAAATGCCGATCGTATCGGTGAGGTTTTCACCACCCTACGCAATGCGATGGATGGCGATGAGTTGGGAGTTTTAGTGCAACTCAAAAACTCGGAAACAGCCCTGCTCCACCTGCGCGAACAATACCCCGCGGCTGGAGAATATGCCGTGCGAATTCGTTCGGTGATCGAAGAGTTGAAAGACATTAACGCCTCGGTGACGGCCGATAGTGAACGAATTGATGCGGATCCGGAACGTCTGGCGAAACTGTCGGGACGACTTGATGCTCTGATCGGGTTGCAGCAGAAGAATCGCGTGGCAGATGAAGCGGAGCTGATTGCGCTGCGAGATCGTTCGATCATGCAACTCCAAGCAATTGTGCATAGCGATGAGGCGATCACAGCCGCCGAGGTTGAGTTGCAGGCTGCTGCCGAACGGGTTGCTGTTTTGGCGGCACGGCTGCACAAGGCACGTGAAAAAGCAGCAGCCGGATTTGCGAACCATATTTTGGCGACACTTGCCAAACTGGGAATGCCCGATACCCTGTTTGAGGTGCAACTGACCTCATTAGAAGAGCCGATGCGCACGGGCTGCGATGGTGTACAGTTCCTTTTCTCGGCCAACCGCAATCGAACACCGCAGTCTGTTGAACGCATTGCATCCGGTGGTGAAATGTCGCGGGTAATGCTGGCCATCAAAGCTTTGTTGGCCGAACGCATGCAGTTGCCAACGATCATCTTTGATGAGATTGATACGGGTGTGTCAGGCCGCATTGCCGATGCTATGGGCGAAATTATCGAGTCGCTGTCGGGGGCGATGCAGGTAGTTGATATTACCCATCTGCCGCAGGTTGCATCGAAAGGTTCGGCGCACTTTGTGGTCTACAAGCAGGATGGCCAGACCAACATAACCCGTCTTACGACCGACGAGCGCGTGACAGAAATCGCCAAGATGCTCTCCGGAGCCGAGATCACCGATGCGGCACGTTCGCAGGCACGCATTCTATTGAATAGATCGTAATTGAGCACACTACATACACATGCCACCGAAAGTCGTCATTGCGATTTTCGGTGGCTCTGTTTTTTGTGAAAGCCCTTTTCCGGTAAATATTCCTCCGTAATAGCGTTTGAGTGTACTATTTTCGTATCATAGGAGAATCTCGGCTGGATGAGATCTCGCTAACTCGATAATTTTTTGTATTTTCAACGCATGAAAAAGACGTTAACCAATCTATTTCTAATTTTGCCGCTCTGCGCGGCGGTAGCACAAAAACCCGAAAATCCACAATTGGGGAAAAGTTCCGTGGAGCGAATTGTCGCAGTGATGACCCTCGAAGAGAAGGCTCGGCTGGTGGTCGGAGCTTCGATGGAGGAGTATTCGGGCGAAGGCTCTGTGGCCGGACGCACGATGCGGCATATCCCCGGCTCGGCCGGAACGACTACACCGTTTCCGGCCTACGGCATCCCACCTACGGTGATGGCTGACGGCCCCGCCGGACTTCGTATTGATCCCTATCGCAAGGATGATGATAAAACCCATTTCTGTACCGCATTCCCGATCGGGACGATGCTCGCCTCGACTTGGAATGTACCACTCGTGGAGCAGGTCGGCACGGCAATGGGTAATGAGGTGCTCGAATATGGGTGTGACGTGATCCTTGGCCCCGGGATGAATATCAATCGCCATCCGCTCTGCGGTCGCAATTTCGAGTATTACTCCGAAGATCCGCTTTTGAGCGGAAAGTGTGGCGCGGCCATGGTGCGCGGTATCCAATCGCAAGGGGTTGGAACATCGGTCAAGCATTTTGCTGCAAATAATCAGGAGGGTTTGCGTTTGCAAAATGATGCGCATGTGTCGCAACGTGCCTTGCGCGAGATCTATCTGCGCGGATTTGAAATTGCGGTAAAGGAGGGGAAGCCGTGGACGGTCATGTCTTCGTATAATCGTCTGAATGGTCACTATACGCAGGAAAATCGCGAACTGCTGACCTCGATTCTGCGCGATGAGTGGGGCTATGACGGGATTGTGGTGTCGGATTGGATCGGACAACGCAATACGGTCGCGCAGGTGCATGCCGGTAACGATTTGATGATGCCTGGGGAGCCGGCGCAGAGTGATGAGATTGTTGAGGCGGTGCGGAGTGGAAAACTCGCTGAACGAGAACTGGATGTTTGTGTGCGCCGAATGCTGGAATATATCTGTCGTACCCCGCGTTTTAAGGGGTATAAATATACCGAAAAACCCGACTTTGCGGCACATGCCGCTGTGTCGCGCGCGGCGGCGGTTGAAGGTGCGGTGTTACTGAAAAACACAGAGTCAGCGTTGCCGTTGCGCGAAGGGGCGAAAGTGGCTCTGTTCGGGGTGAATGGATACGATTACATCGTCTGCGGAACAGGAGCCGGATTTGTCAACGCGGCCTACAAGGTGAATCTCGATAAAGGGCTTGCAGATGCCGGATTGACATGCAATCCGAAACTTGATGATCTCTATCGCAAATATGTATCGTTCGGCGAAGCTCTCATGGCGGGCGAAAATGCCCGAACCGGATTGGGCAACAAACAATATACTCCGGAGAGTCCGCTGACACCGGCTTTTATTGCCGATTGTGCGGCGACAAGTGATGTGGCGGTACTCTCGTTGGGTCGTTTGTCGGGTGAAGGAGCCGATCGTCCGAGTGCCGATTTCGGGCTTAATGAGGCCGAACGACAACTCTTAGAGCGAGTCTGCATGGCGTTTCATGCCGAAGGAAAACCGGTGGTCGTGGTGCTCAATGTTTCAGGCGTTGTGGAGACCGCTTCGTGGAAGATGTTGCCCGATGCAATTTTGGTAACGTGGCTTGGTGGCTCGGAGGCCGGACACGCTACGGCTGACCTGTTGGTCGGAAAGAGCAACCCATCGGGGCGTTTGCCGATGACCTTTCCAATGAATTATGCCGATCACCCCTCCTCGAAGAATTTCCCGCTCGATTACCGCCCCTATCGCGGCGATTGGGCCTATGATACCCCCGAACGCAAGATGCGCAACCTCGGCTACACCGAATACGAAGAGGATATTTGGGTGGGCTACCGTTACTTCTCGACTTACGGGCGCGATCGGGTTTCGTATCCGTTCGGTTACGGATTGAGTTACACGACATTTGCATGGTCGGATGCGGCTGTAAAGCGTGTTGGTAATGCCTATGTCGTTTCGCTGACGGTGACTAACACCGGCGCGCGCAGCGGAAAAGAGGTAGTCGAACTCTTCACGGCATCGCCAGTCGGCAAGTTGGTGAAACCCGTGCGAGAATTGCGTGCCTTTGCCAAGACCCGCGAATTGCAAGCCGGCGAGTCGCAGCGTGTGGAGCTTCGTTTTGCAGCGGCCGATTTGGCGGCGTTTGACGAGGAGTGTTCGGCGTTTGTGACCGATGCCGGGCGTTATCGCATCGAGTTGTGCCGCTCGGCCGATGAGGTGGTCGTTGAACTGCCGATGACAGTCAAAGCTGCCGTGCGCAAGGTGCAACCGCTTTTGCGCCCCCAACAACCGATCCATCGAATGACCTTCTGAACAGTTGACCGATGAGAAAACTATTTTTTATCCTTTTTTTATGGCTCACTACCGCGGCATCTGCCCAAGGTCAACAGATGGAGGTGGGAGCGTGTGTGGATCGAGATTTTCAATGTTATTGCTTTCGGCGCGGTATGTGGTTTCCGGTCGAGGTGCGCAGCGCATTGGTCTCCGACTTTGCGAAGCATCCCGAAATCTGGAACGATTGGGAGAATCGCAAGCAACTGCGCGATACGATGAGCTACGTATCGTTTTTCGCTCCGGCCGAGGGGCTGCGTGTGCGTGTCGTGCCGCGTAAGGCGTTTCGCGAGTTTGTGGTGCGTCCGGCATGCTATGGCATTAAAGCCGAGCGACATGGCGATGCGATCGACTTGGTGATCGCCGACCCTTCGCAACGGATCTCGCTCGAATTGGATGGTGATCGTGCCCATAACCTCTTTCTGCTGCCCGAAAAACCGATCGCCGAACAGCCCCCGCGCGGCGAAGGGGTGATCTATTACGGGCGGGGAGTGCACGAGGTGGGGCGCATTGATCTGCATAGCAACCAGACGTTGTATCTCGATGAGGGGGCGATGGTCTATGGATATGTGCGGGCTTATGATGCCGATCATGTGACGATTGCAGGTCGAGGCACGTTGTGCGGTGCGCATGAACCCCATTGTGACGAGCAGCGCACGCAGCTCATCAATATCGAACGTTGCACGAATCTGACTTTGCGCGATGTGACTCTGATTGACTCTCCGGCATGGACGGTGCGTATTAAACGCTGTCACAAGGTGTCGATTGATAATCTGAAAGTGATTTGTTGGATTCTCAACTCTGACGGTATCGACATCTGTAATTCATCGGATGTAGAGATCCGCAACTGCTTTTTCCGCACGTATGACGACTGCATCACGATTAAAAATCAGGAACAATCGGTCGAAAATTGTGAACGGGTATTGGTCGAGCGGTGTACCGCATGGACAGACTGTGCCAATGGTTTTTTGGTGGGACCCGAATGCGGAACGGCTCTTGATCCGCAATGTAGCCAGATCCGGCAGGTGGTATTTCGTGACTGCATTGTTCTCGAAACACCGGCATTGGCCGATAGCCGTGAGGGGGATGATGGCTGGCGTAGCGGATGCGCTGCAATCAATGCCCGCGTATGGGCCTACAAAAATAAGGGGGGTGGAGCGTTATCCGATGTGCTTTTCGAACGCATCATGATTGACGATCTGGACGGAGGACGTCCTTTGGCTGCCGATCTCGAAGGGGACGGAGAGCGCACCGGATCTCTTTCGGAAGTTACCTTTCGCGACATTTGCTTTGAGGGTCGCAATTATCTTGCGGGGCAGATCCGTGGAGCCGACCAGCAACATCCGATCAAGGGGATTACCTTTGAGAACGTGCGCTTCAACGGCAAGCGAATCTTGCACCGCGCAAGTGCCGATGTGATCTTTAACGAATATGTAAACTCATTAAAATTCAAATAGAAAAATGAAGAAAACTCCGATTCTGTTTCTGGGGGGCTTGTTGAGCACCTTTGCTGTGGAGGCGCAGACGCCATCGCCGGCCATCGCACCCGACAAAAAGATCGAAGCACGCATCGAAAAATTACTCCGTAAGATGACCCTCGAAGAGAAGGTCGGTCAGATGTGTGAACTGACTGCCAGTGTGGTCATCGACGAGCGTGATCCGCAGCATCCTGTGTTGAGTGAGGCGTTGTTGGATACGGTGATCGGTCGCTATAAAGTCGGCTCGATCCTGAATATACCCTTTAACGTTGGCCAGCCGCGAGAGGTGTGGGTAAAGTTTATCAACCGCATTCAGCAGCGTTCGCTTGATGAGTTGGGCATCCCCTGCATCTATGGTGTCGATCAGATTCACGGAGCCTCCTACACGCAGGGCGCAACCCTCTTCCCGCAGGGTATCAACATGGGAGCGGCTCTCAATCGGGAGATTATGCGCCGCAGTTCAGAAATTTCAGCCTACGAAACACGCGCTTGCGCCATTCCGTGGACATATGCGCCGGTCATGGATTTAGGACGTGATCCGCGTTGGTCGCGTATGTGGGAGAGTTACGGCGAAGATCCCTACATTAATTCGCAGATGGCGGTTGCCTCGGTGCTCGGATTTCAAGGCACAGACCCCAATCGGGTCGATGATCGCCATGTCGGAGCTTGCATCAAACACTTCATGGCCTACGGTGTGCCGGTGTCGGGTAAGGATCGTACCCCCTCGTCGGTGACCCGCAATGCGATGCGAGAGAAGTATTTTGCGCCGTTTATGGAGTGTATTCGCGCCGGAGCGTTATCGCTTATGGTTAACTCGGCCAACAACGATGGTATGCCCTTTCATGCCAATCGCGAGTTGTTGACGGGCTGGCTCAAAGAGGAGTTGAATTGGGACGGTATGATCGTAACCGATTGGAACGATATTTACAACCTCTACGAACGCGATCACATTGCCCAAAACCGAAAGGATGCCGTGCGTATTGCGATCAACGCAGGAATCGACATGGCGATGGTTCCATCGAGTTGGGATTTTTGCATCTATCTCAAAGAGTTGGTCGAGGAGGGCGAAGTCCCTATCTCGCGTATTGACGATGCTGTGCGCCGTGTATTGCGGCTCAAATTCAGACTTGGACTATTCGAAAAGCCGTTTTGGAATACCGATGATTTCGAGCAATTTGCCGCTGCGGAGTTTGCTGCAGTGGCCTTGCAGGCAGCCGAAGAGTCGGAGGTGTTGCTCAAAAACGAAGGCGATCTGTTGCCGCTGAAAAAATCAACCCGAATTTTGGTTACCGGACCCAATGCCAACTCAATGCGCTGTCTGAATGGCGGCTGGTCCTATTCGTGGCAGGGAGAGCGGTGCGATGAATTTGCCGGAGCCTACAACTCTATTTATGAGGCATTGAGCCGAAAATTTGAGCAGGTTACCTATGTGGCCGGAGTGGAGTATGGCCTTCCCGAAGAGAATTGGCAGGTTGAACGAAACATCAACATTGAGCAGGCTGTGGCCGCAGCGGCCGAGGTTGATGTGATTGTGGCCTGTGTTGGTGAAAACTCCTATTGTGAGACACCCGGCAATATGAATGATCTTAACCTCTCGGCCAATCAGCAGCGTTTGGTAAAAGCACTCGCGGCCACCGGAAAGCCGATTGTGTTGGTGCTCAACGAAGGGCGGCCTCGGCTATTGAGTGCTATCGAGCCATTGGCGCAGGCGGTGGTGGATGTGTTACTGCCCGGAAATTATGGCGGAGATGCGTTGGCCAACCTGCTCTCGGGCGAGGTCAATTTTAGCGCGCGATTGCCCTTTACCTATCCGCGTCATATCAATGCGTTGGCAACTTACGACTACAAACCCTGTGAACAGATGGCAACCATGGCCGGAGAGTATAACTACGATGCGGTCATGGATGTGCAATGGCCGTTCGGTCACGGATTGAGCTATACCACATTCAAGTATCGTAATTTTCGGGTGAATCGTGCCGAATTCGGCGCAGACGATACGCTCATCTTCTCGATTGAGGTGACCAATACGGGTAAGGTGGCCGGTAAGGAGGCTGTCATGCTCTATTCGAGTGATCTGGTAGCCAGCCTGACTCCCGATGTGATCCGGTTGCGTAACTTCGAGAAAATCGCGCTTGCTCCGAACGAAAGCCAAATAGTTACCCTTACAATTCCGGCCAGCGATCTGGCATTTGTCGGATATGACGGTCGCTGGGTTCTCGAAGCGGGTGAGTTTCGCATGCGTTGCGGCAGTGAGGTGATGAAGATCCGCTGTACGAAGAGCAAGGTTTGGAACACCCCTAATATTCCGCGTTAAAAAGACGGCAGAGAAGCAAAAAAAAGCGGTGCACAAGCACCGCTTTTTTTTGAAATATTACTTTTTCGGAAGGTCTGTTCCCTCGAAGAAGTAGGTTGCGTAGTTGTATTTATTCTTGTCGTAAAGCACTTTGAAGGCATTCATGCGTTGTGTGAAGTCGTTCAAATCGCGGCGATCGTATGCCCAGCCGACCTCCGAAAGAGCCGCTAGACGCGGAAGTGCCATATGCTCGGCGTGTGTGAAGGTGGGGATGTATTCCGTCCAAAGATTGCCTTGAACCCCCAGTATGCACTTGCGTTCCGCCTCCGAGAGTTGATCGTAGGGGTCGAGCGCGTAGACTTGGCTCATGGGCAGGTTGCCTCCGATTCCTTGTGGCTCCAATTGTTTAGGGTCTGCCGTCTGATAATAGTCTAAATAGCAGTGTGTGTTAGGAGTCATCACCACCATATTACCCGATTTAGCCGCCTCAATGCCGCCTTTTGCGCCACGCCACGACATGACGGTTGCGGTTTTCGAAATACCGCCTTCGAGAATCTCATCCCAACCGATCAAGTTGCGATCATGGGCATTGAGCCACTTCTCCATGCGATGTACAAAGTAGCTTTGCAACTCCATCTCGTCTTTCAATCCGAGGTCACGCATCCGTTTCTGGCAGGACGGACAGGCCTTCCAACTCTCCTTCGGGCACTCGTCACCACCGATGTGGATAAACTTCGAGGGGAATAGTTCAAGCACTTCGGAGAGAACATTCTCCATGAATTCGAAGGTACTCTCTTTGCCTGCACAATACACATCTCGGAAAACATCCCAGTCAGTCTGTACCTTATACCCTTTGCCGACACAACCCAACCACGGATAGGCGGTCAAGGCGGCCGAACTGTGTCCGGGCATCTCGATCTCAGGGATTACCGTGATGAAACGTTCGGCGGCGTAGGCGACCACTTCGCGGATCTGTTTTTGGGTGTAATAACCGCCATAGGGCGTGCCGTCATATTTTCCGGTATTCTGACCAATTACGGTTTCCGAGCGTACAGAGCCGATTTTGGTCAATTCGGGATAGCGTTTGATCTCAATGCGCCACCCCTGATCCTCGGTAAGATGCCAATGAAACCGGTTGAGTTTGTGCATGGCAATGATGTCAATATAGGTTTTTACCTCCTCCACCGAGAAGAAGTGACGACCACAGTCAAGCATCGCACCGCGGTAGGCAAACCACGGCTGATCCTCAATCATCAAGGCAGGCAGCGAGGCTCCGTATTGGTTGATGAGCTGACGCAGGGTCTGCAAACCGTAGAAAATGCCCGCTTCAGAACCGCCTTCGACCCGAATGCCCGATGCTGAATTCTCAATCCGATACCCTTCGGCGGGAAGTTTGTCGTTGATGAGCAACACAATAGCACCGGCCTGCGGTTTCGAGGTTGCTTTAAGTTTCAGCCCAGCCTCTTTTTCAATGGTTGCGGCGAAAATCTCGGCGGTTCTCTTCATGGCTGCATCTTGGTGTGCATAGACTACTGCCGAGCCGTTTTTCAGGGCCGGCGCAGCCGTATCGTTCAACACCACAGATCGGGGTTGAGGAACAATCGCCGGTTCAGGAACGGCCGCATGGAGCACATCGATATGCAGCATCATGGTCAACGCTGCAAATATCACAACAGGTTTCATCATAAGTAGTAAAAAAGGGTTTAGTTATGTGTGTAAAGATAACTAAAAAAAGAATAAGGCCAAAAAAGATCTTTCGCGGCTCTATGTTTATGATTTTTTGTTGTAGATTGGTGCTTGGTGCGGATGTGTCGAATCAGGTACTTGTGTTGCATTCAATTTGCAAGGTGTTGTTAGTTTGCTTATTGGTAGATTATGCCGATTTGTAAATCAGATGCCGGTTTCTTTTTTATTATCTCGTAAAACTTATAGTTGATTGATTATGATAGCCGTTCCACCGCTCGGAACAAGATTGAGCGACAACGTGTCATCCGAAGTAACCTCTTGATCCCGAATGGTTACAAGTTCAGGAGCGGTTTGATAATTAGCCCCTGTTCCATCTTCAAATATTTTTGCTTGGTAACGTATTCCAGATTTTAAGAAAGAGAGGGGAACTTTAAATTCACGCGACTCTTCGTTGGTTATACTTCCTAAAAACCAACAGTTCGAATTTCGAGCACGGCGCGCGATAGTCACATATTCGCCAATAGAGGCGTTGAGCACAACAGATTCTCCCCAAGAAGTTGGGCATGACGCTATAAATTCGAACGCTGGATTGTTCTCATAATTCTTGATTTCGTCGGAAGCCATCTGTAAAGGGCTATAAAGCACAACAAAGAGGGCTAACTGTTTTGATAGTGTTGTGCGTACACGAGTTTGAGGATGGATTTTATTTTGGAAACAAAATGTGCCCGGAGTGAAATCCATTGGTCCGGCTAATCCTCGCGTAAAAGGTAATATAGTTGTGTGAGAGGGAGGATTACCACCATCTTGTGACCACGCATCCCACTCTTGACCTCTAACCCCCTCTTGCGTGAGTAGATTTGGCCAAGTGCGTTGTAGCCCTGTGGGCATTACCGGCTCATGGCAATCAATCATGATATGATATTTTGCGGCCGTCTCTACTACATGTTGATAATGACGTACACCATATTGACTGCCGTGTTTTTCCCCATTGCGGAAATTTCCACCTACATAACCTGTTTTAACCATATTGATTCCGTAACGATTACAAAAAGCAAAGGCACTATCTAGTTGCGATTCGTACTTTTCAGTATCTCCTGCGGTTTCATGATGACCTATAAAGCGAACACCAGATTTCGTCTTATGCTCGCTAATCGCCTTTATATTAAAATCGGAATAGGGGTGATAAAAATCAAAATCCCAAGTTTCCCAACCTTGATTCCACCCTTCGGCAAGAACTCCTACAAAGCCGTGCTTATCAGCGAAATCCATTAATTCAATCACCTGTTGAGTTGTTGCTCCGTGGGTCGGGCTTTGATGCCAAGTTGCATGTCCCATATGGATTCCCCACCAGATTCCGACAAAACGACCCCCATGAATCCAAGATGGATCTTCAATTTTCGAAGGTTCATTAAGATTAAGTATTAACCGAGATAACAACAGATCACCAGCTGTCGGCGCAATAATTATCATCCGCCATGGAGTTTGAAACGGTGTTTTGGCAAAAACTTTCTCGCCACTTTGCCACGGAGTGAGGTAGCTGCAAAACAAAGAGCCCTCTTTGCGTCGAAGGTTTAAAGAGGCGTAATCGACCAAGGCTGCTTCATGAATTGCCATATAAATGCCTTCTGGAGTTCTTAGGGTAAGAGGTGTTGATACGGTGTCTAATTCTGTGCATTGCCGCTGTCTGTATAGTCCCTCGTAAGCTGGGGTATCGTATGGAAGGGACCAAGTACACGCTGAATCGGGCAAAAAGAACCCCGTCTGCTCATCCAGAATGGTAAAATTTGTAAGTGATTTTTGAGAGGGAAACTCATAACGAAATGCCACGCCATCGTTATAAGCTCTAAAAACGATATTATATTTATATAGTGGGCGTCTCCTTGTTGCAAGAGATACAGTAAGTTCATTGTAAACTTCCTTAACCAGGCTATCCTCCCCCCACGGCTGTATCCAACTGCCCTCGTAAGAGCGTGTTGAGACTCGACATATTTGTAAAGCACTATCTAACCGAATATCTTGGAGAACAAATCCCAAAGGAGAATCTTTAACAAGTGAAAGTGTGTCCCGATGAACGTGATAGATTGGCCGGCCTTGTCGCATCTCAAAGCAGAGAACGACTCTCCCATCTGGGGATGATAGCATCTGGTGCTGAGATATGCAACCAACAAACGTGGTCACTATCAAGATAAGCAATCCTGTTTTTATAAAACGGTTCATGTTTTTTGATCGGATCAATTCTTGTGTTTTACAGTTTTACAACTGTTTTTAGACGGATGTCGGCCGATGAGGCCCCAATCCATATCTCAAATATGCCGGTATCAATCGTCCAAGCATGACGTTTTTCCGAGAAGTAGCGGAATGCATCGGCTTCAAGTGTAAAATGAATCTCTTTTGACTCTTTCGCTTTGAGCGAGATCTTCTTAAATGCTTTCAACTCTTTGAGTGGTCTTGGTTCTTTTGAGTGACCGTCATGTACATAAAGTTCGACAATTTCGCGTCCATCTCTTAATCCCGAATTGGTCACAGTGCATGCAATTTCAACTGTATGCTCTTTGCGATTGATAGAAAGAACCCGCAAATTTGAATAGTCAAATGTTGTGTACGACAGCCCATGCCCAAATGCGAATAATGGAGCTATTCCCTGTTTGTCGTATCCTCGATAACCTGTAAAAATGCCTTCGCGATAATAGATTTTACGTTGACTGCGGGTATTATCGTAATTTCCAAAAGCGGGCGAATCTTCCCAACGCTTTTCAATTGTAAACGGTAACTTTGCCGAAGGATTAACCTTGCCGGATAAAATATGAGCCAAAGCGTTGCCTCCCTCTTGACCTGCGTAAAAAGTATGAAGAACACTCTTCGCACAATCAATCCACGATGCCATTTCAACACCACCTCCGGCGCTAATAGCGACGACCGTATTTTTGTTTGCTTTGGTAACAGTTCGAATCAATTCTGGTTGACCGTATGTGAGTTCAAACGGTCGATCGCGTCCCTCTCGTTCAATGATACCATCCAAGCCGACACATACAATTACAACGTCTGCTTTTTCAGCTAAACGTATTGCCTCGCTAAAATCGACGTCACTTTGATAAATATATCCTAAACGCACCTCGGAAGGTAATGCTCGATGATTGTCATAAGCTAACTTTACTGCAAGTTTATCCCCCTTTTTAGCTGCTACGGTAATATGTCCAGCGAAAAAAGATTCACTATCGTAGGCGTCTATGACATTTTTACCATCGATCCAAAGTTTGCACCCTCCCTGTGTATCAACAAAAAAAGTGATACTGTCGTTTTTTTCAACATCAACATGCCCGCTCCACTCTACTCGAAACTCTTCTCCCATACGTCCATCTGGCGCAGAAAGCCATTCGAAATTAACTCGTTGGTCTTTTTTAGAGTAGAGCGGAGTATCCCCATCGCGCGTATAATAGTCCGCAGATAGCCCCTCTTGTCCGTCCTCTGTATGAAAAATACTGTTACGGAAGCAGTTCGATTTAAATTCAGTGGAGATTCCTTCGGTGTAGTTGATCTCTGCATCGGGGAATTCCCGCATAATTCCATCTAATGGAGAGACAACATACCAAGGATGTACGCAGGAGCTACCTCCACCTCCATAACTAATCGCTCCAACGTTGTAACGATTATCGGTAAGTATTCTGGAACAAGCATTAGGGCCTATTACAGCAACTTTTCGCACTCTGGTTTTATCGAGGGGTAATAGATTGTCTTCATTTTTGAGCAGAACAACTCCTTCTGCTGCCGCTTCGTAAGCCATGCGATTGGCTTGTGGGTTGAATGTAGGTATATCGGCTTTCTTTTGCGGACGGTCGAAGAATCCCATCTCCATGCATGCCGTATAAATACGACGAACCTTCTCATTGATAACCTCTTCGGTGATGCGTCCTTCTTTTAGCATTGGAAGTATCTTCTCGCGAACGAGCCACACGTTACTACCCATCTCCATATCTAATCCGTTGATCGCTGCGTTCTCCGAAAATACGCAAGACCAGTCTGACATCAAGATTCCTCGGAAACCCCATTCTTTTTTGAGAACATCCATCAATGTTTTATTTTCCGTACAATAGATTCCATTGACAAGATTATACCCCGTCATTACGGCCTTTACATGGGCTTGCTGTACAGCAGCTTTGAAAGGAGGAAAGTATATCTCTTGCAAGGCTCGCTCCGAGACCTCCGTACTAACACGATAGCGGTCAAACTCTTGATCATTCCCCACAAAGTGTTTGACTGTGGCAATAACTCCTCCCTCTTGAACTTGTCTGATAAAAGGAACGATCATACTTGACACCAGATAGGGATCTTCTCCCATATATTCAAAATTGCGCGCACTTTTTGAAGCTCGATAGTTGTTGACCCCCGGAGCTAACAAAAAATGCATGCCTCGTGCTCTCCACTCCTGAGCATAGACATCACCTAAACGACCCGCTAGCTCCGGATTCCAAGAAGCAGCAATAGCTAACGATGCGGGGAAAGCAGTTGCTCGCCCGAATTCGCCCCAAGAAGCTATTCCTAAAGGGCCATCAATCATTTGGAATGCCGGCACGCCCAAACGCTCGCATGGGTGTAAAAACCAATTGCGATAGCTCGAGAGTAGATCAATCTTCTCCTCAATGGTCATCCGCTCGATAAGATCCGCGACACGTACAGATACCGGCAACTCTTTGTTTTGGAATGGATAAATCTTTTGTGACGTAGCCGCATTTATCGTAATAGTTGTGCATAAAGAGCAAGCAACCACAATCAGCGTTTTTTTGAATAAATTCATAGACTCGTTATTTTTTATTTCTCAATTATTTTTTCAATGAGCGGACTACCAATCCAACTCATCCCTTTTGGACACTCTAATTCGATATCTTTGTGTTGAAGAACTGCTTTTATTTTTAGTTTAAAAGCCGTATTTACGTGAATTCGGCAAACTGTTTTTTCATAAGGTATAACCTCATATATACCGTGGGTCTTTTGCACCCGACAATTCCAACCTTGCACATTTCCGGTTGCATCAACAACCACATAGGCAACAGTCAATGCGCACTCCGTCATCGCCTTAAAGATTTCATGTACGGTATTATCTCCGGCTCCACCTCGTTTGCCAAAAACGCACATCGACTCTTCATCATCGGGACGCAGCCATGGACTAATCATTTCCATATATTGCTCTCCCACAACTTGTTCTTTAGCCAACCAACCTCTTGGGTTATCAGCTTTGGCCACACACTTCACTCCATCAACATAAGGGTCGGGAAGAAACCCCCAACGCAAATTTCCAGAATGATCCATCAACTGTACACAGCTGCCCATAGTCTCCATCATATCACGTAAATAATGCGTCTCTCCCGTTAATAAATAGAGATAACATACGGCATATATCTTCCATGCGCTCCATCCGTGTGGCGAATTCATCACTTGATTTGGCGAAAAGTAGATATCCAAAGCTTCCCAATAACGCAAGGTGGCTCCACGCATCCTGCAATCTGGAATTAATAGCTGCTCTAAGCAACGATGTTTATCCATCAAGTAGCGGGCAACATCAATACATCGTTGTCGAGTTTGCACATTTTGTGTTGATAATCCGTAAAGAGCCACTTGTAGCGCGCTGCAAGTAATCATGCCGTCTTCAAAGGTCATGTCCCCTTCGGTCTGGATATTATCGCGCAAAAGTATTAGATTTTCAACAGCACATACGGCCGAATAGAGATGGCGTTCATATCGTTGTTGCCACAAGGGGTCTTTGTGGGATAGTAATCGTTCTGCTGCGGCCAATTCAAACATGGACTTAGCTGGATATATCACCGCGGTGTAGTGTGTCGACCCACAGCGGTAGGAACCATCACGCCATTGCATTGAGTCGGAACAGAGATAATCAGCAATCTTTGCGGCCAATTCCAGCTGGTTGTCATCTCCGGTTAATCTCCATAAATCTTCGAGAATTCCTATAAGAGAGGAGAAGTTCTGCACTCGTTTAGGCAATGCATTTGGTTGCGGTAACCCTGTTTTAGAATCAATGATTTTCGACACAGAGCGTTCAAATCGCTTTATAACGCCAAAGTCTCGGGTTTTATCAGGCAGGTAATAGGCACCTAAAAACGCCGTATAATACCCATAGTATGTTTCACATGCTTCACTCATAAAGGGTGGATGTGCTGCAACAAAATTACGCGCTCGATCTAAATACCAAGACCAAGGCTCTCGCACATACACCATCGCCTCAGCTTGCTTTCCGCTTTTACTCCGAACGATACACTTATATGTGCCCGTCTGCGAAACTCGTGGAAATTGAACGATATACCGATTTGGCACACACTCTTTTGCGGCAAGAGTCAGCATATCTCCATTTGGAGATAAGAGTTGAGACATAGCGAGCTTATCGGGACAATATATCTTCATGGTGGTCTCTTCGCCACAAAAGAGTGTATACCGGCTCATCTCAATCATAGGTACATGCGCCCATGTGGCAAGTTTGCTTTTCACCAAATCAAGGGCTTCAATATGACCAAGATGGAGCACCCACTCACGAGTTTGTCCGGGAGCAATATTGCCACAATCAACAGGGTGCCGTTCCGGAAGAGGACCTTTATGAAGCAAGTCAAGGCTTGCTGAGAGAATTTGATGCCCCCATCGCCACTCTTTAACCCCTTCGTAGATGTAGTTTAACCCATAAGAAGCAACCGGATTTTCTGTTGAAAATGCGAAAATATGTTGTTCTGGTGACATAAAATAGCCCCAAGCATAATCCTTTTCACATCGAACGAGAGTTGGGAAAAATTTATCGTTCCATTCCGGATATCCGTGCATCTCGGCATCAACCCCAAGATGCAAGCGAATTCGATGTGGAGAAAATGATTCTTTTCCGCAATTTGAAATTGAACATTCGACTCGCAAGTGATCTCCTCCACTTTTATAACAAATCTGATATTTAATTTGATCTTTTACGGCCGAGTAGACGCTTTGGTCAGTTTTTGATGGCTGCATCACGACTCCTTCGAATGTCAATCCAGACTTTCCATCACTACGGAACGGCACAACGAAATTACCTCCTGCCGCTGTTCCGACATATTGTTGCAAACAACCTGTTTGACTGTTAATTTGCGCAGACCATCCCTCCCCGTTTAACCGAAAGGTGTCGGCTCCATTACGAGCCGCCACCTTCGGATAAATCGTGCATAATGTAATTGACCAGAGCATTAAAACTCTGAAAAAACTGAACATCTTGTTAGAATACCCCCTGATCAACACCTTCGGCTCCTTCACCTGGGAAGTTTCCTTTATCTTCTTTTTGATTAGTTACCGTAAAGGATTTAAAGTTGGGGGTAAAACCATCATGCGCATAGCTTTTGCCCTTTATAGTCAATTCATTGGATCCTTTATGCAAAACAACCGAGCATTCATAGGTGAACGGTTCGTTAACCTTCGTCGGAGGAACGATCTTCTCGGTTATTTCTCCGTTATTGACAATCAAGCCAAACGAGAATTCTTCATTCTCCCAAATTTCCAACTCGGTTTTCAGTGTATATGTTCCGGCCTGGGGTACATCTGCAAATACCGCCTTGATATACCCATCGCGCCATGCATTCAACCCCTTGATATAACCGTTTTCCAAGCGAATACCTCCGTCATTACCAAACGAACAACCATCGGCATTTATCGTTTTGGTGTAAGGAGTAATTGGGTGAGGTTGGCATACAACGCCAGTCATATCGACCGAAAATTCTGCTACAACACCCTTTGTAAGCGTTAACGACTTTGAAGTACCGGAGATTGTCCGTTCATAAGTGCCGGCAGAGGTCGAAACCGTCAACTTCCATTTACCATCTTCAAGCACAGCAGGAAGAGATGTAAACCAGATATTTGATAATGCTGCGGTTGTGATCGTGATCTCTTTTGTGCCTTCGCTTACGGTAATATTGCCGTTTAGAAATTTTGCTTTTCCTGCAATATTGACATCAGTCGCAGATAGTGTAACAGAAACAACACCCTCGTCTTGACCGGTAATAAGATTGGTGATCGCCATTTTTCCGTAAGCCACGGCATAGTCAAAGGTCATATCAACCTCAGCAGACTGCTTATTAGAGGTAACAGTTCCTTGTTGTGTCGCATATATGGTAGACTTACCAATAAGAGTAGACGCGGCTGGATCATATGAAGCGGCCTCTGGGCTCTGAGTGGTCGGAACTTGAAATTCAACGCCTGTTGCTGCGTCAAACCCGACATAATTTGTGGCTGGCACTACAGCGTAGTATGTAAAATCACTTCCTTCTACTGCGTCCATGTCAGCTTGAATATAAGCATGCTTCTGATCCAATGTCGATACAGAACCATCAACCGTTTGGGAGCCGGTAGTATAGCTCATATATACCTTGGCAGCCTCTTTGTCTGTCCAATTCCCCGGATAAATGTTTTCGTTTTTTTCTCCGAATGAGGTACGGGTCATCAATTCTGATGCTTTGATCGTAAGCGAAATTTTTTTGTTTGCAGTTACTCCTTCCGAATTCTCTTGTGAACAGCCGTAAAAAATTACGGCTGATAATGCGATGAGCATTGTTGATTTAATGTTTTTTTTCATAATAAGGTTGAGTTGTGTTGATTATAATGCTATTTATTATTCGGCAATGGTGAAGTGATGAAAATGAGGCGTGAAACCGCCATTCCAATCAGGATGTACATAGTCTCCATAAATCCGGATGGTATTTGAACCTGCTTGAAGCGTTACTGATTTCGATAATTCAAATAAGGTGTCAAAGCGACCAAGAATTTTGTCGGCACCCTCTGTCTTCTGCGAATCTGCTGTAGGTTCCAGATTAACCGTATAGTAGAATGTATACCAACCGTTGGGATCCCAATAGGATGCTTGCCAGATTTTCATGCCAAATTTTAAGGAGTAGATTCCGGCTTGGGGTACATCGGTAAAGGTCACCTCAATAAAATCAGAACGATCATTGCGCAATCCAGTAATATACTCCCCATCTAATGCAAGGGCATCACCATGTAGTATGCAATTAGCCGCCTGAACGGTTTTTGAGTGGGTAGAGGGTTGGCATACGACACCCAACATGTCTACCGTAAATTCAGTTACTATCCCTTTTGTTAAATTCAAAGATTTATTTAAACCAGAAATAGTACGTTCGTATTTGCCAGAGGTAGTGGATACAATCACTTTCCATTTACCATCAAGAAGGGTGGATGGAAGAGCCGTAAACCAAATATCTTTCAGCGTTGAGGTGGCAATTGTAATCTCTTTTTTACCTTCAACAACACTAATTTGTCCATCTTTGTAATTTGCGGTACCTGCTATATCGACATCCGTAGAGATCAGGGCAACCGATTTTATTGATTCACCATCAGCTAATGTCATATTAGAAATACTCACCTTGCCATAAGCAACGGCAAAATCAAAATTCATGGCAATGTTTCCTGTTTTACTCTCTAAATCGCCTGACCCTTGTTGTGTATCGTAAATATCCGATTTGCCAATAATGGCAGATGCTGCGGGATCATAGGATGACGCTGTTGGTTTTTGCAAAATAGGGATATTGAATTGCAAGCCATCGGCCGGATCAAATGCGATGTAATTTGACGCAGGCACAACGGCGTAATAAACAAAATTTGAACCATCAACTGCATTCATGACCGCATGGATCATTGCATTTTTCTGCGTTTGGGCTTTGATGTTGCCATCAATAACCTGTGATCCAGATGTGTAACTCATGCAGATTTTGGCGGACTCTCCATCGACCCAATATCCTGGATATAGATTGTCCGTTTTAGGCCCAAATGCTGTGCGCGTTTGGAACTCCGAGGTTACAATATTAAGAACAACTGTTTTTGTCGATTCTTTTAGAATGCCGGTCTCCGAACAAGAGACGGCAAACAGAACAATCGCATGCAGGTAGATACTTTTTATTATATACGATTTCATAATTTATCGGTTAATTTATTCAAAGTTTCCTTGATTGTCGCTCGTACCACCACCTCCGGGGAAGTTTCCAATCCCATTCGAGATGATAAATGCATAAAAGTGAGGAGCAAAGCCATCGTGTATGCCAGCGTCACCACCCGTAATTACAATCTTGTTGGGCCCTTTTTTGAGATATACAGTCGATTTGTGCTCCAAAATTTTTGCTACTGACGTTGACTGAATAACCTCGACGCTTGTTCCTCCGTTTGCTGTTACTTTGTACGAATATTGCTCCAAATCCCAACATCTGTATTGCGTAATAAGTTGGTAGTTGCCATCGGTCGGCACATCGGCTAAAACTACATTGATATAGCCATTACGCCAATAATTGATACCTTTTATCAATTCATTTTCGAGTATCACGCTTCCCGGATCATTCGGACAATTAAAATCACAGTCCTTGGCATATATACGAATGCTGTATGGAGTGGGATCCGGTTCGGGCTCGGGTTCGGGTGCTTCGCCATCGGCAATGCAGGTCATCGTCTCTTCCCCAGGAGTGATATTTAGTGTAATGTGATAGAGTTTTCCACA
>CAYOKU010000028.1:28307-31256 GCA_964404645.1 uncultured Alistipes sp.
TGAGTACCCATTTGTAGTCGTTTACCACATCATTGTTGACAAAAACCGCTTTATGTTCTGTAATTGGGGCGTTGGCATAAGGTGAATGGTACATATTCCACCAAGATGCTCCTCCAATATCGTTCAATTCTGTGCCGAATTTAAACTCATTGACTCCGTCATCATAAAGACTTATGTCAATCTTAAATTCAAATGGATTGTCCTCATTTTGTTTCATTTCAACAAAACTCCACTTGGTAAACGAACCTACAAACCAGATACGATCATAAGGCGGGATGTCTTTTTCGTCAATGTGGTAAGTTGTTACTTGAAACCGAACGGATGTTGAACGCACCCCATGATAACTGTCGGGAGTTGCAATTAAACGAGCCTCGACAGTCGCAGACTTGCCATTGCTCACCACACCATTGGTAATAAGCAATTTATTTAGATCCTTCACTTTCATTATTTTTTGCGACACACTACCTAAATCGTAAAAGTAGGATTTGTCAAAATTCGTATCAGCTTGGGCAAGTTCAAGGGTGTATCGCACCTCCGAACCATCGTTGAAGGGAGACTCCTTTACCCAATCCCACTCAATTGCCAATGCGTCACAGGTATCATATTCTTTGAGAAGAACAAGATTTTGCATCGGGCTTATTCGCAGCACAAGCGACCCCTCAGTCACTCCTCCCGATTCGGTTTTTTCGGAGCAAGCGACTGAAAAAAAGAGTGAGAGTGCCGATAAGGCGAGGCGCAATCTACTTTTTATCATGATAAAAGATTTCATAGTTGGTGTTCGTTTTTAAAATTGTTCAAACGTAAAGCCATCTGGTAGAGGGCCCTGTTGACTCTCGGTGCTGCCACCTTTGAAGATGAAGTTTCGATAAAAGACACTACCCTTTGCATTGTTGAATGTGATACCTTTATTTAGCCATCCGTCAACACATATGTTTTCAAGGTAAATATTTGTCATTTTGTACCCATTGCCGGAATCCAAAAGAACTCCGCTCCACTTTGCATTTATAATATTAATCTCCTTACATTTCACGTTGTGTAGGTTGTAACAATTACAACTTGATAATTCAAGAGCTCCGGCTTCACCTCCGCCAATATTACCATATTCCCCAATCGCTCCGGATCGTGATCCACTATTAGTGATAGTTGTCTTTTCGACGGTAATATAATCCTTGTCATTAAAACCTGCACCGACAAAGTCCGTTACAATTCGCAATCCCGATTCACATTGGTCTCGAATCAGTAAATTATGAAGATGATGATTGCGTCCGCCGAAAATTCCAATCCCACCGGCACGCCAACCCAACTCACTCGTCAGATGACGAAATATCAAATTCGTAGCCGGCTCTTGACTTGATGACCACGATGCCACGTTATCATCCCCATTATTGCGAAAATCGGAATTCTCTACGATGCAGTCTGAACTAGAACCGCAAATATTGATACCATCAGCATAGTTGTTACGCATTCTGCATTGTGTGATCAACAGGTTTTTGGCATATGAAATCCAGGCTCCGCATTCGAAATGCTCAATCCACAAGTTCTTAAATTTGGCACCATCGCCCCATGAACCTTCAATGCCTTTACCCATAGGGATTCCTCCCTGATAGTCAAAATATCGGCGTTCGTTGGCTGTATTGATATAAAGGTTTTCGATGGAACATCCACTGCCTCCTTCGTTGTAAAAACCTCGATTCCCGTATTCTGTTTGATTATTCGGATCTGCCGAAAAATAGATTTCTGTGTACCATGTGCCTGCACCAATAATTCTCGTGTTGTTGGCAGTCAACCAAATACGCTGCTTAACGTCATACTTTCCAGCTGGCAAGAATATGGTGCGGCCGGCATTGATAATCACAAAATTATAGAGAGGACCATCGGTGAGGGGATTGTAACACACATTTGTTCCATTGAGAACCGATTCATAAGTTATTGGAGCTGGAATTGGCTCTAACTCTACGAAATCAATTGTGTAGGGGATTGAGTTATCGTCCGACTTTTCAAGCCGGAAGATTGCCCCCGTAGGGATTTTTTCGTCTAATCGTACACGCAGTTCATCAAAACGCATACGAGCATACTTCCCGCTACCGGGCATATTGTCAAAATAGTAATTTCCTTGACCTGCAATTCGGTCTTTATACTGCCAAGCCCAATAGGAATTGAGTTCGATGTCGCGAACCTTGACCCCATTGACCGAAAGGGTCAACAAGCCTGTTGTACCCCCTCCTTGGGGTGCATCGGGTATGGAAAAGCGGATGACCATGCCATCTGCGGCCTCGGTGCAGGCCCACTCTACATAGTCATGATGGGCGACAAGTTGTGCGGCAATCTGATTCGAAGCTTCGCTCTGAATATCGGAGATGCAATCCGAGGGCTCCAAAAATATACATTGACCGACACATCCACTGAGTAGTTCCGCCTCATAACGTTTATATGGAGCATCATAATAACCCCGCTCAACCTCAGGATCCCATTGTGGTTTACTGGGAGTAATGGGTGTGGGCTTTTCTTCGGTCTCGTTTTTGGTGCAACTCAATATCGTTGTAGCGCAGCACAATACGATTATTCCAATATTGTATTTTTTCATAGTCTGATACGATTAATCTTAATAACCCGAATTCTGAATGACCTTGCCTCTGCCCTCGTTGATGACCGATTGTGGCAATGGCATGAGTACCATGTAATCTTTGACCGTTGTGGAGCCATTATATGTTTTAGCATATTCTACAAATTTGCCAAACCGGATCAGGTCGGGGCGGCGGTGACCTTCTGCCCAGAATTCATGTCCGCGCTCCAATAAAAGAATATCCATAAATTCGTCAACGGATTTATAATCAGAAGTCGTAATGGTTTTCACCTGAGCTCTTGATCTAACTTGATTTAATAGATCCAATGCTTCTTGGCTTACACTGTTTTCCTGTCGGACAAGAACTTCACAGAGTGAAAGTAAAA
>CAYOKU010000029.1:0-9576 GCA_964404645.1 uncultured Alistipes sp.
CTCTAAGTTTCGCCACACTTCGTGCCAATCCGCCATCAAAAAGAAAACGGTACGAACAAGGTAAAAAATCTTTTTTTTATTCGGAAAAATCCATAGCTTTTTCCTATCTTTGTCCAAATATAGATCCGCCAGACCGACCGATCACAAAATCGGCCCGTGGCGAAGTTTGTATTAAGTTGATAATTAGGTATTTTCGTAAAGAATAATAGTTGGGAAAAACAAGATGGGAATATTTTCTTTGACACAAGAGCTGGCGATCGACCTCGGAACGGCCAATACGCTGATCATCTATAACGGCAAAGTTGTTGTTGACGAGCCGTCGATCGTGGCACTCGACGTACACAGCGGCAAATTGGTGGCTATCGGCCAGCAAGCTCGCCAGATGCACGAGAAAACCAACATGAATATCAAGACGATCCGTCCGCTCAAAGACGGTGTGATCGCCGATTTTAACGCTACGGAGCTGATGCTCCGAGGCATGATCAAGAAGGTCAAGACTTCGGGAAGCCTTTTTGCCCCCTCATTGCGCATGGTGATCTGCATTCCGTCAGGATCCACCAATGTCGAGATTCGCGCCGTGCGCGACTCGGCAGAACACGCCGGAGGCCGCGAGGTCTACATGATCTACGAACCGATGGCTGCCGCATTGGGAGCAGGACTCGATGTCGAAGCCCCCGAAGGCAATATGGTGATCGACATCGGTGGCGGCACCTCGGAGATCGCCTGCATCTCGTTGGGCGGAATCGTCTGCTCGGAGTCGATCAATATCGCCGGAGACGTCTTCACCAACGACATCCAGAGCTATGTCCGCCAGCAGCACAACATCCGCATCGGTGAACGAACAGCCGAAGCAATCAAATGTTCGATCGGCGCAGCCGTTTCGGACATGGAAGTTGAGCCGGAAGATTTTGTGATCACAGGCCCCAACATGTTGACCGCTCTGCCGCAAACCGTCTCGCTCAGTTACAGCGAGATCGCCTACGCACTCGAAAAATCGCTCTCGAAGATTGATGCCGCACTGATGAAGGTTCTCGAATCTATGCCCCCCGAACTCTATGCCGACATCGTTAAGAACGGCATCTATCTGGCCGGTGGTGGTGCGCTGATCAAGGGACTCGATCGGCGTCTGGGTGAAAAGACCGGCATCCCGTTCCACATCGCCGAAGACCCCTTGCGCGCAATTGCTCGCGGTACGGGTATCGCGTTGAAGAACATCAACCGGTTCTCATTCCTGATGCGCTAACCACAAAAGCAGCTTAATCACACGAATTGCGGGCACGATCTGTCCGCTTTTCGTTCTAAAAAAAGGATCGTGCGCAAGCTCTTAGAATTCATACGCAGCGTCTATGTTGTGGTGCTGTTTATCTTGTTGGAGGTGATTGCCGTCAGCTACTACGCCCGTTCAACCCACTATACGCAGGCTCGGCTGCTGACTCACTCGACTCGTCTGTTGGGTGGCGTTCACAACCTCTTCGCGGGGATTGGCCGCTACTTCTCGCTCGGTCACGAAAACAAATTGCTGCTCAAACGGATCACCGAACTCGAAGAGCGTGTAGCTCGATACGATGAGGCTGAGAATATGGCGAGGCTGAACGACTACCTGAAAGATCTCGGCGAATCGAAATACCGCATCACAGCCGCCACCGTAATCTCCAACACGGTCAATCAGGCGCAAAATCTGATCGTACTCAACCGCGGACGACGTGACGGCGTGATTGAAGAGATGGCGATCCTCTCTCCCGATGGGGCTATGGCCGGATATGTGGTCGATTGCACGGAGCGTTACTCGGTAGCCTTGTCGGTACTCAACACCTCGTTCCGCGCCAGTGGCAAATTGGTAGGTACCGACTATTTCGGTTCCATCTACTGGGATGGACTCGACCAAAACACCGTTCTTTTGAGCGACATCTCAAAATATGCCGACCCACAGCCCGGTCAAGAGGTGGTTTCAACCGGCTTCTCCAACTATTTTCCGGCCGACATTCTGATCGGTTGGGTCGAGAGTGCCGAACTGAATGAAATGCGCACCTCCTACCTCATCCGTGTGCGGCTGGCTGCCGAGATTTCGAAACTGACCGATGTCGTTCTGGTAGAGAATCGCGATCAAAACGAGATCCGCGATCTGGAACAGAGCGAACAGGTTGAACAACACACCCAAAACTGATGTATCGTACACTTACATACCTCGGCCTGTTTGTAGCGTCTGTCCTGTTACAGGTCTTTCTGTTCGACAATCTGTCGATCAGCACCTACTTCAACCCGCTGATCTACATTGCATTCATCGTCTTGTTGCCGGTTGACACGCTGCCGATCGTGCTTTTGGGAGCGGGGCTTGCTATGGGAGTAACGATGGACGCCACAATGGGTGCCGCCGGAGTCAACACCATCTCAACGCTGGCAATCGCCTTCCTGCGACCCACTCTTGCCGGTATTCTATGCGGCCGCGACAACATTCGTGATGGCGGAGTACCGTCACCACAACGGTTCGGCATCCGTCCGTTTATCCACTATCTGGTGGCGATTGTACTGATCCACCACCTGATCTTTTTCTCCTTGGAGTCGCTCTCATTGACCCACCTGCTCCACACGGCAATCCGCATCGTTGTCAGTTCCGCTGCTTCGATCCTCTTCATCTGGTTCATCGCAAAAATCTTTACAGCCAAGTTACCTCTGCGCGTATGAAAACTTCGGATGGGTTAGCACGCATGCATACACTGCAATGGGTGGTGCTGCTGATCTTCGGAATGATTGCCGGACGACTCTTCTACATTCAGATTGTCGACAAGCACTACCGAGATCTGGCTCGCGCCAACGCCCTGCGTCACGTGGTGCAGTACCCGCCGCGCGGCGAGGTCTTCGATCGCAACGGACAGTACCTCGTCCAGAGCCGGGAGTGCTATGATTTGATGGTCATATCGACCGAAATCGACAAAAAACGAGGATTCGACACCGCTCGCATGTGCAATGTGCTGAATATCTCCTACGAAAAGTTGACTCGCGAATTGCGCAATGCACGCATGCGACCTCGCGCGCCACATATCATCATGAACTACATCTCCAAAGAGGACAAGCTCCGTTTCGATGAGTGTAACTTCCGCGGATTTTATACCGTCTATCGCACCGTGCGGCAATACCCGCGCGAAGTGGGCGGCAACCTGTTAGGTTACGTGGGTGAGATCAATAACGACATGCTCAAACGCTACCCCACCTACCGAGCCGGCGACTATGTGGGTCTCAGCGGCATGGAGTCGGCCTACGAATCGCTGCTGAAAGGCAAAAAGGGGGTCAAAATACAGGAGATCGACACCCACGGTGCAATCAAGGGTTCGTATATGAACGGCCACTACGATTCACTGCCAACACCCGGTTCGTACCTGATCAGCACAATTGACGCACGTCTGCAACTCATGGGCGAGGAGCTGATGCGCGGCAAAGTCGGTGCTGCGGTAGCTATCGAACCCTCAACGGGAGAGATTCTGATGATGGTCTCCTCCCCCACCTACGACCCCGATCAACTCGTGGGTCGCGACCGCGGAAACAACTACATGGAGATGCTGAGCAACAAACGCCAGCCGCTCTACAACCGCGCCGTAAGATCGAAATACCCGCCGGGGTCAACATTCAAATTGGTACAAGGACTGATCGGATTACAGGAGGGGGTGCTTAAACCTACCGATCTACACTCTTGCCACATGGGGTATCAATCGGGCCGACTCAAAGTAGCTTGCCACTCTCATTACTCACCACTCGATCTGCGCGAGGCGGTCGCTCACTCGTGCAACGCCTACTTCTGCTACGTCTTCCGCGACATACTCGACAGTCGCAAACACGGTTCGACAAAAGAGAATTACGATGTCTGGCGCGAATATGTCGAGAGTTTCGGTTTCGGGCGTAAATTAGGTTCGGATTTCCTCGATGAACGAACCGGTTATGTTCCCGACCGCGCATTCTACGATCGTCGCTACCGCGGCTCATGGAACTCATTGACGGTCATATCGCTCTCGATCGGTCAGGGAGAGTTGGGTTGTACGCCATTGCAATTAGCCAACCTGGCAGCCATCATCGCCAACCGCGGTTACTACTATATTCCGCACGTTGTCAAACGAATCGAAGGTCGAGATTCACTCGACCGCCGTTTCTACGAACGTCACTACACGATGGTCGAGCCGAAGCACTTCGAACCGATCGTAGACGGCATGTGGAGGGGTGTCAACGTAAGCGGCACATCGGGCGGGGCCCGTTTGGCCGGATTAGACGTCTGCGGGAAGACCGGAACCGCTCAAAATCCACACGGCCGCGACCACTCGACCTTCCTCTCGTTCGCTCCGCGGAACAATCCGAGAATCGCCATTTCGGTCTATGTCGAGAACGGCGGTTTCGGGGCATCGGTGGCCGTGCCGATCGCCAGCCTGCTCGAAGAGTACTACCTCACCGACACGATTCGCCGCCCCGAACTCTACGAACGCATTAAGACAACCTCGATCTATTACCCCAATTATGACCGCTAACCGACAGAATACGATATTCGACGGTGTGGATCGAATCACCGTTCTACTCTACCTGCTGATTGTATTGGTGGGGTTGATCTCCATTACATCGGCTTCGTTCGAAGAGGGGGCCAGCTCTTTTTTCTCGTTCTCGCACTTCTACATGAAACAAATCGTCTGGATCGGTGTCGCTTGGATTACGGCATTGATCGTCTTGCTGCTTGACGACCGTTTCTACCACATGTTTGCCTATCCGGCCTATATCTTCGGACTGCTGCTCTTGCTGGCGGCACTACTCGCCGGCAAGGAGGTCAACGGAGCTAAGGCTTGGTTTGAATTCGGCTCATTCAGAGTGCAGCCGGTCGAGTTTGTCAAGATCGCCACCGCGCTGGCAGTCGCTCGCGTGATGAGCAACTATTCATTCTCGATTGATCGACCGAGCAACCTCATCAAGGTGGGAATGATTATCAGCATTCCGCTGTTTATCATTATTTTACAGAACGACACCGGTTCGGGAATCGTTCTCGGCTCATTCCTCTTCGTACTCTACCGCGAGGGGTTGAACAAATGGCTCTGTATTCCGGTGTTGCTGGTGGCGGCACTCTTCATCATCTCGTTCCTGCTCTCACCCATGACGCTGCTTGTGATGATGATTCTGGCCTGCACCTTCTCGGAGGCCATGATGAACGGACTCTGGAAATCACGCCTGATCTACTTGGCCGTGTTGGCTTTATCGAGCATTCTGCTCTGCATCATCATGGCTTGCATCGCACCGGGGATATTGGATATATACCACAGTCTGCTGATCGTCACAATCCTATCGCTCATTTTCGTTGTGATCTACGCCTTCCGCGCAAATCTACGCAACATCTTCATCACATTGAGCCTTTTTGTCGGTTCGCTGCTCTTTCTGCCGACAACCGACTACATCTTCAACTCGATTCTCAAACAGCACCAACGCGATCGCATCCTCAGTTTTCTGGGCATTATCAGCGACCCGTTAGGCACCGACTATAACGTCAACCAATCTAAAATCGCCATCGGCTCCGGCGAATTGTGGGGCAAAGGATTCATGAACGGTACACAGATCCGCTACGGATTTGTGCCGGAGCAACACACCGACTTCATCTTCTGCACGGTGGGCGAAGAGTGGGGGTTTGCCGGCTCGATCGTGGTACTGACACTACTGTGTCTGTTGATTCTGCGCTTGATGCGGATGGGTGAACGCCAGCAGGAACCCTTCGGGCGAATCTACTGCTACTGCGTGGCGGCCATCCTGCTGTTCCACGTATTGGTCAACGTGGGGATGACGATCGGGCTGATGCCGGTCATGGGTATTCCGCTGCCGTTCATGAGTTACGGCGGCTCATCGCTGATCGCCTTTACCATTCTCCTCTTCATCGCTGTGCGGCTCGATGCCTCGACACGCCAATTTTCGCTTAACAAATTCTAATTCGATATGATTCGTTTCAATCCCAACGGACTCTCACCGGCCGAAGTGGCCGAAAGTCGCAAAGAACACGGCAACAATATCATCACCCCGCCCAAGGATGATTCGGCGTGGAAACTGCTGGCTGAAAAGTTTCGCGATCCGATTATTCGCATCCTGCTCTTCGCCGCGGCACTGTCGTTGGCCATCGGATTCATCCACCGCGATTTTACGGAGTCGGTCGGAATCATCTGCGCCATTATTTTAGCAACATTCGTCGGCTTCTGGTTCGAATTAGATGCCCAACGCCGTTTTCGCCGTCTGAATCAAGTCAATGACGACATTCCGGTAAAGGTGCAGCGCGAAGGGTCGGTCTGCGAGATCGCACGGCGCGATGTAGTTGTCGGCGATGTGGTCTACATCGAGAGCGGAGAGACCATCCCCGCAGATGGCGAACTGGCCGAGGCCGTATCACTCAAAATCAACGAATCGACTCTCACCGGAGAACTTGAAGTCGATAAAACCACCGATGAACAGAGCTTCGATGCCGAGGCCACCTATCCATCGAATGTCGTGATGCGTGGCACAACCGTTGCCGACGGCTACGGCAAGATGGTCGTCACGGCGGTCGGTGATCGCACCGAAGCCGGACAAGTGACCGAACAATCGACCATAGCCACCGAAGAGCCGACCCCACTCGACCGCCAACTGACACGCCTATCGCGTTTGATCGGCCGCGTCGGCATCGGATTATCAGTGCTGATCTTCTGCATCATGGTTGGCAAGGCACTATTGATGAACGGATTGCTCGAAGAGGAGTGGACGGTTGTGGCTCAGCAGATTCTACACATCTTCATGATATCGGTGGCAATCATCGTAATGGCCGTCCCCGAAGGTCTGCCGATGAGCATCACGCTCTCGCTGGCCATGTCTATGCGCCGGATGCTCAAAACCAACAACTTGGTACGCCGCATGCATGCGTGCGAAACGATGGGTGCGGTAACGGTTATCTGCACCGATAAGACCGGAACGCTGACCCAGAACCGAATGCGGGTACATGAGTTAATCCGACACGATTCGCTGCCAACGCACGAATTGGCAGAGGTAATCGCATTGAACTCGACCGCGTTTCTCGACAACACGGGTGCAGTCATCGGCAATCCGACCGAAGGAGCCCTGTTAGCGTGGCTCCACGAACAGGGTGAACCCTACGAACCGCTGCGCAATAGTGCTAAGATCATCAATCGGTTGACCTTCTCAACCGAACGCAAATACATGGCCACTCTCATCGAGAGTGGAATCAACGGTCGAAGAATCGTCTGTGTAAAGGGAGCTCCGGAGATTGTACGCGCTATGTGTATGGACTCGGGAGATCAAGCAAAGATCACCGAACAGTTACTCGGATTCCAAAATCGCGCCATGCGCACATTGGCAATAGCGTGGGCAGAAACCACCCACGAAACGCCACAAGCCGCCGTTGCCGAAGGAGGGTTGCATCTGGCAGCTATCGCAGCCATCTCCGATCCTGTACGCGAAGATGTGCCGGAGGCGGTCGGTCGTTGCATCCAAGCCGGCATTGACATCAAAATCGTCACGGGCGACACTCCGGCCACGGCGCGCGAAATCGCTCGCCAAATCGGACTCTGGGACGACACCTGCCACGGCGACTGCAACCACATCACGGGAGTAGACTTCGCCGCACTGACCGACAAAGAGGCACTCGCACGTGTGCAGGCGATCAAGATTATGTCTCGCGCCCGTCCGTTGGACAAACAACGGCTCGTGCGCTTGCTGCAACAATGCGGCGAGGTAGTCGCCGTAACAGGCGATGGCACGAATGATGCTCCGGCGTTGAACTTCGCCAATGTTGGGCTTTCTATGGGTTCGGGAACTTCGGTGGCCAAAGATGCCTCGGACATCACGCTGTTGGACGATTCATTTACCTCAATTGCCACCGCGGTCATGTGGGGTCGGTCACTCTATCGCAATATCCAACGCTTCGTCTTATTCCAGTTGACGATCAATTTTGCCGCAATCATCATCTGTTTCGTAGGTGCACTTTTCGGTACGGATATGCCATTGACCGTAGTCCAGATCCTCTGGGTAAACATTATCATGGACACCTTTGCTGCGATGGCAATGGCCTCTCTGCCACCCAGTGCCGACGTGATGCGCGAACGTCCCCGCCCACACAACGAATTCATCATTACTCCAGCCATGACACACAACATCATCGTCAGCGGCGGTGTCATGGTAGTGGCTCTACTGACAATGCTCTTCGGTTGGGCCGATCCATCGGGTGATCTGACCATCAAACAATTGACACTATTCTTTTCGGCATTTGTTTTCCTGCAATTCTGGAACATGTTCAACGCCAAAGGGTTTGAAACCAAGCATTCGGTTTTCGCCTGCATCAAGGGTTGTCGCGAATTCTTTCTCATTCTGTTAGCCATTGCCGCTGGACAGATTTTGATTGTGGAGCTGGGCGGAAAGGTATTCCGCACTACACCAATGACCCTTGCCGAGTGGGGAGCCGTTATTGGAGCCACCTCGCTGATCGCCATCAGCGGAGAATTGGTGCGCTACTTGCGACGCAAGAGCGCGTGAGAAAAAATCTCACGGCCATAACGAAGGAGTATTCGGCAGCATAACCACCCTATCCGAGAACTCACACCCGCATATCAATCTCCTCACGGCAATCAGAGCGATGCTTTGTACTGTGAGGGCGACACGCCCGTATTGCGTTTGAAATAGCTGCCGAAGAACGATTGGTTAGGGAAGTTGAGCTCGTAAGCGATCTCCTGTATGCTTAAATTCGAATATTTAAGGAGTGTTTTGGCCTCTAAAATGACATAATTATCAATCCACGCCGATACCGAACGACCGCTTATCCGCTTGATAAGGGTCGTGAGGTATTTGGGCGTGATACACAATTGACGGGCATAAAAACCGACACTCCGCTCCTGCTTGTAGTGTTCGCCCAGCAGATCGACAAAACGCCGAAAATACTCCTCCGCGCGATTGTAGATCGGATTGCGTGCCTCTGGATGCTCGGCCAGATAGTGGTGTAAAAGATCTCCGATTTTGTAGATCGTGGCAGCGATCAATGCACTGATGATCTCCACCGAGAGATCCGATCCGGCATGCGTCATCTCCTGCTCGGCCAATCCGATAAAGTTACGCAACGTCTGACTCTCGGCCGGAGTCAACCCCACACAAGGCAACGAGGCCAACTGGATAAAAAGGGGCATCATATGCTTGGTGTCGATATTGAGCGCATGCAAAAAATCGGGAGTAACCGCAATCACATGTGCCTTGAAGTGGTCATCGGACTGCACTTGAAGGATGTTTTTAGGCCCGAAAACAAAAACCGTATCTTTTTTCAGACAGAACTCGCGCAAATTAAACAGCACACGGCTCTCTCCCTCCGTACCCACTCCGATCACAAAAGCATCAATCCGGCTCGGCGAGCGAAAAGCCTGCAAATGCGAATCGCTGTTCGCTACCACACACTCACCCAACAAACCCGATCTATTTTCGCCACCCGCCATGACGACTAACTCGTGGAGCGTATAGCTCGATATGACGGCATTGGAATTTTGATGATTCATATATTCGACTATTATTCGGACAAATATACAAATATTATCCCATTTTAAG
>CAYOKU010000029.1:9586-30180 GCA_964404645.1 uncultured Alistipes sp.
CCTTTAAACCATAGAAAGCGAGATTAACGACTATTCGTTCGCCGATCACGTGTATTGCCCGGAGAGAGCCGCACAAAAACGACCCCGTGCGGAGCCACTTCGCGTTCAAACGATTCGCGGTTCCCGATCGTTGCGACATCTTGTTGCCGCCATAGGTCGCGAACCGTGATCTGGTCGCTCCACAGACCCATGGAGCGAGGTACAATACCGATTTTCAACGGTGCATCCGAGCGGTTGAACATACCGACCGCCAGCGATCCGTCTTCGAGAATTTTGACATAGGTCGTCTGCTTCTCATCGCGGTTAAAGGGGGCAGCACGCATACCGAGCGGATCTTGTAATACATCGTTGACCTCAAAATTGCACAACAAACTGATTGTGAATGGGTCAAGCTGCGCCATATCGCAACCGATCAACATCGGCGAGGCCATCAGTGTCCATAGCGTAATGTGGCTATATTGCTCATCGGGAGTCAATCGTGTCGGGTGGAGATGAGGCCCCCAACCGACCATACCCACCACGAGCATATCCGCATCGGGCCAATGTCCGGGTTTTTGAAATGCAGTCCAACGCTCCTGCGGCGTAAAACCGATGTAGCTGACACTTCCCCAATCATCAGAGATATCGCCTGTTGTACGCCAACATTGCGCCAAAGATGCCCAATCATAGGCGTTAGCAAACGGGGCTCCGTTCGAGAGGCTCAACACGATGTCACGTCCCGTAGCACGCAACGCCTCGGCCATCTCGCGCGTATAATAGTAGTCGTTCGGATTCCAATCGTATTTCAGATAATCAACCCCCCATTGTGCCCACTGCCACGCATCGGCTGCGGCAAATGAGTGCGCACCGTGACGGTAATACTCTTGCCGAACTTTATAGCCGGTCGGATCTTCGGGGGTGCAATATTTGTAATTCTCGTTATGCTTGCCCTGCTCAATCCAGTCATATTTACCATCGGCGCGATCACACTGCGTACCAATGTGACCGGCATACGTACCGACCCACGGACCGGAATAGATACCGAATTTGAGTCCCATGCCGTGCAACTCTTCGCCCAAAGCCTTCATGTCGGGAAATTTGCGGTTCGGCTGAATGGCATTCTTCTTGCCACCACGGAGACCCTGCCAGCCATCATCAATGTTGATATACGACCAGCCGTAATTAATCAGCCCTTTATCGACCATAGCACGTGCCGAACTGAGCACCTTCTCTTGACTGACGCTATTGCCCCAGCAATTCCAACTGTTCCACCCCATCGGCGGTGTCAGCAAAATATCCTCTCCGACGACGATACGCAGATCACGTATCGACTCTCCATGGCTGTTTTTCGCTTTAAGTGTCAATGTGTATATTCCCGCTTTGCGAAGCGTACCGGTAAGCATGCCTGTTTTGGCATCAATTTTCACTCCGGCCGGAACTCCTTCGGCCGAAAAAGAGATCGGTCGCTCACCCGTGGCGGCAACCGTATAGAGTAACGGAGCCCCCGGGCGCACCCCGAAGATACGCGCACTGTTGATACGCGGGGCGGCAGGGGCAGGTGGTGTCAAAATATATGCCGAATAGTCGGGCGGAGTAGTTGCGACCGTTGGTTCATCGGCCAAAACGGTGGTCGTCACGGCAAAAAGTGCGGCAAAGATCAATCCTGTTTTTTTCATAGTAAGTTTGTATTAGGTTCCTTTGATACGGGCAAGGTAGTAAAAAACGGCATAACCGCAAAATGGCAGAGCGATCCTATTCGGGGGAGCAAATTTCCTTAAAATTCGCTCGTAGCAACGCATCGAACGAATCGTAAAAGGGCACGGCATACCGCTCACAGGTGATCCGCACATTATCGTATCGGTAATAGTCCGGTTCGCAAGCCACAAGCAACTTTCCCGAACGCATGTGCAGACCCATCTCCAACAGCGAAATGGGAGATTGGCTGCTACCGAGAATATTCATCACAATCACATCGGCTCGTTCCAGGTGCTCCAACTCCCAACGAATCTGAGCGTGCAGGTCAGCCTGCGATCCGTCGAGTCCCCCGTCACGACGGGGATTAAAGAAGAGGTAACGTCCCGTAGCAGCACTACGAAACTGTTCGATGGTGGCAGCCTGCCAATCGATGCTATTACCCATGTCGATCGTTCCGGCCAGAAAAATTGTGGTGTAGCTCGTTTCGTCCACCTCGATTTCGCGACAAGGTTGCAGCTCCACCACCTCGTGAGCTGGTTCGAGATGCGAGCAAGAGAGGCATCCGATCCATACGACAAGCACTAAGAGCATTCGCATAACACTTAGAATTCAGAAGTGAAGTGGAATCGAATCTCCTTGAAGTTCTCCTGCGCAAGAGCAAGACCGTAGCTTGTATCGGCCAAAAAGACATCGCGTCCATGCTTGTCGATAGCCATATTGGTGTGTTTGCGGCGTTTGAAGTCATCCAATTGGGCTGCATTATCGCTCTCGATCCAACAGGCTTTATAGATCGAGATCGGCTCCCAACGGCAAGCTGCATTATACTCGTGTTCAAGACGATACTGGATCACTTCAAATTGCAGCGCGCCCACCGTACCGATGATCTTGCGACCATTGAGGCAACTGGTGAACAATTGGGCGACACCCTCATCCATCAATTGATCCACACCTTTGGACAACTGTTTGAATTTCATAGGGTCTGCGTTTTCAATATACCGGAATTGCTCCGGCGCAAACGAAGGAATACCTGTAAACCGAAGTTTCTCTCCCTCGGTAAAGGTGTCGCCGATCTTGAAATTACCCGTATCGTGCAGACCTACAATATCACCCGGATAGGCAAAATCAATCACCGACTTTTTCTCGGCCATAAAAGCGGTAGGCGATGAAAATTTAAGTTGCTTTCCACTACGTACATGCAGGTAATTTTTGTTACGTTCAAACGTGCCGGAACAGATCTTCATAAAGGCAATACGGTCGCGGTGATTGGGATCCATATTGGCGTGTATCTTGAAGATGAAGCCGGCCATCTTCTCCTCCTGCGGCTCCACGGTGCGACTCTCCGTTGGAGCAGGACGCGGCGAAGGGGCGATACGAATAAAACATTCGAGCAATTCGCGCACACCGAAATTGTTGACAGCCGATCCGAAAAAGACGGGAGCCAACTCACCGCGCAGATAGGCATCGCGATCAAATTCGTCATACACACCCTCGACCAACTCGACATCCGAGCGCAATTGATCGGCGTATCTTGTACCGATATACTCATCCAGTTCATGCGCGGCAAGGTCGGAGATCTCTACGGTCGCCGCATCGGCCGTCAGCTTCTCATCGGAGAGAAAGAGCGAAAGATTTTTCTCGTAGAGGTTATAAACCCCCTTGAATGTAGGACCATTCGAGATGGGGAAAGCCAACGGGCGCACATGAATCCGCAACTCCTTCTCCACCTCGTCCAAAAGATCAAACGCCTCTTTCGACGGACGGTCTAATTTGTTGATGAAAACCATCACCGGAGTGCTGCGCATACGGCACACCTCCATAAGTTTACGGGTCTGCGACTCGACACCCTTTGCACCGTCAATCACGATGATTACCGAATCGACCGCCGAGAGTGTGCGATAGGTATCTTCGGCGAAATCTTCGTGACCGGGCGTATCGAGGATGTTGATTTTGCACCCCTCGTACTCAAACCCCATGACCGATGTAGCGACCGAGATACCGCGTTGGCGTTCGATCTCCATAAAGTCGGACGTGGCACCCTTCTTGATTTTATTACTTTTGACAGCTCCGGCCACATGAATCGCGCCTCCGAAAAGCAGCAATTTTTCGGTCAGCGTGGTTTTTCCGGCATCGGGGTGGGCAATAACGGCGAACGTCCGCCGGCGTGTGATCTCTTCTTGTTGAGTCATGTTTTCTTGGAATTAAAAATGAAAAGCTAAAAATGAAAAATGAATTGTCAATGTCGCAATTTTTAATTTTTCATCTTTAATTGTTGTTGGAGTAGCCATTACTCCAATTTGGGATAATCCATATTGTAGTGGCAACCGACCGACTCTTTAATCTCGCGTCCCTGTTTGATAACCAGATAGGCAATAGCGATCATATTGCGCAGTTCGCACAATTCGCGGTTGGGCTTAATTTTCGAATAGAGTTCCTCTGTCTCTTCGTAAAGCGTACCCAGACGACGTATGGCACGTTTGAGCGAGAGGTTCGAGCGCACGATACCCACATAATTGGTCATGATTGACTGCATTTCACGTTGCGACTGAATGATCATCAACATCTCCTCGGTGTGTTGCGTCCCTTCGAAATCCCAATCGGGAATACCCTCCTGAAAATCCACTTTGTCGAGTAACGCGCAGGTGTGACGAGCCGCCTGATCGGCATAAACCACCGCCTCGATCAGCGAGTTGGATGCCAACCGGTTTGCCCCATGCAACCCCGTGCAGGAGGTTTCTCCCAACGCATAGAGTCGCCGGATAGAGGTCTGTCCATTGGTATCAACCTTCACTCCGCCGCAACAGTAATGCGCCGCGGGCGTGACCGGAATGCGGTCTTTGGTAATGTCGATGCCGATCGAAAGACATTTTTCGTAGATATTGGGGAAGTGGTTACGCACCGCCTCGGCATCTTTGTGGGTAACATCGAGGTAGACGAAATCGTTGCCGCGTTTGGTCATCTCGCTATATATCGCACGAGCCACCACGTCACGTGGCGCAAGCGACTTCATCGGGTGATACTTGTCCATAAACTCCTCTCCGTTTTGCAATCGGAGAATTGCACCGAAACCTCGCATCGCCTCCGTAATGAGAAAGTTGGGTTTATCCCCCGGATTATAGAGTGTCGTAGGGTGAAATTGGATGAACTCCATATTCTCGGTTATTGCTTTGGCGCGGTGGCACATCGCGATACCGTCACCGGTAGCGACGATCGGATTGGAGGTGGTGGAGTAGACATTGCCACAGCCACCGGTGGCAACGATCGTGAATTTAGCCAGCATGGTTTCGATCTCGTTGGTGTCGAGGTTGAGCACATAAGCACCGAAGCAGGCCAGCCCACGCGTATGACGCGTAACAAATTCGCCCAAATGATGTTGCGTCAAAAGATCAATGGCATAATGGTGTTCGAGTACGGTAATGTTGGGGTGCTTACGCACGGAGTCGATCAGCGCGCGTTCAATCTCGGCTCCGGTCAGATCCTCATGGTGCAAGATACGATGTTCGGAGTGACCTCCTTCGCGATTCAACTCGTAACGACCATCGGGGGTCTTATCGAAATGGGTTCCCCATGCAATCAGATCGGCAATCAATTCAGGTGCTCGGCGAACAACCAACTCAACGGCCTCCGCATTACATTTACCTGCGCCACAAATCATCGTGTCGCGAATATGTTTTTCGAACGAATCGGGAGCGTAAGTCACCGAGCAGATGCCGCCCTGCGCATAATTAGTATTGCAGGCATCCATCTCGCCCTTGGTCACAACCGTAACATGGGCATGATCGGCGGCTTTGAGCGCGAACGACAAGCCTGCTGCGCCGGAACCGATAACCAGAAAGTCGGTTTTCATAGTTTTTTTGAACTTTAAGCGTCACAAAGTTACAAAAAATTGTATTTTTGCCCAATATTCTGACAAAAATGGAACGACATATCGACATAAATCAATTCGATTACGACCTACCCGATGCACGAATCGCCAAATTTCCACTACCGGAGCGTTCGGCATCGAAGCTACTGATCTATCGCAACGGTTCGATCTCGGAGCAACATTTCGCCGATATCGGTGATGTGCTACCACCGGAAGAACTACTGGTATTCAACAACACGAAGGTGATCCGCGCACGAATCATCATGCACAAACCCTCTGGTGCGCGAATCGAAGTTTTTTGCCTCGAACCGCACGATCCGGCCGATTACGAGCGTGCATTTGCCGTCGAAGGGAGTTGCGAATGGTCGTGTATCGTCGGAAATTCCAAAAAATGGAAAGAGGGGTATGTCGAGATCAATTTCGATCACAATGGGCACGCAGAACAGCTCCGTGCATGGCGCGTGAAAGAGGGCGGTCGCGAGCAGATTGTGCGCTTCGAGTGGACGGCAAAGATGACCTTCGGACAACTATTGGAGCATCTGGGCAAAATTCCGATTCCACCCTACCTCAATCGCGACACCCAAGAGATTGACTATACACGCTACCAGACGGTCTACTCAAAATTCGAGGGCTCGGTAGCAGCACCTACGGCCGGGTTGCACTTCACGCCCGAATTGATCGCTCGGATGCAACACAACGGATTCGGGTTCGAGGAGGTGACTTTGCATGTGGGTGCAGGAACGTTTCTTCCGGTCAAAGACGATGATGCAGCGCAGCATCCGATGCACACCGAACACTTCGAGATACGCCGACAGACCATTGCCGCACTACTGGCAAAATGGGGTCATATCACAGCTGTCGGAACCACATCGGTACGCACACTCGAATCGCTGCCGGCATTGGCTTGGCGGATCAAACAGAACGGATCACCCGATGCCGCCCGCGTTGTCGGACAGTGGGAGTTGTACGACATCCCTGCCGATTTCACGGGGCACGACGCACTCGAAACGCTCCTGCATTATCTCGAATCCAACCGAATAGAGCGGTTAAAAACGGCCACACAGATTATGATTACACCGTTAGGGTTCGAATTCCGAATCGTGCACAACATCATCACCAACTTCCACCAACCCAAATCCACGCTACTGCTCTTGGTATCGGCCTTCGTGGGCGAAGATTGGCATCGGATCTATGACTACGCGCTCTCGAACGACTTCCGTTTTTTGAGTTATGGCGACTCTTCGGTGTTGATGCGTTAAACGTCAATCTTACGATTGATCACGCCTCAATATCGGATTGCTCGGCAAGAATTGCGAGCATCTCTTCGGCATACTTCGCGATGAAATTCCGGCCAACACCCTTAATCGCAAGCAGCTCCTTTCGGGTGCGAGGTTGCAAGTTACAAATCGAGATGAGAGCCTTTTGGTGCAGGATGATGTAGACCGGAACATGGTTCTCATCGGCTTTGCGCTTACGCCATGCCCGCAACCGCTCAAACAGCTCCGGATTTGTAATATCCAACGGCTCTGCCTCGGTAACGCGATCTGTTTCGACATCAACCGCTTTATCCGATTTATCTCCCCGTTTTTCCCGTTTCAATTTCGGTTCGCCGAGCATCGCTTTGGCGCGTGTCTCCAAATAGTCATGCACCGAGAATCCGGCCTCGCAGGCAAGACCAAGCACCGCCAATTTCGCAGTCAGCAACGGATGTAACTCTTTGAGTGCGTGTGTAAGCTGTTTTTTGACCTCTTTGTTATCCACCTCGACCCTACTTTGATCCACGAGTGATTTAAGGATTGTTTCACACTTATCAAGGAAATAGGCCTGCCCCTTGACAATACGCTCTCGGAGCAACGAATCGGAGTGCGATGCCGTGGCCAGCAGATGGGTCAGTTGTTTTTGAAATTTCTCACCAACGATAAGTATCTCACGATCAAACAACGGCAGGATCTCAGCCCATTGCTGCGACAAACGCGGATAGAGGGTTGCCAGATTTTCGCAGATCACCCGCTGCACCCAGCGGATTTTAGGTCGCAAGGGGGCAAAATCAAACATATCGGTCAATAACGAGCAGAGGTACTGCATCTCCTGCTGCGACAACACCTCCTCATTAGGCGGATTGAGTGCTGCCTCACGCACAAAACTTTTCACAGCCGAATCGCTGATAATCGCATCGGAAGAGAGCGGCGTTCGGAGCACAAGCCCCTCGAAACTCCGGCAACGGCTCAACGCCACATAAACCTGTCCATGAGAGAAAGAGTCCGCGGCATCAATGATAGCTCGATCGAAGGTCAACCCCTGACTTTTGTGAATGGTGATCGCCCAAGCCGCCTTCAACGGATATTGCCGGAATTTACCCTCCACCTGCTCCGTAATCTCGCGAGTCTGCGGATCAATCACATATTTCGCGTTGGTCCACTCCGCCACCTCGACCTCAATCGGTTCGGAAGAGTCATCGGGAGTTACCTCGATCTGTTCGTCATCAATGGCCGTAACCCGACCGATCTTACCATTAAAGTAACGATGAGCTCCCGACGGATCATTCTTTACAAACATCACCTGCGCCCCCTCTTTCAGGGTTAACACCCGATCGACCGGATAGAGATATTCCGGGAACTCGCCCTCGACTTCACAGTCGAACGTATAGGCAGGAGTCGTCAAAAGATTCAACTTCGACTCGTTGATGCGCCGTGCTGTGTCGGTATGCGAAGTAAGGGTAATATAGCCTTGCGATTCATCGGGCAAAAAATCGGGAATATATCTCGAATTGAGCCGATTCAGCGTTGCACGATCGAGCGTATTCTCTCGCACCCGATTCAGTATTTCAATAAATTCGCGATCTTGTTGTCGGTAGATATGTTGAAGTTCGAGTGTCAGATATTCGGATGCTCGCAACGCTTTACTATCAAAAAAATAGGGAGACCGATAGTGCGAACGAAGAATCTCCCATTCGGGTTGTTTGACCACCGGAGCCAATTGTTGCAGATCACCGATCATCAACAACTGCACCCCACCAAAGGGTTTATTCCGATCCCGATAGCGTTGCAACACATCGTTGACAGCGTCCAACAGATCGGCACGCACCATGCTGATTTCGTCAATCACCAGCAGATCCAAACTACGGATGATGTTGATCTTCTCTCGGTTGAACTGCATTTTCAGACGACCGCCCTCTGCCTCCTGCATCGCCGGCAGATAGGGGCCGAAAGGGAGTTGAAAAAACGAGTGAATAGTTACACCGCCCGCATTGAGAGCCGCCACACCCGTCGGAGCCATGACCACCATCCGTTTGGGCGAATGCTCTTTCAACTTCCGCAGAAAAGTGGTCTTTCCAGTACCGGCTTTTCCCGTCAGGAATAGGTTGACACCGGTATTTTCAAGAAACTTCCACGCCAGATCCAACTGGGAATTATGCTCCATTTTTCAGCCGATAATCGTTCGTAATATCTACAAAGTTAGCGAAAAAATTCGGATTCGCCGAGCAGATGCTTATCTTTGTAGGCTGAAATCGATTCACCGAAATGGCTGATAACTATTTAGGGCGCAAGATGGAGGAGTATGCCGCCCGCCCCTCCGCAGAACGCACTCTGCATAAACCGCAGGCGACACTCCGCAATCTGCTGCTGAAAAGTCGTGGCATAGGGACATACGACCCGAATTTCACCGTCCGGCCCGATCAGTTGGAGCGGATAATCGCTGCATGCGATCCGCTGCCGACCCTCTGCAAAGATCAGGTGTTGCGGTTCACCCCTGTCACGGCACAAGAGGCTCCGAAGGTGTTGTCACATATATACTCAAACGCGACACCGACCGAACAGAGGCAATCCACAACGTGCCCCAACGCTTTTATCATCATCCGATCCACGATCGAAGAGAGCCGCTTGGTCGATCTGGATGCAGGAATAGCCACACAATGCATGCGCCTGCAAGCGGCCGAAATAGGACTCAACGCCAATTGTATCACCGCGTTCGATAGCGATGCAATCGGGCGCGAATTCGCCCTTGCAGATCAGCCGCTACTGATATTGGCCATCGGACGCGAAGTGCGATAATATCACACGCTACATCACGGTCGCACAGCGACAAGGGAACACAATACAGAGAGCGTCTGCCTAAACCAATTAGACAGACGCTCTTTGATGAATAGATCGTCGGCGAACTAAATCGCCATGCGCAACTATTTTTTCACCGGTTTGGCAGCAGGTGCTGCGGCAGCGGGAGCAGATGCGGCAGCAGCCGTCTCCGAAATACCCAATTCCTTTTTCACCTCCGGCGCAAGATCGGTCAGCTGGCTCTCGCTGAAATAAGCCAACGAACCGGTCGAAGTATCAAACACGGCCAAATAGCCACCTGCGGTAGCCACCTTGTCGATTGCCTTCTTGGCTTTCTCGATAATCGGGGTCAGCAGTTCGTTCTGTTTCTTCTGATAATCTTGTTGAGCAGCCTCTTGAAACTCACGACTACGATTCTGCAACTCTTCCAACTCTTTTGCCTTCACCTCGCGGATCGCCTCAGACATGGTGTTGTAACTCTTCTGAAAGTCCTGATATTTGGTGTTGAACTCAACGTTAATCGTTTCGATGTTGTTTTGCAGCTCCTTGCCGTATGCATCCATGTTGGTCTGCATCTCTTTGGTTTCAGGCATAGCCACAATGATTTCCTGCGTGTTGATACGGCCGAACTTCTGCGCAAAAAGTGACGAAGTACTCATCACAAGTGCAACCGCAAGAGCCAGTTTAAATACTTTTTTCATAAGATTTTTAAGTTAATATTTGATGTCTATTATTTCAGCATATTGATCACCTGCTGCGTGCGCTCCACCTTCGGATTGGAGTAGAGCAAAGTCGGATTATTGGCCGAATCGAGAGCCAGATCCGCACCTATACTCTTGGCATAAGCCTCGATGGTCGCAAATACCTTCTCCTGAATCGGCTTAATCATCTCCACGCGTTTTTTCATCAGCGTACCCTCCTGTCCAAAGATGCTCTCTTGAAACTGCTGAGCCGCCTTCTCTTGTTCTAAAATAGCGTTTTCGCGGCTTTGGCGCGTTGCGGCCGAAAGCGAGGTTTTCTGGTTCATGTAATTGTTATACAACGTCTCTATCTCGGCAAACTTAGCATCCACCTGCGCTTGATATTGTTTGGCAAGGTTATCCAAATCCGAAATTGCCGTATTATAAGCATCGAGCGATTTAAAAACTTTCTCGCTGTTGACCACAATGTAGTTCTGAGCGGCCACAACTCCGGCTGCAAATACAAAAGCTACGATTAAAATCAGTCGTTTCATACTATCCGTTTTATAGGGTTTGGTTTTGTAAATATAACTCTTTTCTTTCAATTATACTGCCAGATCGCCTATTTTTTATCCGTAGAAAGCCCTAATTTAGAACTGTTGACCCAGCACAAAGTGGAATTGACTTCCGCTCTTGGCACTCTTACGCGCCGGAGCATCGAATCCGTAGCCCCAATCAATACCGAGCATACCGACCACCGGCAGATACAAGCGGACACCGAAACCGGCCGAACGTTTGATCTTGAAAGGCGAGAAGTTTTGCCACGATGAGAAGGCATTTCCGCCTTCGAGGAATCCGAGTACATAGATCTGCGACGATGGTTTCAGAATTACCGGATAACGCAATTCGGCGGTGTATTTGTTGTAAGCCACCGAGTAGTCGGTGGTCGGATCGAGTGCACCATCTTCGTAACCACGCATCGAGATAATATCAATACCATATATATTATAGCCCGACATACCATCGCCACCGACCTCAAATCGTTCGAACGGCGATACATTATACTTGTTGTAGTTACCCAGATAACCCATCTCCGCTTTGAGCATCAGCACGAGGTTGGTGTTGCGAGTCAGCGACTGGAACCATTGCGCCTTGAACTGCCATTTGTGGAACTCAACCCAACGGTAACGCTCCTGATTGGCACGGTCACGTTCGGTAGAGGTGAGGCTTCCGTCATTTGCCTGCGCCTCCAATTTTTTGTAATCCTTCCCGTTCCAGAGCGAGTAAGGGGGTGTAAACTGCACCGATGCGCTAAATTCGGAACCGCGGCGCGGGTAGATCGGTTGGTCGATCGAGTTACGTGCGAAAACCAATTTCAACGAAAGCAGGTTTGCCGCACCGTTTGTCATAACAAACGAGGACCAATCTTTAAGTGCATATCGTTCGTAGCTCGCTTCGGTGTAGAAGGTAAAGTAGGGATCGGGCCAGCTCAACCGCTTACCCAGACCTGCGGCAAAACCGTAGGTACGGAAATATTGCGTACTGTTCTGCCAAACGTAGTAGGCATTGTTCTGCTCCGAAAAGTGTGCCGAAAGGGTGAATGAATTGGGTTTTTTACCACCAAGCCACGGGTCGGTGAAGCTGAACGAAAACGCCTTGTAATAGGTACCGTTGGTCTGTGCCGAGAGCGACAACCGCTGGTTCTGTCCCATCGGGTAGGGTCGCCATGCGCCTTTCTTGAAGAAGTTCTTAACCGAAAGGTTGTTCAGCGTAATGCCGACAGAGCCGACAAACGTACCTGAACCCCAACCTCCGGCGATGTTGAACTGGTCGGAAGCCTGCTCTTCAAGCGGCCAATTGACATTGACCAACCGATCGGAAACAGGTTTAATATCGGGCATGATCGCCTCCGGGTTGAAGTGTCCGAGCGAACCGAGTGTACGGATGGTCTGCATCAACAACGAACGGTTATAGAGTTCGCCGGGTCGCGTATAGAGCTCGCGCCGAATCACCTCGTCATCGACACGCTGATTACCCGTGATACCCACTTCGTTGATTGTAAACTGCTTACCCTCAAATACCTTAACCTCAATATCTATCGAATCGGGGCCGATAATCGTTTCGGCCGGATCAATCTGCGACATCAGGTACCCTTCGTTCTGGTAGAGCGATTTGACCGACATATCTTCGGGATTCTCCTCTTTACCGATACCTAAACGTTTGTGCATCGACTTCTTATCGTAAATATCGCCACCCTGCACACCAAACATTCGTTGCAGGTCATCGGTTGGATAGATCGAATTACCGACCCACTTGACGTTACGGATGTAGTATTTATTTCCCTCCGATACACTGAGGTTGATTCCCAACCGTTTGGCGTTGATCGGATAGATCGAATCGGCGACGATCGTTGCGTTGCGATAACCGCGCGAATTGTAAAAGTCAATCAGCAACTCTTTGTCGGTCAGATAATCCGACTCATTGAGTTTGGTTCCTTTGAAGATATTGATTGATTTTTGGTGGGTCTTTTTGAACGTGCGACGCAGACGCTTATCCGAAAACTGCTCGTTCCCCGAAAAGTTGATCTTACCGATCTTCACTTTATCTTTGCGATCGACCAAAAAGGTGACATTGACCATATTTTGGCGCACGGTATCATTATCGATCTTCACCCCCACCTCGGCATTGCGAAAACCCTTCTCAACCCAGTACTCCTTGATCAGTTTCTGATTTTTGTCGATCACATAATCCGACATCTCGCTACCGCGTTTGAGTTTAAGTTTTTCGAGCAAATCCTTCTTCTTACCCTTGGAAATTCCCGAAAAATCCCAATTGCTTACACGGGGACGTTCTTTGAGAAAAACCCTCAGATCAAGGCTGTCGCCCTCGATCTCGGCTCCAATCTTTACATCGGCAAAGAATCGTTGGCTCCACAAGCGCGCAATCGCATTCGAGATGAAACTGCTCGGCAGATAGACCGAATCACCTTCGATCAATCCAGCCGATGATTTCAGCAGGTCGGGATTGAGGTACTGCACCCCCTCGACACGAACATCGCGGATGTAGTAGAGTTTGGGTGTGCTCGCGCCTTTAAGCATGGGAGCATCTTGCGAGAACGCGGGCACAGTTGCCGCCGTAGTATCTGCCGGAGTGATCTCCTGTGCAAACAGATTCGCGCAAGCCAATACGAGGATTGCCGCCGCGGCGAATATCTTACCGAAATAATTCATCTATTTTGATCTAATCTAACTTCTTCATTTACTTACTTACCAGACCGAAACGGCGGTCACGTTGGGCATACTCCTCGATGGCACGATCGAACTCCTGCTCGGTAAAATCGGGCCACAGTACATCGGGGAAATATAACTCCGCATAGGAGGCCTGCCACAGCAGAAAATTGCTCAATCGCTGCTCTCCGCTCGTGCGGATAATCAGGTCGGGATCGGGAAGATCCGCCGTGTCAAGAGCCTTCGAAATCGACTCTTCCGAGATCATTTCCGGTGCAAAAGCCCCTCCAACAACCGCACATGCAACTTTACGAACAGCGCGCGTAATCTCACTGCGCGAGGAGTAGTTGAGTGCCAAAACGAGAGTCAGCGTCTGTCCATCTGCGGTCTGACGTTCTGCCTCGGCCAGATACTCCTGCACCTTCGGCGAGAAACGACTCCGATCTCCGATCATCGTGATCCGAACTCCTTGCTGTTTTAATTCGGGCGTTTCATGAACCACACATTGGCAGAAAAGCTCCATCAAAGCATCTACTTCGGGTTCGGGACGTCCCCAATTTTCAGTCGAAAACGCATACAATGTCAAGTACTTAACACCCCAACGCACCGAAGCCCGCAACGCCGCACGCACAGGTTCCACACCTGCCGCATGACCTTCGCTACGCGTCTTGCCGCGCAACTCAGCCCAACGACCGTTACCGTCCATGATGATCGCCACGTGTTGCGGTATCCGTTTTTGCTCACTCATAATAGGGTGCAAATATAGGAAATAAAATGGAATTTACCTCTTAAAATGGACAATCTTACACCGAATAGCAACTTGTTTTTAGCTCCGGATGTCGATTCCCCACATCATTTTGTTCCTTAACGTGTCGTAAAATGATATATTGTGCGGAACTGCCAAAAAAATACGTTGTTCGGCACACTTCACCGTAAACGTCGCGCTCTCGCAAACGGCGTAAGTACGATTGTCAATAGTCACGAAGGCATCGCTACGGCGCGGGTGGATATGGAGTTTAATAACGCTCGTTTCGGGAACCACCACCGGACGCATCGTCAGGTTGTGGGGAGCGAGCGGCGAGATGACAAAACAGCGACATGTCGGGGCAACCACCGGCCCACCTGCGCTGAGCGAATAGGCGGTCGAACCGGTAGGGGTCGAAACAATCACCCCATCACCATGATAGGTGGCCACCATCTGATCGTCCACATAGGTCTCGACCGAGATCATCCCCGCACCGTGACGTTGCACGGCGAACTCATTAAGAGCCAACTGAGTCTGTTCCTGCGACTCAAACTGCCCCGACACACTCAACATCGAACGAGGCTCGGTGGTCAGATGACGTGCAGCAATCTGTTCGAAGATCAGATTCAGCCCATCGCTCGGAGCCGAGGTCAGAAAACCGAGGTGACCGGCATTGATTCCCATCACCGGAATCGACACCCCGTGCATGCGGTGTACCCCTTCGAGCAGCGTTCCATCACCGCCATAGCACACCATGACCGTTCCTGCCGGTTGTGGGCCGATGCGATTACCGTAGATTCGTTCGGGAGGAATCCGTAGACCGATCAACCGATCAACCACAGGCGCAAACTCCTCGTTGACGGCATAATCGAAACCGAACAAACGGATCGCCTCAAATAGTTGGCCGATCTCCTCGGCCGTGTGCGCAATCTGCGCACGGGAAAAAAGTATGATTTTCATGGGCGAAAATTCCGAAAAAATGAGTAACTTTACCACGTTGAAATCACCATGCTGCTGATTCGATCGACAGCCACAGGCGGATTTCATGCAAATATAGCGAATATTATGACAAAATTGAGCGTTAACATCAATAAGATTGCCGTGGTGCGTAATTCGCGCGGCGGCAACCACCCCGACGTTGTACGTGCCGCCACAGACATCGAACGGTTCGGTGCGGAGGGTATCACCGTCCACCCGCGTCCCGATGCACGCCACATCCGTTACGAAGATGTGCGCAACCTCAAAAAAGTGCTCACCACCGAGTTTAATATTGAGGGAAATCCCACTCCCAGTTTCACGGATCTGGTGCTCGAAGTCGTCCCCACGCAAGTTACGCTGGTTCCGGATGCCGAAGATGCCATCACTTCGAATGCCGGCTGGGACACGATCACCCATCGCGACTTTTTGACCGCAGTCACGGCTCGTTTTCACGAAAAAGGGATTCGCGTATCGCTCTTTGTGGATCCGGATCCGCAGATGGTTATCGGCGCAAAGGCCTGCGGAGCCGACCGCGTTGAGCTCTACACCGAAGCCTACGCCCGCGAATATCCGACCGATCGTGCCGCCGCGATCGCACCCTATATTTCGGCCGCCGAAGAGGCTCGTCATCAAGGATTAGGACTCAATGCCGGCCACGACCTGTCGCTCGAAAACCTGCGTTACTTCGTCAGCCGAATTCCGTGGACGGATGAGGTTTCAATCGGCCATGCGCTGATTAGCGACGCGCTCTACTTCGGGCTGGAAAACACGGTCTCTCTCTACAAACGCGAACTCAAATAATAGATCACCATGAAACGTATTCTATTTCTTGCCATAGCTCTCTTCGCTATGTGTACGGCATCCGCCCAGAACGAGTACAACCTCCGCAGGCGGTCGTTGTTCGAAGTACTTCCGGTGGTGTCGAGCGACATCATATTTCTGGGCAATTCGCTCACCGATGGCTGCGAATGGTCGGAACTCTTCGACAACCGTCACATCAAGAACCGCGGCATCAGCGGCGACCGTTCGGACTGGCTGCTCGAACGGCTCGACCCGATCATTGCAGGACACCCCAAGAAAATCTTCCTCATGATCGGCATCAATGACTTGATTGCCGGCACTCCGCCAAAGGAGATTCTCGCCAACATCGCTCGAATCATCGACCGCTTTCAGACCGAATCGCGGTGGACCAAGGTCTATGTACAGAGCCTGCTGCCGGTCAACGGAGTTGATCTGCCGGACTATGAGCGTCGCAACGCCTATGCTTCGCAGATTGTGCCGATGAACAAACGGCTCGAAGCATTGTGCAACGAGAAGGGTGTCACCTACCTCAATGTGTGGAGTGCATTGGTCGATGGAGCAGGTCGACTCGACAAACGCTATACGAACGATGGCTTGCACCTCATGGGCGAGGGTTATCTGGTGTGGCGCAACATCATCAAACCCCATGTAAAGTAATCGCGTGCCATTATCCAACCCCATATTCCGACAAATCTCACGGCTTGCCGATGCGCAGGGCGTGCAGGCGTTCGTCGTGGGCGGCTACGTGCGCGACTACTATCTCCATCGCCCCTCGACCGACATTGACGTCGTTGTCGTAGGTAGCGGCATCGCTTTGGCCGAGGCTCTCGGTCGCGAGTTGCACACCAAGGTCTCCGTATTCAAAACATTCGGGACAGCTATGGTACGAGCTCGTGGCGGCATCGAGGTCGAATTTGTCGGCGCACGCCGCGAATCCTACGCCGCCGACTCACGCAAACCACAGGTCGAAGCCGGCACACTCGAAGACGACCAACGCCGCCGCGACTTCACTATCAACGCATTGGCGTGGTCGCTCAACGGATCAACCTTTGGCGAATTGGTCGATCCCTTCGAAGGCATCGCCGATCTGGAAGAGTGCATCATCCGCACCCCTTGCGACCCCGACATCACCTTTTCGGACGACCCGCTGCGCATGATGCGGGCCGTGCGTTTCGCCGCGCAGCTGGGATTTACGATCGAGGATGAGACCTTCGAAGCCATTCGCCGCAACGCCGAACGAATCAAGATCGTATCGCGCGAACGAATCGCTACCGAACTCCACAAAATCGTCTTGTCGCCCGTTCCCTCCATCGGATTCGAACTGCTCGAATTAACGGGGCTGTTGCAGTTGATCTTCCCCGAACTGCATCGACTCAAAGGGATTGAGAAACGAGGGGCACACGCACATAAGGACAATTTCACGCATACGCTCAAAGTATTGGACAACGTAGCTCGCAACAGCGATGATCTTTGGTTGCGCTGGGCTGCGGTACTCCACGATATCGCCAAACCTCTGACAAAAGGGTACGATGCAAAGATCGGCTGGACGTTCCACGGCCACGAGGTGTTGGGGTCGAAGATGGTTCCGGCAATCTTCCGGCAGTTGAAATTACCGATGAATGAGCACATGAAGTTTGTGCAGAAACTGGTTTTCCTGCATCTGCGACCGATTATTCTTTCGGAGGATCTGGTGACCGACTCGGCTGTGCGACGATTGCTCTTCGAAGCCGGCAACGACATTGAGCCCCTCATGACCCTCTGCGAGGCTGACATCACATCGGGCATTGACGCAAAGGTCAAACGCTATCTGGCCAACTTCGAGTTGGTTCGGCGCAAGATGAAAGATCTCGAAGAGCGCGATCGCATCCGCAATTTCCAGCCACCGATTACGGGCGAAATCATCATGTCTACCTACGGAATCACCCCTTGCAAGGAGATCGGACAGATCAAAGAGGTGATTAAAAACGCCATATTGGACGGCAAAATACCCAACGAATACGAGGCGGCCTATGCCTTGATGGAGAAGATGGCAGAAGAGCTAAACATCAAGAAATAAAAAACGTTATTTTTCACGCCCCATTCTCTCGCATTCCAATTGTGCGCGCGACTTCGATTTGGTCACCAGCCACACCCCCGCAAAAACGCATAAGGCGGCAGCAGCTTTGGTGAATCCAAAGCTGTCGAGACCAATCGCAACGGTGAAAATAACAGCCACCACGGGCTGCACATAGTTATACATCGACACCACCGTCGGACGGAGGCGTTGCTGCGCAATCGGAACCATAAAATAGGCGACAAAGGTCGAACAGACCACCACATAAGCAATACCGCCCCACGTTGCAGCCGAGAGTGCCGCATAATGCTCCTCTACAAGCGGTTTGTGGTAAATCAACGAGGCTGAAATTGCCGCAAAAAGGAACATCCATTTCATGGTGGTTACGGCCGAGTAACGCACGATCACATCGCGAAAGGCCGTCAGATAGATCGCATAACTCACCGCGCTGACCACACACAACACATCGCCACCGATACTCGACACACCCCCTACGGCATGCTGGCTAATAAGCACCAACATGACCGCTCCGGCACAGCCCAAAAAGACCCCGCCAGCCTTCAACCATGTGATCGGCTCACGCAGAAAGAGTGTGGCGAGCACCATCGTCAGCACCGGCACAACCGTAGCAATGATCGAGGAGTCGATCGGTGAGGTCAACGACAGCCCCCACAAAAACAGCATCTGATTGAGTTGAATACCAAATACCGAGGCCAAGAATAGCAGCAACATATCACGCCGAGCAACCTTCTCGCGAGGCAGAAACAGCGATGCTCCCCAAAACAGAGCCGCGGCTCCCAACATGCGGTAGGCACTCAGGGCAAAAGGGCTGACCCCTTCGGGGTGTGTTGCCGATCGGAGCACCCCCTTACAAATCGGAGCATTCAGCCCCCAAATGATATTGGCGACCCACAGAGCGACATGCCCTTTGAGCTTTCCCGAATCGGTCATCGCTACGGAGTTAATCGGCCAGCAAATTCGTCCGCCATACATCGGGCACGGCAACACCCTCTTGACGTGCAAAATCGAAAGCAACCATCACCGAGCGGCTCTCGCTACGCACCTGGTCACCAACCATAAGTTGCTGGAACAACGTCAGCGATTTCGTGCCGACTCGCTCACAGGTCGTCGTGATCCGCACATCGTCATACATACGCACTTGCCCCAGATAGGAGGTCGCCGTAGAGACAGTCACAATACGCAGATCATGCGCCAGTACTTCGGCTCCCAGCACCGTTTCGTAAAAGGCCACCTTGCCCACATCAAAATAGGACTGCTGAGAGATGTTATTGACATGTTGAAACGTATCGACATCCGAAAAACGTTTCTGAATCGGAGTAGTTATCGTGCGTGCCATCTATTCGCGAATAATCTTCACCTCGCCACCCTCGCCAAAGGCTATAATTGACGAAGCCTTGCGAGTCGGTTTTCCTTCAAAGCGGGGATTAACGACAAAATCGACTCCGTCGATCACCTCTTTGGCAACATCCTGTAATCCCACCGGAGTCTCTTCGCCCGAAATATTAGCGGATGTCGATACCACCGGTCGCCCCAACGCACGCAACATCTGCTGGCAAAATAGATGGTCGGGCACGCGCACGCCGAGTGTTCCTTCATCGGGAATCAGATTGGCAGCAAGTCCCGATGCCCCGGGTAGAATCAGCGTCAGCGGTTTGGTCGCCATCTCCATCACTTCGTATGCCACGCCGGGTGCTTTATTGACATAGCGCACCACCATATCCGCCGAGCCACACAAGACGAGCATCGACTTTTTGTTCTCGCTCCGTTTTAGGGCATAGATCCGCGCCACAGCATCGGCATTGGTCGCATCGCACCCCAGCCCCCACACCGTATCGGTAGGATAGAGGATAATTCCGCCGTCACGCATCACACGCACGGCCTCGGCAACTTCCTGTTGCAGATCGGTCTCTTTCATCATCTATATTATTTTACGGGCAATACTTCGATCCAATAATCATCAGGGTCGTTGATAAAATAGAGTCCCATCGCCTCGTTCTCGAAACAGATGCACCCCATCTGGCGGTGGTACTCCCGAATTTGGTCGTAATCACCGGCCACTCGCATGCAGAGGTGGCTCTCGTTTTCGCCCAGTTGGTAAGCCTGCGTATGGTCACGCAAGAAGGTCAGTTCCAAACGAAACGATGTTTGGCCATCGCCCAGATAGACCAACGTAAAAGTTCCATCGGAGGCCTCTTTTCGTTTAATCTCTTTCAGGCCGAGGGCCTTATCGTAGAACGCAAGGCTGCGTTCAAGGTTCGTCACATTGATGTTGAAATGGTCGAACCGGCTCTTGATTTCCATAATTATACGCTTTATTACGGCGGTAAAATTACACATTTCCGCGTAAACCGCAGCGGCCAACCGATTTTTTAATTGCGGATTCTTTTTTTAACGCCGAATTTTATACCTTTGTGCCACGAAAAAGAAATAATAAAATAGAAATTCGTATGGGAAGAGCCTTTGAGTATCGCAAAGCGAGAAAAATGAAACGCTGGGGACAC
>CAYOKU010000030.1:0-28702 GCA_964404645.1 uncultured Alistipes sp.
GTTGGGTCTACTACTAAATCTAATATTGCATCTTCGGGTATACTATACTGCGTTGATGCCGAAACTTTAGTACTGCCGACACTTAACACCTCGCCATCAGACAACATTGCATCAATATTTCCAAGCGTAGTTGCTGATATGAATCCAATCCGATTGACATCATCAACCTTCGTATAGATTATGTATCTAACTTGCTTAACCGTGTTAGCTGAATAGCCTTTGAGGCCCGAAAAATCAAAACTGATTGGAATCATATATGTTCCAGCTTTCAACGATGCCATGTTTTGAATTGTCATTGTTACAGCCTCTGTTGCTTTTTGTGATCCGGTTACAAAGTGCATAGGAGCAGAGAATTGAACCAAAGAGGTGTCCATTGTGGCATATTCTGTATAGTTGTATTCGTTATATTTTGCAACCAAAGAATTGTCCACCATAAAGGGTATATCAATATCACCAGCAGCAATTGCCGATAAAACTCCCGTTAGTGTGATTTCGAACTTTTCATGTTTGCCAGAAGGATACACTGTTACTTTGTGAGAGGTTATGCCTGCTTCTACTATGGATGCCAAATTTTTAGAATAATCACCTACCGGAGCTGGATTAGCAAGCTGAATCGCTTGTCTCATAAATTTATAGGGCATATCAGCATGGCCGTATTCATACTCCATATGATACGATCCAAAACCGCGAGATGTTTCAGTTAAAGCAAAGTTAGCCATACCTAACAAAGAAGGTATGTATTGGCCGTTCGGTAGCTTATAGCGTGTACCTCCTAATTTCCATAAAGACTCAAAATTCTCGGTGAAAATTATCTGTTCTGGTTTCCAGCCGCAGATAGCAGCACTTTGAGTTCTTGTTCTCAAATCATCTGCTCCCGAGCAATTATACGATTGGGCTACCGCATAATCGCAACATTCGGCAATGCCAGATCCCAATGATGAAATGTTTCCGTCAATAAGAAATAAACGACCAGTTCCGGATTTAGGTCCGATATATTGGCTCAATTCTTGGCAGAACTTTTTGAAGAGTCCGGGTGTTGTATTCAGCGGGCCTTGGTGGTCAATTGCTGTCTCAAAGTCAATATCTATACCATCATATTGATATTTGTCCATCGAGTCTTTACCCCATGCTTTTGCATACAATTTAAGCGAATTGTCCGTGATTTGCCCATCTTCTTTAAATTCTTCGGGTACATCTCGGGCCGAGATACAAAAAACCACTTTTGTTCCCTTTATTTGTTGCACAAATCTTTTATCGGCAATTTGTTGTGGATTGAGCGAATGCCATTGGCTCCACATTGAGATAATATCCATCGAGTCAGGTGCACTTTTCAAACGACATTGTTCCGAAGGCCCGACAGCAGTCCATGAACCAAACCAGCCGAATGCTAACTTGTGTTCTGTTTGTTTATAGGCTCTCAGACGTGCGTAATATGCATCATCTCTCAAAATCGGCGATTGTTTATCAGGGTGTTGAGTCCTAATAGGTTCGGGGATGTTCTGTTGTTCACATGAGCACAAAAGTGTCATGTAAGCTCCAAACCACATCAATAATTTAAAGGTATTTTTCATTTCAATTTTCATTTTGGTTTATTATTCTATCTCATATCCCACCATAGGCGTGTTCCGCCGGAATCTGGGCCACCGAGTAGACGCGTGGCAGCAGCGACTGCTCCTGCATTATTGTTATATTCACTTTTTGGGAAAATAACGCGACGTATTTGAGTTGTCTTGCTGATGCTTGAGTCGACATTGGTGCTGACAATGGCGTATATGCGAGGATAACCAGTACGACGGAACTCAGCCCAACCCTCCATGCCATTAGGATACAATGCAATCCATTTCTGGGTGATAATGCGTTCCAATTCATATCCATCAGTTGCCCATTTTACAGATACACGACCCGAGGCACTGATGTTGTACTTTGTCGGATTCTCTGAACTATCCGTGAAGTAGGCGGGAACATTGGTGCTTTGAGCATACGTGTCTGCTTCACTTGAAGAGATCCCATACTCGGCAAAAGAGAGCCGAATACCATTCTCATAGTCGGTTTGCGCACCAGTCTTGTCATCCATAAAGATTAGCTTGTATTCTGCTTTGAGGAATGCGACCTCTGATGCCATCAACCAACGCATAGGCGTACTTGAAGTAATATTAGGTGCAGACATTTTTGTGTAGAATTTCTGCTCGGTTGAACCTAATCCGTTACGTACACCGTGGAATTTTCCATCAATAGCCGAAGGACTAAACATTTTAGGTAAACGAGGATCTTCGTATCCATTTAGATAGGAATCCATGGAAGCTCCCATTCGAGCATCATTATATGAATTCCAGATCATTTCAAGAGGGTTATTAACCGTGATTTGACGATAGCTCTTCAACTGTGCATTGTCGGCGATGCTTTCTATTACTCCTCCATCAATAGCTTCTTGAGCATATTTTGCCGCTAAATCTGGCTTGACGTAGCGAATACGTATCGCAAGACGAAGTTTGAGAGAGTTGGCGTATTTCAACCATTTGGTAAAGTCGCCTTCATAGACGGCATCAACCTTTATGAGAGGGCGAGCATCAGGTGTTACGGCTACGAACGCTTTTAACACATTGATTGATTTGTTAAGCACCTCAAAAAAGTGATTATATAGCTCTTCCTGAGAATTGTACGGGTTGCGAGATTCTCCAAAATTAAAGACAGGCAGAGGCCCATACATATCGCTTGCTCGATGAAGAGTTGTGACCTTCAAAATATCGGCTATAGCCATTGTTTCATCACTTACATTGCCCTTTTTATGGGCTGCATTGAGCTGTAACCATGCTGGCATAACTTGAGTAAATGCTACCTCAAAAACAGTATTACGCCATGTGTTTGCAAGGCTGTAAACCATTGGATTTACGCCTCCATCAAAATGGTTTGCGCATGCCATATAACCTGCAAAATGATCAGCCAATAGATTCCAACCGGTCTGATAGCGGTTTACGGGAACAGTCGTTTCACCAGTAGTTGGATAGACGGCATCCATCTCCATTGTCGAAATTAGTGTCGTCAAATCGACATTTTGAGCGGCATTTGGATTGGTGTTGAACAGTTCGAAATCTCCTGTACACGATGATACAGCAAGAACTGACGAGAATAGTACTGCTGAATATATTGCAGTTTGATATATTAGTTTTTTCATCGGTGTTATGTTTTAGAATTGTACTTTCACACTAAACCCGTAGGTGCGAACACTCGGTTGCATAAAGAAGTCTACACCTTGATAATATGTACCGGTTGAGGCTGTTACTTCGGGATCGAACGGAGCTTTATTATAGAACATAAAGAGGTTGCGTCCAATGAGTGAGACAGTTGCATGGAGCTTATTGTTAAACCAGCTGGACGGTAAGTCATAAGCTAATGACATTTCTCGTAAACGAACGTTGGTCATGTTATAGACATACTGCGACATCATACCCATACCATCTCCTGTGTTATTATAGAATTCTTTAACACCGGGAATAACCTGCTCCTCGGAGATACGAACACCTCCCGAATCACGAGCATCAGCAGAAGCTTCCGATACACCAAATCGATCCATTAACGCTTGGGTCACGGACACTCCGCGCCCACCGATGCGTGCATCAACAAGTACACCTAATGAAAAACCTTTGTATGAGAAGTTGTTATTCCAACCTAACCGGAACCGAGCTTCAGTATTACCTGCATAAATGAGTGTGCTGGGATCAGTCTTGACTGTATTCGAATTCGGGTCAACATAAATTTTACCTTGGTCATCCGTCATAAGACCTGTTACGTAGAAGTCTCCAATGGATCCACCTTCTTTCATTCTGACACTATAAGCACCGAAATCCATGACAACCTCCGGTAAATCTACCTCCATACCGGTTACCGGGTCAATCGTTCCTTTGGGTACCAATTCTTTGATTTTATTACGGTTCATCGAGAAGTTTACGGATGAAGACCAAGAGAAATCTTTCCACGTATTTTTGTATCCTACAACGGCTTCCATACCCCAGTTGTTTACCTTACCAGAGTTGAGATACGATTGCTTGTAACCTGTTGAAGGAGGTGCATCATAGAGGAAAAGCTGATTATATGTATCAGTATTGTAGTAAGTATAATCAGCCCAAATTTTATTACCGAGGAATTTCGCATTCATACCGACCTCAAATGATTTGGTTCGCTCTGGACGTAAGTGAGTTGCCGGTGCGTAGGTTTCAGTAGTGATGACTCCGCCTGAAATAGCATAGTTGCGTCCGGTAATGTAGCGTTCCGGAGCATTACCAACCTCGGCATATGATGCTCGTACTTTCAAGAATGATATACCAACTTTTGAAAGATCTGCCATAGAAGAGATGACGGCCGAAACACCGATGGATGGATAGAAGAAGTCTTGTTTCATTGTAAATGCCAATTGTGAAGCCCATTCATTACGAGCCGTTACATCGACATAAAGCATTCCTTTGTAGCCGAGTTGTAAGGTTGCATAAAGAGCTTGTGACTGATCATGATACCCTTCTTCCATGGGTCGAGTGTTCAGATCGCTTGGTACAATGTTATTGTATGTAAATTTATTGGCGATACCAGCAAGGTGACCTTCGTAGCCGGTGCGAGTATTCTTATCGTCCACAAGGCTTGCTCCTACGTTGAATTGCAACGATAGTTTGTCATCCAAGAATGACTTGTTGATACTCATCAATGCATCAATGTAGAGGTTGTTGTGATTCAGTTTGTGATTTAGATAATTACCATACTCCGAAGAAAAGAGCGTATTTGACGTTGCGTAGATTTTACGCGTGTAGAGCATTGCTGTATTGTCGGTGCGCGCACGTCCGGTAAATGTCAACCAATCAAGAGGTTTGTACTGCAATGTTGCGTTGAACGTATAACGATGTGAAACGTTTTCAAATAACTCACGATTTACAATCCAATATGGGTTTTCAACACCATTGATGAACTCCAATCCCCAGAATTGTTCGCTATAACCCAATGCTGGATTGTATCGTTCATAAAGCTGATATTTGCTGATATCATCACCACGAGGAAATAAATATGCACCAATCAATGGATTGTGGTATATACCCTGTACGAGAGCATTGCGGCGCTCCTGTTTCATATATGAAGCTCCAAGATCAAGTGTAAGTTTATTTTTTACTAAATCCGTAGTATTACGTAGTGTGAAGTTATAACGATTGTACGTGTTGTTAGGAACTAATCCCCGAGCATTGACTGTTGAAGCCGAGAAGTATGTTTGATTACGCTCTGTTCCAGATGCTATTGAAATAGCATTTGTCTCATCAAATGCAGTTTGGAAGAAGTCTTTTGGGTCGTAGGTAGAAGGCGTGGCAAGTTTTTCACCCCAACTCATTGACGACGAATTGATATCGGTCCCATAGCGATTTTGAAATTTTGGCATCACAAACGGCGAAGAGAGCGTGGTATTATTGGAGTAGTTTACACGTATCTGATTTTTCTGACCCTTTTTAGTTGTAATAAGTATTACGCCATTGGCACCTTGTGAGCCATAGAGGGCAGCTGATGTTGCACCGGTCAAAACCGACATGTTCTCGATGTCTTCTGGATTAATGTTGACAACGCCTTCAAAATCACCGCCATCAGGGGTTTCATAGATACCCGCGGTTTGGGCCGAGCGTAATGTTGGCATGGGAATACCGTCAATTACATAAAGCGCATTGTTATTTCCATTAATGGACTTTACACCACGCATTACCACTCGGGCAGAACCACCAGCGCCTGATGCACTAGAATTGATTTGTAAACCGGCAACTTTACCCGAAAGTGAATTCACAAAATTGGCATCTTTAACTGTATTTACTACTGAGCCAGAAACTTCTTGTACATTGTATGCAAGTGATTTTTCTGCCCTTTTGATACCCAAAGCCGTGACGACAACTGCATCAAGAACGGCGTTGTCTTCGCGCATGATGATTGACATCGGGCTGTTTCCGACAACCGGAGCTGTTTGTTTGGCGTAGCCGATCAGCGAAAATTCGAGTATATCGCCAACTTTGGCCTGCGGCAGCATGAATGCGCCATCAGCATCGACTGCGACTCCGGTCATGGTGCCTTGGATCAATACGGTAGCCCCGATCAGTGGCATGCCTTTCTCATCTTTGACTGAACCGGAAATTCCGCTTTGTGAGCTTTGCGCCGAAGCTGTTGCGGCTTTTTTCGATAAAACGATGTGTTTGTCGCGCAAGGTGTAGGTGACATCGGTTCCGGCAAATATCTTTGTCAAAACGCTGGTCAACTTTTCGTTTTGGGCGACAACCGTGATTTTACGGTTGGTGTCGATGTCCGATGTGTTGTAGACAAACGAATAGCCCGATTGTTGTTGGATGGTTTGGAAAACACGGAGGATGGCCGCATTTTGAGCGTCTACGGTGATGCGATCACTCGTTTGGGCGATGGCATTTACGCCGAAACATCCGAGTAGCATCACAGGAATCAGTAGGTTACGGCACCATGTAGCGATGGCACGCACCCCCCCCCTCCGGACTACGGAAAAGTAAGTTTCTTTCATGTTAGGTTTTTGGTTTTAAATTAGTTAGGAATACTACATTTCAGTTGCTGCTTTATGCTGAGCAGCCTTCAATTTTAACTTTTCATGATGATTTGTTTGGATTTTAGGTTAGTTATTAGGAGTATTTGCGTACACTTCAATGGTATTTCCAGCAATCTTATAGTTGAACTTGTAGGTCAGTTGCAGCACCGACATAATGTGGTATATTCCGTCTTTGATCTGGAACTCTCCGGAGAATCGTTCGCTCCGCAATGTGTTGTCCATAAAGCGGACATCAACATTGTAATAACGTTCCAGTTCGGCTACGATCTCCTCCAACGTGTTGTGCTCGAAACTGAATCGACCCTCAATCCAACTGATTGATTTTTGGGCAGAGGCATCGTCTGTCAATTGCATGGCTCCGGTTTGGGTGTCGTAGAAGAGACGTTGTGCGGGGCGCAGGCGAACCGATGACGAGCGGTTGTTGTCGGCATATGCCATAACGGCACCTTCGAGCAATACGGTAGTTACGCTATGTCGTTCGGCATCGCTGCGGATGTTAAAACGAGTGCCCAACACTTTTACATTCAGACCATTTACCTGTACGATGAACGGTGCTTTTTTGTCATGTGTGACCTCAAAATAGGCCTCTCCGGTCATCTTAACACAACGTTCTCTCGAAAAAAGTGAAGAGGTATATTCCACCTGACTACAAGAGTTCAGCCACACCTTTGTGCCATCGGGTAGTACGATCTGCGAACGTTCACCCAATTGTGTCAGAACGGTCATTGGGAGTGCAATGCGATTGGACAACGATATGGTTACCCATGCTCCGGAGAAAAGAGCAATGGCAATCATTGCGGCAACGGCAATCCGGCTGAAACGACGATATATGAGGTTGCGGCGTGTGGCGGAGAGTCTGTTCTTGACTTGGGTTAGTGCCCTTTCGACTCGAATGTCTGCGGTGTCGTTAATTCGGTCGTTTATATATAATAGGTAGTAGATCTCACCGAGCCGTTTGCGATTGGCTTCCGATGCATCATACCACGTTTCGACAGCAGCGGCTGTCGTGTCATCCGTTTCGCCTTTCAGGTAGGCGATTAAAACCTCTTCGTTGATTGAGAAATCGTTCATTTTTTCACTAATCTATATAGTAATACAATCCACCTGCGCGGATTACTAATCAAAAAAAATATTTTTTTGTTTTTTGTTGTTACCACCTCATCAACAGAACGATGAGTGGCCAATAATCTTTCAACTCTTCACGCAGCATCCTGACCGTTTGTCCGATGCGGTAGTTGACGGTTTGCGGCGACACGCCTAATTCGGCTGCAATTTCTTTGTGACTTTTGCCTTCGAGGCGGTGCATACGGAACGTCTGTTGAAACTCCGTTGGCATTTTGCGTAGTGCTTCGGTGAGTCGCTCGATTAACTCGCCTTCCAAATAAAAATCCGGATCATTAAACTCCGATTCGTATTGTTCGGCAAGTTGGCGAAGGACTCGATTGCGGATTGAATGGTGCGATTGGCTGTTGATCGCTTTATTTTTGACGATTGTAAACAGCAGCGATTTGAGTGACATCTCTTCGACCAGAGAAGCTCGATTTTCCCAAACCCACATCAGCGTGTCTTGCACCAACTCTTCGGCACGAGCCACAGTCACAAACCGAGTAGCATAGGTACAGAGCGGCTTGTAATAGCGACGAAATAGAGAATCGAAGCAACGTTCGCTGCCTTCGCGGAGTTGCTTGATGGTGTCGCGATTACAAGGATCAATAACCAGCGGTTTGTCAGCCATTTTTTTTGATTTTTGTAGCAGCAACGGAGAATTCGAGCCGTTGATACTGCAAAAGTACTATTAAATCTTTGAATTCACAAAAAGAAAACGGGGCACATCCAGACGCAAAAGGTACTGTTGATGCCCCGTTTAAATGCTCAATCCGAATGTCAACATCTATATTGACAGACATCGCGCCAGCCCAATAGCAACTCCCGTACAGGTAGCCGTTTTTTTCCGGCAATCTGCAAATCGAGCAGCGAGATCCATCCATCGGAACAAGCTATCCGAACGAAACTGCGATTATCGCTTTCAATTGTGCCGCAAGGTCGGTTGTGCGATACCGGCTCGAACGATACGGCGAATATCTTTGCCGTTAGCGAGTCGCCGTTTTCGCGAATGAGTTCTGTCCATGCAGCCGGATAGGGCGAAAGACCGCGCACGAAGTTGACGATACGGAGGCCTCCACTCGACCAATTGATCCGACAATCCTCTTTGAATATCTTCGGTGCGGGGCGCAGCGTAGTTTCATCGACCTGCATCTGTTCGATCGGGCGAGTATCGCCGGCGGCAATGCGATCCACGGTTTTTGTGACGAGAGTCGTGCCCGCATGCATCAATTTGTCGTACATGGTTCCGATCGTATCTTCGGGGAGGATCGGCATGCGTTCCTGACCGATGATTGCGCCTTTGTCTATCTCGTGATTGAGGATGAAGGTGGTAACGCCGGTTTCGGTGTCGCCGTTGATGATTGCCCAATTGATCGGAGCCGCACCGCGATATTGTGGCAATAACGAGGCGTGCAGATTGAATGTGCCGTATGTTGGCATCGCCCAGATCATCTCAGGTAACATGCGAAATGCAATGACGATTCCCAAGTCGGGTTGCAGAGCCTGCATGGCCTCGACAAATGCCGGATCGCGCAACTTTTCGGGTTGCAGCACCGGAAGGCCGAGCGCTTGTGCCGCGATTTTGACGTCGCTTTCATGGAGTTTCTGTCCGCGTCCGGCCGGCTTATCGGGAGTCGTGACTACCCCCACCACGTTATATCCGCCCTCTACCAATGCTTGCAACGATGGTACGGCAAATTCGGGTGTCCCCATGAAGACAATACGTAACTCTTTGGCGTTCATTGGCTATTTCTGATTCAGCCCCAAATTATGGTGCATGCGAACCTCTTTGGTTTTGAGGTATGTTTCGTTGAATTCGTTGGGAGAGATGACAACCGGTACGATTTCATCAATTCGCAACCCGTATCCCTCTAATCCGGCTCGTTTCTGTGGGTTGTTGGTCATCAGGCGCATGTGGCGTATCCCCAACTCACGGATGATGCTGGCTCCTACGCCATAGTCGCGTTCATCGGCTTTGAATCCCAATTTGAGGTTGGCATCAACCGTGTCGAAACCCTCGTCTTGCAATTTGTAGGCGTGGATTTTGTTGCACAGTCCGATTCCTCGTCCCTCTTGATTGAGGTAGACAATCGCCCCTTTTCCCTCTTTGTTGATCATCTGCATGGCTTGGTGCAGTTGGTCGCCGCAGTCGCAGCGGTATGATCCGAAAATATCGCCCGTGGCACACGAAGAGTGGACACGGATCAACACCGGTTCCTCTTCGCTCCATGAGCCTTTGGTTAGCGCAACATGCTCCAACCCATTGCTCTTTTGGCGAAACGGGGTGATATTGAATTCGCCCCATGCGGTGGGCAGGGGCACGGTAACACCCTTTTCGACTATCGACTCCTCTTTGAGTCGATAGGCGATCAGCGATGCGATCGAGATGATCTTCAATCCGAATTTATCGGCAATCTCGACTAATTGCGGCAACCGAGCCATTGTGCCGTCTTCGTTCATGATCTCAATCAATGCACCGGCTGGTTGAAGTCCCGACAGACGAGCCAGATCAATAGCCGCTTCGGTATGTCCCGGACGGCGCAATACGCCTTTTTGACGGGCGCGGAGCGGATTGATATGTCCCGGCCGCCCCAGATCGCAAGGTTTGGTTGCGGGGTTGGCCAAAGCGCGGATTGTGGCCGCGCGGTCGTGGATCGAGACACCGGTTGTGCAGCCTTCGCCCAACAGATCGACAGTTACGGTAAACGGAGTTCCCAGCAGAGAGGTGTTGTTGCTCTCCATCATGTTGAGTTCCAACTCTTCGCAACGCTCTTCGGAGAGAGGAGCGCAGAGCACACCGCGACCCTCTTTGAGCATGAAATTCACCATTTCGGGGGTGATTTTTTCGGCGGCCACGATGAAATCGCCTTCGTTTTCGCGGTCTTCATCATCGACAACGATAACGACTTTGCCGTTGCGAAAATCTTCGAGAACCTCTTCGACGCTATTTAATTTTATCTGTTTTTCCATGACGTACTTTGTTTATAATGTATTTGATTTTATGGGTTATCGGTTCTATACGGTCTGTTACGAGTTTGATCTTTCCGGCGTACCAATCCGTGTCGAGTAGTGCAGAGTCGTTGGTGGCCTTGTAGGTTAAGTAGATCGCAATCGGGGTGAGGATGATGCTCGATAGCCACATGCCATATACGGCGTCCCAAGTCCCCTCCTTTGCAAATTTCTCCCCCGTAATACTGATGATGTAGTAGATGACGAAGAAGATCACCGATACCACCACCGGAAGTCCCAATCCGCCGCGACGAATGATCGCCCCCAAGGGTGCACCAATCAAGAAAAAGATTAGGATCGAGATCGGAAGCGACATTTTGCGATGCCACTCCACACGACTTCGATAGAGTTGATTCAATGCATCTTTGGCATTCGACTCATCGAACGAAAACATTGTACGCGAATTGCTGGCCAAACTGCGCGCTTGATTCCAAATTCGCTCCTTGTCGCGTATCGAAAGCTGCGGTAACGAGTCGAGATACATCGCCTCGCGGAATCCCCGTTTGTCAATTTTCAGACTGTCGGGCAGAGCCAACACCGTGTTATCGCGTGTGAAGATCTGCTCTTTGAGCAGCGGTTCATAGGATCGTGTTGTGGCCGAGTTTACCGATACTTCAAGAGAATCTATATCGTGTTGTAGCTGGTTGATATTCTTCGTCTGACTGTTCGAAAATTCGCTGGCATCGGAGCGTCCCATGGCAAAACCGGCCATCGAAATAATCTGTTTTTGCAGGTCGAAGGTGTGATGTTGCAGTTTACTTTGTGTGAACCATTGGCTGTTGCGGGTCTGTTCGTAGGTTTCGCCGCGGAAAAGTGTAACCAGCAAAAACCGCTTGTCGTCCGACAGTCGGATATAACCCGAATCGGCCACGACGGTGTTCATGTTGCCGTTGGGAAGGCGGTTGTCGTAGATCAGCACATCGTGCAGCAGGCCGCTCTGCGGGTCTTGCGTATTGACGCGAATCGACATGTTGGGAATGCCGTTGAAGAAGAGTCCGTCTTGAAATTCCAGCGTTGGATTCTGCTGCTTGATGTCGTATAGGATACTGAACATGCGCCGGTTGGCGTAGGGCACAAGGTTATTGCCAATGAAAAAACTTCCGATGGATATGAGTCCGACAACAATGATAAGAGGTTTGGTGATCTTGATGAGCGACAATCCCGATGATTTCATGGCCAGCAACTCGTAATTCTCGCCCAAGTTACCCATTGTCATGATCGCCGCCAGCAACATTGAGAGAGGCAATCCCATTGGGATCATGTTGGCCATGACGTAAGACATCAGCTCAATAATGATTCCGGCACTCAAACCCTTGCCTACCAAGTCGTCGATATATCGCCACACGAAGTTCATCATCAGTACGAACATGACGATGAAAAAGGTGAGGATCATCGGTCCCAGATAGGACTTCAAGACGAGTTTATGGATGGTTTTCATGCGGCAGATCTCGTTTTTTGGCTACGCAAAGTTAATAGTTTTACCAGAATAAGTGTTAGCGTGAGGGTAAATATTATGGCAGCCCCCGGTGGAACTTCGAAATGATAGCTGAAAATCAGTCCCGAAACATTTCCGATCACGGCAATGATCGGGGCGGCAATGGCTAATGTACGATACGAGCGACTGCGCGAGTTGGCGATCACGACCGGCATCGTAAGGAGCGAAATCAATAATACGATACCCATAATACGAATCGAGAGAACGATCGCCACGGCAATCAATGCAGCCATCAAATATGAGATCACCCGTGTCGGAATGCCGCGACTGCGTGCGAAATCGCGATCAAAGGCGACATACATGATCGGTCTGAGCCAGAGTGCGGCTCCGAGTACAATGATGGCCGTCAAAAAGCCAAGAGCTGTAACATCGGTATCGGTTACCGTGACGATACTGCCGAATAGATAGGCCGAGAGGTCGCCCGATGTGTAGCCCGGCCGCAGACTCATAAAGAGTGCACCTACCGCCATGCCGACCGACCAGATGATCCCGATAGCCGAATCTTCGCGGATACGCCCCCGACTACCAGCCCATTCGATGCCTAACGCTGAACATACGGCAAAGATCATAGCCCCGATAATCGGATTCATCCCCAGGTAAAATGCAATGCCCAGCCCTCCGAACGAGGCATGGGTGATCCCGCCGGAGAGAAAAACCATGCGCCGACAGACTACATATGTGCCTACAATGCCGCACACGATGCCTGAAAGCACGCATGCTGCAAGTGCATTGGCTAAATAGCCGTATTGAAACAGGTCGCTGAAAAAATCCATACCTTAATAATTGCGCGCAAATTTACGCTTTTTTATCGGAAAGAGATGAACTTTCGCGGGCTTTTCGTAATTTTGCCGTTGTAAATACGATAAATATGCAACCTCGCAGAGTCAATTTTCATACTTTGGGCTGTAAACTCAATTTTTCGGAGTCATCAACCCTTGCCCGTCAGTTCGAACAAGGCGGCTTTATTCGTGTCGCCCCCGATGCCGATGCCGATATTTGTGTCATCAATAGCTGCTCCGTTACCGAGCATGCTGATAAAAAATGCCGGAATCTGATCCGCAAACTACACCGTCGTAACCCAACAGCCATCATCGCTGTGACGGGATGTTATGCACAGTTGAAACCGCAAGAGATAGCCGAGGTTGATGGTGTTGATATTGTATTGAGTAATAATGACAAAGGAGCATTATTTGAACGTGTACTTGAATTGACAAAAAGTGGATCGGCGCAGGTTTATAGTTGTGATACCGACTCTCTGACGACCTTTTTTGCCGCCTTTTCGAGCGGTGATCGCACGCGGGCTTTTCTCAAAGTGCAGGACGGATGCGATTATTGTTGCTCCTATTGTACGATTCACTATGCGCGTGGCAGTAGCCGTAACCAGCCAATTGCCGAGATCGTTCGCGAGGCGCGTCAAATTGCAGCCGCCGGTCAGAAAGAGATCGTTATTACGGGGGTTAATACCGGTGATTTCGGTCGCACGACGGGAGAAAAATTTATCGACCTGCTGCGGGCGTTGAATGAGGTGGAAGGAATTGAGCGTTACCGTATTTCCTCCATCGAGCCGAATTTGTTGACTGACGAGATTATTGCGTTTTGCGCGGGATCGCCCAAATTTCAACACCATTTTCACATTCCGCTCCAAAGCGGTTCCGATCGAATTTTGGGATTGATGCGCCGTCGTTATACGACCGCTCGTTTTGCCGAGCGCATAGCCGCTGTGCGGCGGGCGATGCCCGATGCCTTTATCGGGATTGATGTGATTGTCGGATTTCCGGGAGAAACCGAGGCTGATTTTCAGACTACATATGATTTTTTAGAGGGGTTGAAACCTGCCTTTCTTCATATTTTTCCTTTTTCCGAACGTGCGGGTACTCCGGCAGTTACGATGCCCGATAAGGTGCAGTCGTCTATTGCTACGCAACGAGTTGCCCGACTCGAAGAGTTGTGTGGCCGGTTGCATGGCGCATTTTGTGCCGAAGCGGTCGGACACGAAGCAGAAGTACTCTTCGAAAGTACTCGAAAAAACGGATTGATGTTCGGATATACGGGCAACTATCGTCGTGTGAAGATGCCCTATGACCGTGCACGTATTAATGCGATCTGCCGGGTGCGTTTGGGGGCGATGGATGAATATCACGATTTGGAGGGCGAAATCTTGGATTAATTCACTATATTTGCAGGAAAGTAAACGTTGAGTAGTATGACGGGTATGCGTAAACGGGTGACGGTCGGTTTTTTGAGCATTGTCTGCCTGCTGTTTTTTTCGGGGATGGTCTCCTTTTTGGAGTTGAGTCACCTCAGCCGTGATACGGGCGAGATTCTCAATGCCAATCGCCGTAATATTGAATTGGCAAAGGAGATGTTGGATGCCGCACATGAACAAAATGTGGCGTTGATTCACCTCTCGGTGTTTGGCGACCGAAGCTATGACAGTCTGTGTCGCACAAGTTTGGAGCGGCTCGAAAATACGCTGCTGATCGCCCAAAGCGAGGCGTTGGATAAGTCATTTCTCGATTCGTTGGCTTTTGCTACAACCGAACTTCGACTGTTGACAGACAACTATTTGGCATTTGGTGTGGCAACGGATCTGAAACCGAAACCGGTATGCGATACCTTGTCGGCGAATTGGTATAATAATGATTATGAGGCAGTTTACGGAAAGTTGACCTCGGCCATTAAGAACTATATGACCTCGACGCAAAGTTCGCTTGCGCCACGTGCCGAACAGATGAAGACCAATGCCTATCGGGCGGTCACGCCGGTGTTGATTTCGTTGACCGTGATGATTGCTATCGTGTTGATGCTGTTTTATTTCATGACGATCTATTGTGTAACACCGATCGAGCGGATGAACAAAGGGTTGAGCGATTATCTCGCCTTCAAAATCCCCTTTTCGATAAAAGGCGAATTCAAAGACGAAGTGTTGGAGTTGAAGGAGAAGATCGAAAATCTGATTGCACTCTCGAAACAAGCGAAATTATAGTCCCATGCGTGTAGACGTAGTTTTGAGATATATTGGTGTCGTGATGCTTTTCATCGCGGGGTTCATGTTGCTTTCGGCGGGAATTGCGTTCGTGAGCCGTGTGGATTCCTCGTTTCATCCCCTATTGCTATCGGCGTTATTGACGGCGTTATTGGGTTTTTTCCCGTTGATCTTTGTGGAAAAAAAAGAGCAGATCTCCAATAAAGAGGGGTTCTGTATTGTCGTAGGATCGTGGTTGCTGGCTTGTGTGGTAGGGATGTTCCCTTATCTGATATGGGGTGGCGAATTTAGTTTGGTCAATGCATGGTTTGAGAGTGTTTCGGGATTTACAACCACCGGAGCCTCGATATTAACCGATGTTGAGGCGTTGCCGCGAGGTCTGCAATTTTGGAGATTCTCGTCAACGTGGATCGGAGGAATGGGTGTGGTGATGTTTGCTTTGGTTGTGTTGCCGGCTATGGGGCGCAGCAAAATGACCCTCTCGAACGTGGAACTTTCGCCGCTGGCCAAAGATAATTACCGCTATCGGGCGCAGATGATCGTACAGATCCTTTTGGTGGTCTATGTCGGATTAACGGTGTTGGCTACGGTACTGTTGAAGATGGCCGGAATGAATTGGTTCGATTCGCTCTGTCACTCGATGTCAGCCTGCGCAACCAGCGGTTTTTCCACCAAAAATACGAGCATTGCCTACTTCAATAGCCCGATGATTGATACGATTCTCATCTTTACGATGGCTGTGGCCGGTATCCATTTCGGCTTGATCTATGCTACGGTGACGGGTAAACGCAACAATATTTTCCGCTCTGAGGTGACTCGTTATTACCTGCTTATCATTTTGGTATGTAGCGTATTGATTTCCATCAGCCTCTATGCGGTCGATCTCTATCCATCGCTGATAACTTCGTTCCGATACGCATCGTTCCAGTTTGTCTCTCTGATCAGTACATCGGGATTTGCGACGGCCGACTCGAATGTCTGGCCGCCGTTTGCCGTCATTTTGTTGATGTTTGGTACAATCGTCTGTGCCTGTGCGGGATCAACGGCCGGTGGTTTGAAGGTCAATCGATTGATTTTAAGTGCAAAGATGATACGGGCGCAACTGCTCCAACAGCAGCACCCCAATGCGATAATCCGGATAAAGCTGGATGGGATTTTGCAAGAACATGCTGTTATGCATGTGGTGATGATTTTTGTGGTTACTTATCTGCTGTTCATCTTGGCCGGAACTGTGTTTGCTGCGATGTGCGGTGTAGATTTGCTGACTGGATTTTCGGGAACGATCGCATGTATCGGAAATGTTGGACCGGGGTTCGGCGGGGTCTACTCGTTGGGCAACTATGCCGGTTTACCCGCTGCCGTTAAGGTGTCGAATACGTTGTTGATGCTACTGGGCCGCCTTGAAATTTTTGGTTTAATTCAACTGTTTTTTATTAAATGGTGGAGGTAAAATGATGATTCGCAAAGTGTATAAATATGTGGGAGCACTCTGCGTGGTGCTGGCTTTCGGTGTTGCCCTTTTTGCGCAACAGCCATCTGTCGAGCCACGCATTGCCGGATTGGAAGGAAATGAAGAGTACATGACTCTGCTGCGTGAAGATGCGCAGTTGCAACTTCGCGATGATTCGGTGTCGATTGCCGTAGAGCAAGCGCGGCGCGAGCTGCGCGATAATCCGGCCGAAAGGCAGCGGTTGTCGCAGGTAATCTTGCAGTTGGAAAACCGGATTTTTGAGATTCGCAACGCCAAAGGTCGCGTGGCGGATCGGATCAATACCATCGAGCAGGATTGGGTGCTTGCCAATCTGAGCAAAGGCGGTTCTGTGCAGGTGCAGGCTCCTGTACAGTCGGCCATACCGGAGGTTCCCGAATCGCAGAAACGGCGTAATTTGGTAGATAACCTCTATTTTCGCAATGAACTCTCGGCCGAAGATTATGCGGCTTTGCGCAAGGCGCAGCAACAAGAGTTTGTAGCGGTTGATTATGTCAATCGTTATGCCGCCAACTACCAGACTATTCGCGAAATAGCAGATTCCTATGCCCAAGCTACAACCGAATCAGAGGCTTTGGAACTTTATGGGAAATACACCACGCTCCAAGGTCTGAATAAAGTGCTTTCGGATTCTCTTGCTACAACGTGGAATGCTATCTTCGACAATAAAAGTTATGCCTACGGCTACCTGCTTGAAAAGCTCGGAAAAGACGAATTGCTGGCCAGAGAGGAGGAGCAGCTCTCTGCGGCCGCCCGACAACTTACAGCCATACAGGAACAGGTAAGCTCGGAGGCTTTGGCTGATTATCTGTTGCGCAAGCGTGTGTTGACCGAATATGAAATGTCGGTGGCCGATGTGTTGACATTGGCGGCAGCCAAAGATTCGCTCAAAGGTGTGGCGGCACAACTTGCTGCGGTGGAGGTGCGTATGCCGAAAATTGAAGTGGTAGAGCGCAACTTTCTTGATTATGACTCAATTCGTTTCTCGGTGGCGCAACAATATACCTATCAGCATCCGATCCCCGAATGCCGGATTTATGCTCGCGGAACGATCTATCGCCTGTTGTTAGGGGTGTTCAACTCCAAAAGAGCTGCCTCGACCTTCCGGGGAGCTTATCCTTTGTCGTATCTGGTCGATGAGGCGGGTAAATGGAACTATTATGCAGGCGGGTATGCCACGCGCGAAGAGGCCGAGCAGGCACAGAAAATGTTGAAAACGCGCGGTTTTGCACGGCCTGAAATAGTCGTGTGGAACGATGGCGAACTCAGTAATTTCTCTCGTGACGCCGAGGCTGCAACCATCAACTACCGGATCGAAATATCGGGAGCAGAAACGCTTTCGGATGAGATTAAAGAGTTGATAAAGACGGATGCCGAAGGACGTGAGCTTTCTCGAGTCGGCCAGCAACTGTTTGTCATCGGAGCGTTTGACGATCGCGGTGTTGCCGAACAATTGGCCGCGACAATCCGTGAAAAAGATTCGGCTTTGGAGATAAAAGTTGCGGAAATTGCAAAATAATCAAAATAAATACCTATCTTTATTGCATATTGAAAAACCAAGATGGATATGTTTTTTATTGCAATTCTGATTTTATTAGGCGTTTTATTCCTTGTTGCTGAGCTGATTTTGCTTCCCGGAGTGTCGATCGGAGCATTACTATCATTGGTCTGCTACGGAAGTTCGATCTACCTCGCTTTTCGTGATTTTGGGCCTATGACGGGTGCTATTGTGGTGATAGTTATTCTTGTACTGTCGTTGATTGCCACCGTATTTTCGTTGCGAGCCAAAACTTGGCAGCGTTTCTCGCTCAAACAGGAAATTCGTTCTTCGAGCCAGCAAGAACCATCGTCCGAACTGAAAATCGGGGATCGGGGTACTACCCTTTCGCGTCTTTCGCCGATGGGTAAAATCCAGATTGAAGGCCGTATCTACGAAGCTAAATCGCTCGATGCTTATGTCGATCCGCAGCGAGAGGTGGAGGTCACGGGGTTTGAAAATTTTAGTGTAATAGTAAAAACCATTAAATAATATCGAGTATGGAATTTGAAGCCGGAATGATCGCGTTAATCGTATTTGTGAGCCTATTAGCAGTCTGGCTCATCTTCTATTTTATTCCCGTGGGCCTTTGGTTCTCGGCGTTGGTTTCAGGCGTGCGGCTGAGTTTACTGCAACTCATTCTGATGCGTTGGCGCAAGGTTCCACCCTCGGTAATTGTCTCTTCGATGATCGAAAGCACAAAGGCAGGACTCGCCCTCGACCCTAATGAGTTGGAGGCACATTATCTGGCCGGCGGTAACGTCACCAGCGTGGTTCATGCTCTTGTATCGGCTCAAAAAGCCAATATTATGCTTGACTTCAAAATGGCAACGGCCATTGACCTTGCAGGCCGCGATGTCTTTGAAGCGGTGCAGATGTCTGTGAATCCCAAAGTAATCAACACCCCGCCGGTGGCCGCCGTGGCCAAAGACGGCATTCAGTTAATTGCCAAAGCGCGCGTTACGGTGCGTGCTAATATTAAACAATTAGTCGGAGGTGCAGGCGAAGAGACGGTATTGGCACGTGTTGGCGAAGGGATTGTCTCTTCGATCGGTTCGGCAGCCTCGCACAAAATAGTCCTCGAAAATCCTGATTCGATTTCGCGGGTGGTACTTGAAAAGGGATTGGATGCCGGTACTGCTTTTGAAATTCTCTCGATTGATATTGCCGACATTGACGTAGGTAAGAATATCGGGGCGCAGTTGCAGATGGATCAGGCACAAGCCGATAAGAACATTGCGCAGGCCAAAGCCGAAGAGCGTCGTGCTATGGCTGTTGCTTTGGAACAGGAGAATAAAGCCAAGGCACAGGATGCTCGTGCCAAAGTGATTCTCTCCGAGGCCGAAGTGCCATTGGCTATGGCGGAGGCTTTCCGGAATGGTAATCTGGGTATTATGGACTATTATAAGATGAAAAACATCATGGCCGATACCACGATGCGTGAAACGATCGCTAAACCTGAAAAAAATAGCGAGAAGTAATTGGTCACAGATTGCCCCGAAATTGTCGCATTATTGTGATTTCCGCTGAGAGATCAACTTCTTCTTGTGATGCTACATGCATACACCGCAATTACCCTTTCACAGCCGTGCGAGGGTAATTGCTTTATATATTAGAGCCAAAGGAACTTTGATCAATTGTTTGCGGCCTTGCTCAATAGACCTCTTCGGGTACTGTTTCGCCTACGGGCTCTCCTTCAAGGTTGTCACGCCATTTGATGGCCGCATGTGTACCATCGCAGTAAGGCTTGTTGGATGATTGTCCGCAGCGGCAGAGTACGACCCGATTTCGGATTTCATACGTATGGCCGTTTTCCCGCCGGAGCGGAATGCCCCCACGCAACCACAAACCACCGCTGGCCCCGATAGGTACATCTTCGATCAGTCCAAGACTCGGCTCGAAACGAAATTCGTATGGTTCCCCCGTGTGTTTATCCCATGCCATAAGTCGCCCACTTGGGCACATAGAGGCCTCGCGCATCGCTAATTTGCGCAGATCGGGGTCGCTCGAATGTTCGGTTAATGTCCAAGCATCGCCGTGTGGGTGGCAAAATCGGGCGAAGACACAATATTTGGGATTGTCGGTCATTGTCAGAGTGCCGCCTTCGATCTTTTCGGCATGTTCGAGTAAACTCTCTTCGCGTGCTGTGAGTGTGGGGTTCCATGCGGCACGAGTGTGCGATCCATCGCAATAGGGTTTGTGCTTTGATGCTCCGCATCGGCACAACGCCGTGGGCTCCGATTCGGTCGAAAAGTGCTTACCCTCTTGAAAATACCAACTCTCATTGCTGTCATCGGGCATGATAAATTGTTCGGACAGCGGAGGCCGCCCATAGACCAGATATGGTCCTTTTTCGGTAACCGTGATGCTGAAATCACCTTGGGCAGGAACACTTCCCTTTTCGATTTTCGTTTTTAACATACTATTTGTACTTATAATTCGTTATCAGAGGGACGGCAATAATTATTCCCAAACCGAAATAATTGAAAATCCGTTGTAGGTTTTATCCTGCTTTTTGGTATCTTTGCAAAGATTTTAAATAATATACGGAAAAAAGAGTGCTATGAATAAGTTTCTAAGAGTGGGTTGCGCGGTAGTGGCTGCGGCGGCTCTCATCGCCGGTTGCAGCAAGGACAAAGTATCCGGAAAACTCGCTTTCGATTCGTCTGCGGCTTTCCTGAAACTTGGGCAAGAGGTCACGATCGGTTTCTCATCTACCCATGTTCAATCCTATTCTGTGACAAGCAAGCCGGAGGGTTGGGGTGATCCGATTATTGATCAGACGACCAAAACTATCACGATTGTTGCCCCCGTAGAGTTGTCCGATGATATTGATAAGACCGGCTCGGTGGTTGTAACCGGTTCGGTCAATGGTGGATCGTCCGTGTCGGCTACCCTCTTTGTGGGTATTGTTGAGACCTCGGATTTATCGGCTAAACAGGCTAATAGCTATCTGGTAAACAAGCCTCAAACCAACTATCTGATTGATGTGATGCACAAAGGCGATGGTAAATCGGCTTTGGCAACGGCTTCGGTAGCTGTCATTTGGCAATCGAAATCGGCTCTTATTCAGTATTTGACATTGGTGGACGGAAAAGCCTCGTTCTATATCGGAGCCGAAGACGATTCGGATGTGATTAAAGCCGGCAATGCTGTTGTTGGGGCTTATAATGCCGCCGGTGATTTGTTGTGGAGCTGGCACGTATGGGCCACTAACTATGATCCGGAAGCTGCCGAAGGAACGGTTGTATTCAATGGTTCGACCATGATGACTCGTAATTTGGGTGCTTTGAATAACGACATTTCAAGCACAACCAATATTTTGGCATCTTATGGCCTTTACTACCAATGGGGGCGTAAAGATCCGTTCATTACCCCCAGCACCTATCAAGCCTCGAATGGAGCATCGGCCTCGATGTACAATGGCAGCGGATCGCGCGTTACGCTGAAAACAGCCGCCTCGGATAGTAGTGTCGGAACGCTTGCTTATGCTACACAGAATCCGCTTACCTATATCACAGCGGAGCCCGGCTCGAAGTGTGATTGGCTGGCTGTGGCCGACAATACATTGTGGGGTGCAGTAAAGACGGTGAATGATCCCTGTCCTTATGGTTGGCAGGTTGCTCCCCTATCGGCTTACAATGCGTTGCAAATCAAAGGTGTGATCGACAGTTCCTATTCTGATAAATACGGTATGACATTTACGGATAATAGCTCTGAATCACTCTTTATCGGAGCAGGCCGTCGCCGTTACGATAACAGTACGATCTCTAATATCTATCTCACGTCTGAACCTCTGGCGCGCAATGTGGCCATTGACGATCAGCCGTGGATGGGATATTACTGGACGAATACCGTGTCGGGCAGCAATGCCGATGCATATACCTTCTGGTTTAAGAAGAAAAATCCGGCTGAAAGTGGTTTGGTAATCGCTCCTTATGGTCGAGCAAACGGTATGCAGCTGCGATGTGTGAAGGTCAAATAGTGGCCGCGTAGAACCAAGTTCGGTACAAAATAAAACCCCGATGGAGATCTCCATCGGGGTTTTTGTTCATCTGCAACTCTTTTACCTCATCGAGTCGATGCGGTCAATGCCCTTTTGGGTGGCAGCTCCGCGTAGCAGGGTTCGGCAAAACAGATATAACTCTTCACGACTTGATGTACCCAATCGTAACTCATATAGTGTCTTCATCAACTTCTCCGCGAAGTTTTCCGGATCGACTTCGGCCAAAATTTCTTCGGTTTGCAGGCAATGTTCAAACCTTTGGGCTAAAAGTTGTTTCCAGAAATTTTGGTGCTTTTCGTATTGATTGGCAAAGGCGGTTTTGCGCCGAATATCCGACAAAAAACACCCTTCTACCAGATAAAGATCGTCGATGTATGCGTGTGTGAGTACATACAACTGTTTGATTGGATCTTCGTTCGCCAACGTGTCGGTCGAAATCCGGCGTTGACAGTTGTGGCTCATGGATATTAGGCACGTGTTGACCAAATCCTCCTTGTCGGTAAAGAGTTCGTAGAGCGTACGTTTCGATATGCCGAGCGATTGCGCGATCTCATCGACCCGAACAGCACGAATGCCGTTTCGGGTGATTAGATCCTGCGTTGCGCGGATAATTTCATCTTTGGTCGCTCCGCGTTTCATTACTTTGTCTCCTCGGTGATATCTCGGCCTCCACCAAGGGCTTGGTAGAGGTTGACTACTCCTTGTATTTCATCGAACTTATCGGCAATCTGCGACAACTGTGCTGATAGAAGAGATTGTTGGGCAGTCAATACTTCGAGATAGGTCGAACTGCTGTGCTGCATTAATAGTTCGGAGCTCTCAACGGCACGTTGCAAAGCATTGATTTGCTGTTGGCGCAGATCGTTTTTTGCACGAGCCGATTGACATTGTGCCAAGGCATTGTTTACTTCGGCTCCGGCGTTGAGTAACGTCTGTTGGAATGCGAGTTTCGACTCCTCCTGCTGGGCTTTGGCGATTTTGACACGTGCTCGGTTTGCTCCGGCATTGAAGATTGGTTGCAGCAATGAAGCAGCGGCCGACAACATCAACTTGCCGGGGTTGACAATTCCGGCACCGCTGTTGTTGGTCCATCCGGCAGAACCGCTCAACGTGATCTGCGGATAGAGTGCCGAACGGGCTTCGGAGGTGGCGTAGTAGGATTGCATGAGTGAGTACTCGGCACTGCGCACATCGGGGCGGTTAGAGAGCATCTGCACCGGAACACCCACGGCAAGTGTTGCGGGGAGTGCTTGTTGTGCATCGAGTCTTCCGCGTGTGATCGTGTGAGGAGCCTCGGCGAGTATCGTGCAGAGATTATTCTCGGCTAAGCGGATCTGATAACCAAGATCGCGCAGCGATGCATCGACCGCAAACGATGTTGCCTCATACTGGGCAACACCGGCTTCGGTGGTCATGCCCGCCTCTTTCATGGCACGCATCGTGCGAACGCTCTCACGCCATTTGATAGCCGTCTGCGAGGTGATTTCGTATTGACTGTCGAGCATCAGCAGCGAATAGTAGAGATTCGCAACGCTTGAAATCAACTGTGTTTTCACGGCCTGTTCATACTCTTTGCTCTGCGCATATACTGCTTTGGCTTTGCGTTTCGAGTTGGTCAGTCGGTTGAAGATGTCAATCTCCCAGCTGGCTTGTACGGGAATCGAGTAGATCTTTGTTGCCGCATTGTTATTGAAACTGCTCATCGAGCCTTGCGGAGCGAAGTTGAACGACGGCAAGTAGGCCAATCGCGCCGATTTGAGAGAGGCCTCTGCCTCCTTGATGCGCCAATGTGCCGACTGCATATCGGTATTGTTCTCCAATGCCTGCGCTATGAGAGTTTGTAACTGCGGGTCAGTGAAAAGCTCCTGCCATTTCAGATCTCCCAGCGTGGTGGAATCCGCGGTTTCTGCGGTTCCGTAAAGTCCTGCTGTGGTGACTTCGGGGCGGGTATAGGGTTTATAGATGCCGCATGCAGTCAACGATGCTGCGGCGCAAATAATCATGATCTTTTTCATAGGGTTACTCCACTTTCTCATTTTTCGACTCATCCAATTCGGCACGCACCGACCATTGCGGATCGGGATCCAGTTCTAATGGTTTGAATTTCTCTTGTATGGTCTGGAAGACGATGAAGAGTGCCGGTACGAGGAACAGTAGCGCAAGAGTTCCGACGATGATACCACCAACGACACCTGCGCCGAGGGTTGAGTTACCGTTGGCTCCAACACCGTGTGAAAGCACCAACGGAATCATGCCGAAGACCATCGTGAGGACGGTCATCAAAATTGGGCGCAGACGAACCTTGGCCGCGGAGATGGCTGCTTGCGACAAGGTCATGCCGGCAGCACGCCGCTCGGAGGCGTACTCCGTCAGCAGAATGGCTGTCTTGGCCAAAAGGCCAATCAACATGATTAAACCGGTTTGCAGGTAGATATTATTTTCCAACCCCATGACCTTGGCCAATAAGAAACTACCCATCAGACCGCATGGAACCGATAGAATGACGGCGAATGGCACGAAGAAACTCTCGTAAAGTGCACTTAGGATCAGGTATATAAACAGAATACAGATGCCGAAAATTAAAATTGTGTTGCTCGATGTCTGACTCTCCTCGCGAGTGATACCTCCAAATTCATATCCGTAACCCTTCGACAAAAGTTTGTCGGCCTCTTCGCGGATAGCAGCGATTGCATCACCCGATGAATAGCCATCGGCGGCCAGACCATTTACTGCGATGGAATTGTACATGTTGAAACGGCTCAAAATCTCAGATCCGTAGACCTTGGTCAGTGTCACAAATTGGCTGACAGGAGCCATCTCGCCATTGATTCGCACGAAGACGTTGTTCAGCGATTCGGTGTCAAGGCGGTACTTGGGATCGGCCTGGATCATCACACGATATACTTTCGAGAATCGGTTGAAGTTCGACACATACTGACCTCCATAGTATCCGGAGAGGGTTGCCAGAATTTCCGATGGCGAAATACCTGCCCGTTTAGCTTTTGCCGCATCAACATCAACCATATACTGTGGGTAATTGATATTGAATGTCGTGTAGGCACGCGCAATCTCCGGTCGCTGATTCAATGCCCCGATAAATTGCATGGAGAGGTTGTAGAATTGTGTCATATCGCCACCGGCACGATCTTGGAGGTACATCTCAAAACCGTTACCTGTACCGTAACCCGAAATCATTGGCGGCGCAACCGCGAAAACCTGAGCATCTTTGATATCGGCCGTGCGACCGTAGATCTGACCGATTACTGCATTTACAGCATCAGTTTTCTCCGGCCGTTCTTCCCAGTCTTTGAGTTTAACGATCGACATACCGTAGGAAGAACCCTGCCCTGCGATCATGCCGTATCCCGAAACCTCCGAGTAGTTCTTCACTTGCGGAATCTGAGCAATGCGACCAGATACGCGATCCATGATCTTATTGGTCTCATCGAGTGTGCTGCCCGGAGCGGTTGTGACGTTAACCATGATCGTACCTTGGTCCTCATCGGGTACAAGACCGGTCTTGGTCGAACGCATCAGAACAACCAGTAACGCAATTGCCAATATAAGCGTTGACCACATCAACCAACGATGTTTGATGAAGAGCAATACGCCGTGTTTGTATTTCTTGACCAAGGTGCTGAACGCTGCATTGAAAGCCTTTCGGAAACGAGCTGCGAAGTTATCGCGCATCTCCCCGTTTTCGTCCAGATAGGGTTTGAGCATCAAGGCGCAGAGAGCCGGCGAGAGTGTCAATGCGTTGACGGCCGATAAGCCGACTGCCACCGCCATCGTAATACCAAACTGGGTGTAGAATGTGCCTGAAGTGCCGCCCATCATCGAAACGGGGATAAATACGGCCATAAAGACCAGTGTCGAGGTGATGATGGCCGAGGTGATTCCCGACATGGCATCAATGGTCGCCATATAGGACGACTTATAGCCGACGTCAAATCGGGCTTGTACGGCCTCGACCACAATAATCGCATCATCGACGACCGTTCCGATTGCCAATACCAAGGCGAAAAGAGTCAGTAAGTTAACCGAAAATCCGGCCACGGCAAGAAAGGCAAATGTACCAATCAACGCAACAAGAATAGAAATAGTGGGAATCAGCGTTGAACGAATATCCTGCAAGAAGATGTACACAACCAAAATAACGAGAAGGATCGCCTCGAAAAGGGTCTTGGCCACCTCGTTCATCGAAGCGTAGAGGTAGTCGTTGACACTCATCAAATCGAGTATAGCGACACCTTTGGGTAGGTCGGCACGCACCTCATCGAGTAGTTTGTCGATGTTCTCGACTACCTCCGTAGCGTTGGATCCTGCGGTCTGGAAAACAAGTGCAGTAACACCATGGTGGCCGTTTGCGCGGCTCTTGAAAGCGTAGGATTCGTTACCCATCTCGACTTCGGCTACATCCTTCATTCGTAATACATTACCATCGGGTAAAGCGCGAACAACAATCTGTTTGAATTCATCCGATGTGATCTTACGGCCTCGGTACTTCATCGTGTATTGGAACGTGTTCTCTGAATTTTCACCCAACGTACCGATAGCCGATTCGATGTTTTGCTCTGATAAAATGGCGGTAATGTCCGAGGGCACGAGCTTGTATTGTGCCATGACATCGGGTTTGAGCCATATGCGCATCGAATAGTCCGAACCAAGTACCATATATTCACCAACACCTTGTGTACGTAGGATCCGTGGTTGAACGTTGATCTTCATGTAGTTACTCAAAAAGACTTCATCGTAGGAGTCATCGGGGCTATATAACATGAAGACTTTTAACATGGATGTCTGACGTTTCGAGGTGGTTACACCGATCTTGGTCACCTCGGCAGGGAGCGATCCGGTTGCCGTAGCCACGCGGTTCTGCACGTTGACGGCTGCCATATCGGGGTCAGTTCCCTGTTTAAAATAGACCATGATCGAAGCACTTCCGGCATTCGATGCATCCGACTTGATATAGATCATGTCTTCCACACCGTTGATAGCCTCTTCGAGCGGAATGATGACCGATTTCTGGATGGTTTCGGCACTGGCTCCCGGGTAATTGGCACGCACCATGATCGTTGGGGGGGCAATATCGGGGTATTGCTCGACGGGAAGTGCCGTATAGCCGATGATACCGGCAATGACGATGACGATCGAGACAACCGACGCCAATACGGGTCGGTCGATAAATTGTTTGAGTGTCATAGGTTACTCCTCCTTTTCGATTTTGGCGGTATCTGCTGCTGCGGGTGCTGCGGGAGTGGCCTCTGCCGTGGCTTCTTTGGCAACGATTGGCGTACCTTCACGCAGCAGGCCTACACCTTCGGCTACGATTGTTTCGCCAGCGTTCAGACCGTTGCGCACGATGAACTCTTTGCCGTTGGAGATCCGGTCAACTTCAATCATTGATGATGTGGCTTTACCGTCTACTATTTTATATACATATACTTTGTTCTGAATCTCGAAAGTTGCCGATTGGGGAACGATGATGCAATTCTTCACCGAATTTGCCAAAACGACCGAACCTGCTCCACCGCTATGGAGCAGACCACCCTTGTTGGGAAATGCTGCGCGCAGCGATACACTTCCTGTTGATGGGTCGATAACACCGCTGATCGACTCGACGCGACCCTCTTGATCGTAGATCGAACCATCGTTGAGCCGAAGTTGTACATTGGGCATCTGTTTGAGCGTTGCGGCAATCGAACCGAACTTGCGAGTCAGGTCGAGCAGTTGGTTTTCGGTCATCGAGAAGTAGACGTACATCTCCGAGTTGTCCGAAACGGTGGTCAAGGGTTGCGGAATTGACGAGCTGACCAATGCGCCGACACGATACGGCAGCGTGCCTACGATTCCGTTTACGGGAGCCTTAACAACCGTGTATGACAAATTGTTGGCGGCACTCACACGCTGTGCTTCGGCCTGTGAAAGTTGTGCTTTTGCGGTCAGTAACGTATTTTGTGCGGTTGAAAGATCATACTGCGATACGACATTTTTGGCAAATAGCTCTTTTTTGCTGTTATAGGTCAATTGAGCTGTCGCCACTCCGGCTTTGGCTGCCTCGACGTTTGCTTCGGCGGTTTGTAGAGCAGCTTTGTAAGGAACTTGGTCGATGATAAAGAGTGTTTGTCCTTTACGAACGCTCTCTCCTTCGTGGACGCAGAGTTGCGAGATTGTTCCGCCTACTTGCGGGTAGATGTCGATGTCTTGGCGGCCACGAATCGTTGCTGAGTAATCGCTCGGAATTTCGCGGTCGGATGCGGCAACGGTCATCACAGCATATTGGCCGGGACCCATAGCCGTAGGGGCTTGTTTGCACGCTACGGTTGCCAAGCAGCTTGCTATTAATGCTGCTTTCACAAATTTTTGCTTCATAATGTAACCTCTTAATTTTGCGAATAAAACTTTTTTCGTTGCAAAAGTATTCAAAAACCAACAGATACAACCTTTATATTCCGAACATTATTGTTAATTTTCGGAACAAGATAGTGCTTAGTAT
>CAYOKU010000031.1:0-28398 GCA_964404645.1 uncultured Alistipes sp.
CGCCGTTTGCGTAATGAACTCGACATTCCGGTTATGCACGACGACCAGCACGGCACGGCGATCATCACCTCGGCAGCCTTAATCAACGGAGCAAAACTCGCCGGAAAGTCAATTGAGAAGATGCGTGTGGTAGTCAACGGTGCCGGTGCAGCAGCCATCGCCTGCGCACGGCTCTACTTGACATTGGGCATCCGCCGCGAAAATATGGTGTTGTGCGACAGTCGCGGCGTAGTGTCGATCTACCGCGATGACCTCAACCCGATCAAACAGGAGTTGGCCACCTCACGTAGGATCACCACCTTGGCGGAGGCCATCCACGATGCCGATCTGTTTCTGGGAGTTTCGAAAGCCGATGTGCTAACTTCCGAAATGGTACGCACAATGGCATCGAACCCCATTGTGCTTGCATTGGCTAATCCAGATCCCGAAATTGCTTACGATACGGCTCTACACACACGCCCCGATATCATCTTCGCCACGGGGCGTTCGGACTACCCCAATCAGGTCAACAATGTACTGGGGTTCCCATATATCTTCCGCGCCGCGCTTGATGTGCGTGCCCGCGAAATCAACGAACCGATGAAACTGGCAGCCGCGCGCGCAATCGCCGAATTGGCACAACAACCCGTACCGGAGGTCGTTCTGCACGCATACGGCATCGAATCACTCTCATTCGGACGGGATTATCTGATTCCCAAACCATTGGATCCACGTCTGCGCACCTATGTAACCATAGCTGTGGCACGTGCGGCCATGGAGTCGGGAGTTGCACAATTGCCGATCAGCGATTGGAATGCCTACGAGGAGCGATTAAAAAACCTGTAAGCAGAGGCCAGATCAAAAAAGAAGAGCAGGAAAAAGTTTCCTGCTCTTCTTTTTGATAGAAATCTCTCGTCCTGAAATAGCGTTACACAAATCGCAACGAAGACTATTTCAGCACACGCTCAATATAAGCTCGGTAATCCTTCACAACCGGTTTGTAATCATCGTCCTCAAAGAGCGGCGAAGAGATCAGAAAATCGGCCGTAGAGCGATTGATAGCAGTGGGTATGTTGTAAAGAGTAGCCAAGCGCAACAGAGCCTTCACATCCACATCGTGAGGTTGCGCCAGCATCGGGTCCCAGAAGAAGATCACAGCATTGATTCGTCCATCGGCAATCATCGAACCCAACTGCTGATCGCCTCCCAGCGGGCCTGATTTAAGCAGCGTGATTTGCAATTCGGGTTGTGGCTCATCGGTCGTCGTGTGCTCCTCTTTGTGGTTACGCAACGTCTTCTCGACCATTTTTCCGGTCGTTCCGGTACACACCAGATGGTGACAACTCAACTTACGGCTATTCCAATCAACCCACTCGGCCAGATCGTGTTTCATATTGTCGTGGGCCACTAAGGCCAATACTTTTGTCTTTTTGCTCATAGATTCTCTCTTATTAGTATCTTCTCACAAAGATACGCCATTTCTTCAAATTAAGGAGCGGCCGCACGGATTTTCATCCGATTGAAACAGAACGGCCTCCCTATTTTTTTTGTGTTTGGGAGCTCAACCCGAATAGATACAAAAAAATCCCGAAACAAATCGGGATCTTTTGCAACGGCGACTACTCACCTTCCGATGGCAGCTTGAACTCCGTAAATCCGGCCTTGACCAGCGCATTGAACCACGCAAAGCACTTTTTGATGTCCGACACATGCACGCGATCTCGATCATATTCGGGCAACACCTCGGCAAAAGCAGCTTTGAGCTGCTCCGGTGTTGATTTGGGGTCAATCGCCTCTTTACCGCCCGTATGGGCATAGATCTTGGTGAACACCTCGGCCAACGCAATGTCATCGCCTTCGGTAAACATCGAGATCTCGGTCAGCGCGCTCACTTTGGCCGATGCCGCAGCATTCATGCGTTTGCCGTCCGTCAGCGACTCGACAATCACGCCACGCGCCGATTGTGCCACATAACGGTATAATCCGGGTTGTCCGGAGATAGCCAGAATTTCTTTCAGTTCCATAAATTGTTTCTAATTATTTGATGCAGCCGCGACCGGTTGTTCCGTCTCTTCGACTACCTTGTATTCGTAAACACTCGATACCGCAACCACCTGATAAGGGGTGTAGGCAAAAAGTTGAAAGGTGACCTTCGTACCGGCCTTTTGGGCAGGAAGAGCATCTTTAAAGATGACATCCGTATTGTTTTTGGTATAATTATACGGTTTGGTCGATTTCAAATTTGCTTTATCATCATCCAACATATAGGCGATAAAGACAGTGCTGAGTCCATATTGGCTGGTAATATGCGCCTCAACAGCCACCGTTTGCGTAGAGAGCACCGCCTCCTTAGGCGAATAGTTCACGCTTTCGATCACCGGAGCGGTCGTATATTCGGGTCCAAGTTTGGAGTTACAGGCCGCAAGTGCTAAAACAGCGAAGGCGGCAACAATTAACCTTTTCATCTTTTATTCGTTTTTAACATGTACATCCATCTGCGGGAAGGGGAAATGAATTCCCTTCTCCGGCAACACTTTATAGAACTGTTCGTTGTGTTCGAAATAGACGTTCCAGTAGTCGCTGTTTTTTGTCCATACGCGCACCGTGAGATTCACCGAACTGTCGGCCAGAGTCGAGACCCACACCACGGGTTCAGGGTCGGCAAAGATGCGGCTGTCGGCTTTCAACATCGCCAAAATCTCGCGGCGAGCCACATCAACATCGTCACCGTATGAGATCCCGATCGTCCAATCGACGCGGCGCGTTTCGGCAGTCGAATAGTTATCAATAATGGCCGTAGCAATCGTATTATTCGGGATATAGATGGTCTGATTATCAACGGTCGTGATGACTGTCGAGAAGAGTTTGATCTCGCGAACCGTTCCCGACTGCCCCTGCATGGAGATGTAGTCACCCACGCGGTAGGGTTTCATCAACAGCACCATTACACCGCCCGCAAAGTTCTGTGCCGTACCGCTCAATGCCATACCGATTGCCAAAGTAGCTACCGAGAAGATTGCCACCAGCGAGGTAACGTTGACACCGAGTGTCTGCACCACGATCAGAATCAGAATTAGCATAAAGACCACGCGCGTGGCATTGCGCAGGAAATTACGCAACGACTCATCGACTTGACGGCGTTCGAAGGCCATATCGAGGATATGAAGGATACGGTGCACAATCCAACGACCGATGAAATAGATCGCCAAGGCAATCAAAATCTTGATACCGATCCAGATCAGATCCGACATAAATTCGCGAATCAGTTTGTCGACATCGAGATTTGTCAACTTATGAATGGTCTCCGCAAAATTGGCTTTTTGCACACTATCGGGCAACATCAGCGGGCCGGTCGGCACGCTGGGTTTCGTCTGTACGAAAAAACTCCAAATACTCCACATATGAAACAGTTCGTTTATAGTTCAACATGCAAATTTAGCCAAAAATAACGAATTTTTATTAATTTTGTCTGCGAATTAAGCAAGAAAACAGAAAACAGACCCTTGAACGATGCAGAACAATGTCGAAATAATCCAAATCAACATCTCCGGAGAAGATAAACCGGGGATGACCTCCTCGCTGACCGAGATCCTCGCGCGCTACGATGCCTTCATTCTCGACATCGGACAAGCCAACATTCACCAATCGCTGACGTTGGGCATCCTGTTCAAAACCACCTCCGACAAATCGGGCAACATCATGAAAGAGTTGCTCTTCAAAGCCTCGGAGTTGGGTGTTATCATCCGTTTTACGCCCATCTCCGAGTCGCGTTACAACGACTGGGTGCAACGTCAGGGTAAAAACCGCTACATCATCACCCTGCTCGGACGCACGGTGACCGCACGCCATATTGCCGAAGTGACCAACGTGGTGTCCCAACACGGACTGAATATTGATGCCATGAAACGCCTCACGGGACGTATTCCACTCTGCGAGGATGACCGCGCGGCAAAGGCCTGCATCGAGCTTTCGGTGCGCGGATCAATCACCGACACCGATCGCAGCACCATGCAGGAGGGGTTCATGAATCTGTCGGAGATTGGCCTCGACGTATCGTTCCAAAAGGACGATATTTACCGCCGTAGCCGCCGTCTGATCTGCTTCGATATGGACTCCACGCTGATCGAGACCGAGGTGATTGACGAGTTGGCCGAGCGCGCCGGAGTCGGCGATGAAGTTCGCGCCATCACGGCACGCGCCATGCGCGGTGAGATCGACTTTCGCGAGAGTTTCACCCAACGGGTGGCACTACTCAAAGGGTTGGATGTCTCGGTGATGGAGCAGATCGCCCGATCGCTGCCGATCACCGAGGGGTTAGAGCGAATGATGACCATTCTCAAACGAGTAGGATACAAAACGGCAATTCTGTCGGGCGGATTCACCTATTTCGGAAATTACCTGCGCCAGAAATACGGATTTGATTACGTTTACGCCAATGAATTGGAGATAGAAGAGGGCCGGCTCACGGGGCGTTATCTCGGCGAGGTGGTCGATGGCCGCCGCAAAGCCGAATTGTTACGGCTACTATGCCAATTCGAGTCGATCAACCTCGCGCAATCGGTTGCCGTAGGCGATGGAGCCAACGACCTACCAATGCTCAATCTGGCCGGTCTTGGGATCGCATTCCACGCCAAACCCAAAGTCAAAGCTACGGCACGCCAATCGATCTCAACAATCGGATTAGATGGCATCCTCTACTTCTTGGGGCTGAAAGATTCACGCATCGAAGAGTAACCATGTATCGGGTCATTCTTGTTTGCGCATCTCTCCTCCTGTCGAGTTGTTATGACTCCGCGTTCGACAAACCCGCCCCAAGCACGGACCTCTATCCTGCCACGACGACCATTGCCGAACTAAATCGACAATATGTCGGCTCCACATTTATGATTACGACCGATGTGGTGGTCGAAGGGCGTGTCACCAGCAGCGATCGTGCCGAAAATTTCTACCGCACACTCTGCGTGGAGCAGGAGCAATCCGCATTGGAGGTGATGGCCGGAATCGACCAACTGTGCAACGATTTTCCGATCGGAAGCCGCGTAACCTTACACATCAAGGGGTTGGCATTGGGACAAAGCCGCGGGATGTTGCAAATCGGTCGCCAACCGACAACCGGCAGCGGTCATGTGACCGATTACCTCGGTTCGCGCGCCGCGGTTGCCGCGGTCGTAAAACGAGCCGATGAATCCATCATACCGATCGCTGCAACATCGCGAACGATCCCCTCACTCTCCCCCACACATTGCGGCACACTGGTGCGCATCGACCATCTTCGCTACTCGCCCGAAGGGCTCGACGAAGGGAACTGGGGCGGCTATAAACGATTTACAGATGTCGCTGGCAACAGCATCTACACCTACGTTCGCACCTATGCCTCATTTGCGACACAGGAAGTTCCGACCGAGTTTGTTTCGCTCTGCGGAATTTTACAATACGACTCATCGGGCGAAGGGCGTTATCTGATCAAACTACGCGATGCTACGGATTGCTCGTTATAACCGTCTGCTACTCTATTTTTTGCCACTCATCGCCGTTGGCTGCGACAAGGCAACGCCCCCTTCGTTCGAAGGCAGGGAGCAGGCAACTCACACCATATTCGAATTAAAAAGCCGCTGCACATCCGACCATTACCCAATCACAACCGACATAATCCTATGCGGCAACGTAACGGCAGCCGACCTCTACGGCGAATATTACAAAATGCTGATCATCGAGGACAACAGCGGCGGCATATCGGTAGCGATTGATGCCACGGAGCTCGGAGACAGCTATCCGGTAGGCTGCGAGGTGATGATTCGTTGCAACGGATTGACATTGTGCGAATACGGCGGAAAGATCGAACTCGGCAGCCTCCCCGATGGATATGGCGCAGGTCGCATCCCGCGCAACGATCTGTCGCGTTACCTACGGCGCACAGCCACGACGGCATCCCGTCGAAAACCGACCGTGCGCAGATTCAAAGAGATCACACCGCAACAGATAGATACCTATGTTCGATTCGACAATGTTTGTTTCACGGAGAGCGGAAATTGGTGTACGACCGACCCCGAAAGCGGTAAAGTTGCCACCACCGAGCACCCGATCACCGATTCAGACGGTAACTGCTTTGTGGTACGGGTTTTGGCCTCGTGTATCTATGCAAACGAGCCTCTACCGATGGGTAGAGGCTCGTTATGCGGTATTATCGACTACTTCAACGGTCACTATTCGCTGCGTGTAGTCAACCACGAAGCGGAGTTTGCTACTTTTGCAATGCCTCCCACAACAGATCTTTCAACGACTGGATATTCATCCCCGACACCGATGAGATAAACAGAGCCGGAACCCCTTCGGGCAGATGAGTACGCATCTCGGCAATCAACCCCTCATCAAGCATATCACATTTGGTGATGGCCAACAACCGCTCTTTGTCCAATAATTCGGGGTTATATTGGGTCAGCTCGCCCAGTAAAATATCGAAATCTCGGCAAATATCATCGCTGTCGGCCGGTATCATAAACAGTAACACCGAATTGCGCTCGATATGACGCAAAAATCGGGTACCAAGCCCTTTCCCTTCATGCGCTCCTTCGATAATTCCGGGAATATCAGCCATCACAAACGATTTATGATCGCGCACCTCGACAATCCCCAGATTAGGTTCGAGCGTAGTGAAGGCATAGTTGGCAATCTTGGGTTTAGCCGCCGACACCACCGACAAGAGGGTCGATTTACCCGCATTGGGAAAACCCACCAGCCCTACATCGGCCAGCACCTTCAACTCCAAAATAAACGTCCCCTCTTCGCCCTCTTCACCAGGTTGCGCATAGCGGGGCGTCTGGTTGGTAGCACTCTTAAAGTGCCAGTTACCCTGTCCGCCACGACCTCCTTTCAACAACACAAGGCGTTCGCCATCGGCCGTGACTTCGCCCACGGTTTCGGTCACGGTCTGGCCATCTTCGGTTTCGACCAATCGGTTGGCCACCGTTCCGAGCGGCACGGGAATCAAAATATCGGAGGCATCCTTGCCTGTCGAACGAGCACCGGAGCCCCCTTGGCCGTCTTCGGCAAATTGGTGTCGTTGGTATTTGAGGTGAATCAGTGTCCAATACTGCTTGTCGCCAACCAGCACAATGCTTCCCCCCTTGCCACCGTCACCGCCATCCGGCCCGCCGAAAGCCACGAATTTCTCGCGACGAAAGTGAGTCGAACCCGCTCCGCCATGCCCCGAACGGGCAAATATCTTTACGTAATCTACGAAATTTGATCCTGCCATAATTGAGATTTAATGCGCAAAGATAGGAAAATTAAAATTAATAATTAAAAATTAGCCTCGACCTCTCTCCAACGATCGAAAACATCGACTGCATTTCGCATGCCGTTTTTGATTTTTTCGCCTCCCCGCGTGCGCCATTCTCGGCCCTATTTTCGCAACTCTTTGCGCCGAATTTTTCCACTGATCGTCTTCGGAAGGGTGTCGACAAATTCGATTACACGCGGATATTTATAGGGCGCGGTAATCCGTTTGACATGATCCTGCAACTCTTTAATCAAAGCCTCTCCTGCCTTGGCACGGTATTCAGGGCTCAGGATAATCGTTGCTTTGACCACCTGTCCGCGAATCTCATCGGGCACCCCCGTAATGGCACACTCCACCACAGCCGGATGGGTCATCAACGCACTCTCAACCTCAAAAGGGCCGATGCGGTAGCCTGAGCTTTTAATCACATCATCGACTCTTCCGACAAACCAATAATACCCCTCTTCATCGCGCCAAGCCACATCTCCCGTGTGGTAAATGTTGTCGTGCCACACCTCGCGAGTCATCTCTTCGTTGAGATAATAGCCCGCAAAAAGCCCCAATGGCTTGCCGCCCTCGGTGCGGATCACAATCTCGCCCTGCTCACCGTCCTCGGCCGAACGACCGTCAGCAGTCAGCAGATCAATGGAGTACTGCGGATTGGGCATACCCATGCTCCCCGGTTTGCATTTCATCCACGGAAAGGTGGCCAGTGTCAACGTGGTCTCGGTCTGTCCGAACCCCTCCATCAAAGAGATGCCGGTTATTCGGCGGAAGGTGTCGAAGACGGATCCGTTCAACGCCTCGCCGGCCGTTGTGCAATACTCCAATGAGGAGAGATCGTATTGCGTAAGATCCTCGCGAATCAGAAAACGATAGACTGTTGGCGGGGCACAAAGCGAAGTGATCCGATACTGCTCAATTTTTTGCAAAATATCGGCCGGTGCAAACTTCTCGTGGTCATAGACAAAGAGATTAGCCCCCGCCAACCACTGTCCATAGAGTTTGCCCCATGCGGCTTTCGCCCAACCCGTGTCAGCGATTGTCAGATGCAAACTTTCCTCGTGAAGATGGTGCCACAGACAACCGGTAGTGATATGCCCCAGCGGATAGGTAAAGTCGTGAGCAACCATCTTCGGTTCGCCGGTCGTTCCGGAGGTAAAATAGAGGAGCATAATATCCTTGTTGCAATTGACCGATGGCGGGCGTTCGAACGGAGCGGCAGATGCAACACCTTGGTGAAAATCGAGAAATCCGTCGGGGATGTGAGGCCCAACGCTGATTAACAGGTTGGTGGTGGGGCATTCGGGCATGGCCGCCGCAACATGGTCGGTAATCACCCGTTCGCCAGCCACCACGATCGCCTTGATTCCGGCAATGTTGCAGCGATAAACGACATCCTTTCGGGTCAATAGGTGGGTAGCCGGAATCGCCACCGCACCCAATTTATGCAGGGCTAAGATCGAGAACCAAAATTCATAACGGCGTTTGAGAATCAGCATGACCCGATCGCCTTTGCCGATCCCCAAATGCTGAAAATAGGACACCACGCGGTCGCTCTCGCGTTTCACATCGGCAAACGTAAACTGAATCGACTCGCCCTGATCGTTAGTCCAGAGCAACGCTTTTTTGTCGGGCTGTTCGGCCGCATAGAGATCTACGACATCATAGCCGAAATTAAAATTTTCGGGTATGCGAATCTGCAAATTCTGTCGATACTCCTCTTGGGAAGAGAAGGTTGTTTGGGTTAAAAATCGCTCTACCATACGCGCTTACATGATAATGGCCAAAAAACGGACTTTCTCGCCTCCGAGGGCCTTCATCCCGTGAGGCAAGTTGGCATCGAAATAGAGGCTGTCGCCCTGTTCCAGTTCGAACTCTTTACCGTTCAATTCGATTAACAACCGCCCCTCCAACACATAATTAAACTCCTGACCGGCATGCACATTTAGGTGCATAGGACTCTCTGCGGCCGAAGGCTCCACAGTCACGATAAACGGGTCGGATTTCCGGTCACGGAATCCCGAAGCCAACGCCTCGTATTTATAGGCTTTGCGCCGCTCGACCGACACCCCTTTACCGGCGCGCGTAATGAAATAGGCGTTCATTTTCGGCTCTTCGCCAAACATCAGCACGTCGAGGCTGATTCCGTAACGGCGAGCAATGGATTGCAGCACATTGACCGAAAAATCAACCTGCCCTCGCTCCATGGCCAGATACTCCTCGACCGACAGTTGACAGCTTTGAGCCACCTCCTGTGCCGTAAGTTCGAGTACTTCACGCAACCCGCGCAACCGGATTGCAATCGACTGAATAGGATCACACATTATTTTCGAGTTTTTAATACATCATATCACAAAGACGGCGGATGGCAAGTTTCAATTTGAAACCAAAACACCTTTTTATCTATCTTTTTTCACGTTACAAACGCAACTAAGTAATTGGCCGTAAATATAATAAAATAATTTCAAAATTACAACTTAAAACTCCAACATACGATAGCCGAGGGGCAGATCGAGCAGCATGGTTATGATCTGAAATTTTGTAGATTGCAAGCCGAATATTTGGAATGTTTAAATATTATATTTACATTTGCTTTACATTTGATTAAACTACTAAAAAACTCTTATGCAAAAGTTCAAAATTACACTACTACTCGCCGGATTGGCAATGGCCGCAACAGCTCTTTCGTTTGTCGGCTGCAACGATGATGACGATGAAATCAAAACGAACATATTGATGGTAGACGGCATCACAACACGACTCAATCCGTCGGTCTACTTCTACACCGATAAAACCGATGAAGAGGATGGTCTCAACCGTTCCATTTTAACTTTTTCCAGCAAAGATTTGACATTGGAGAACACTGATGGAGATGAATTATCCAGCGTGGTCGGATCGGGATTTACCATCGCAATGGGATTATATACCCCCTATGGCACAACAAATTTATCGCACACCTACACGGTATTAGATCTGCTTGCTACAAGCGATATCCACAACGCAATCTCAGCATGGAATATAATATCGTTGGCATTCTCCATACAAAATGCCACGAGCACGGATGATTTTTCCGAGAAAATAGACCTTGTCTATTATATTCAAACAGGAACAATGACCTTGAAAGAAAATGAGGGCGGAATTTATGAGTTTTCATTCTCTGGCATTGCCGGAAAATACGACCCGAAAACAATGGTTAAAATAGGTGATATTCCGATTCGCTTCAAATATAAGGGCACAGTAATCAATCAAAATATGCAGGTCGGTTCAGTCTTTTAACCGACCGTCACGCCATGAAATCACGTGCCGTATTGATCGGGACGCTCTTTGCGGTTTCTGTGTTGCTGTTAGCAACACAGAAACTGTTTTTTTTGAGCTACTACGCCCATCTTTGCACATCTCTCGGAGGAGTCGGCATTGGGCGGACATTGATACATGCATGGCAAACAGATCTACCTATTACAACCGTCCTGCTAATCATACCGATAGCCGTCGTGATCGGCTCATACTGGATTTGGCTGCCGGAACGCTGGTGGCGGCGAATCATATATAGCTGGTTGGTCGGATTCTCACTGCTTTCTGCCACGGCCTTTGCCTTGGATCTGGGATTATACGGCCATTGGGGATTCAAACTCAGCAATCTAATCTTCACCTATCTGACTGATTGGCGAGCGTTGACACCTACACTTGATAGGGGCGAAACAACAACGATCGTACTTCTTTTTGCGGTTGATCTATTGATCATGCTCGCTGCCTACTGGTTCGCAGTGCGGCACGCCCGTTTCGAGCGGGTCACGGGTCGGATGCGGGTGGTAGGAACGGGTCTTGCAGCCGCATTGCTGGGTCTTTCGATCTGGACACTCTACAACCTGCGCTCAATCTACCCCACCACCGAAGGAGCATCACAACGCACCTTTATGAGCCACGCGGCCATAAATCCGCTCACATCGCTGCTCCGCTCCATAACCCGCTCGCGTTGTTTCGAAGATTACGGGCGTTTCTACTCCGAATCCGAACGCGCAACCCGTTTTGCGGCATTGCAATCCGATCCGACCGCTGCCCGACAGCAGGTATTAAATAACGAACGACCCAATATTGCGATCATTATCTGCGAGAGTTTTTCACGATCAATGATGGATAAAATAAACCATGGCGCGAACGTAATGCCCAACATGCAACGACTCAAAACCGATGGTATCTGGTTTGAGAACATATACGCCAACTCGTTTCGCACCGACCGTGGACTGGTCGCCATTCTGAACGGATTTCCGGCACAACCCAACCACACACTGCTACGCATGCAGTCAAAGACCATACACCTACCTTCGCTGGCACGCACGCTTGGCGCATACGGCTACCGTTCATCGGTACTGTATGGAGGAAACCTAAATTTCACACAGATGTCGGCCTATTTTCGAGCGACACGCTGGGAGAAGATCTGCTCGCAACGCGACCTCACACACCTCCATGTAAAACCATCGAGTTGGGGTTATAATGATGCCGTAATGGGAAATCTCTTCGTGGAGCAACTTTGTAAAGCGGCCACACGCAAAGAGCCGTTCTTGGCAACGTGGCTCACGCTAAGCAGTCACCCTCCGTTCGATGTACCGGAATATCGGTTCAAAAACAGGCTGGACAACGCAATGGCATTCTCCGATGCCGCCGTGGGTTGCGTGATCGACAGTCTTCGGAAAACTCCGGTCTGGAAGAATTTGCTTGTGATCGTGATAGCCGACCACACTCCCTCCTTTCCGCCAACCAGCAAACACGACTCGCCCCTGCGGCATCACATTCCAATGATCTGGACGGGTGGGGCGATCAAACAGCCGATGCACATCGACACCTACCTCAGCCAGACAGATTTGGCGGCTACCCTCTTGGGACAGATGCGCATCCCAACCCGCGATTTCCCCTTCTCACACGATCGTCTGGCCAAGAATCAATCCGATGCATTTGCCTACTACACGTTTTTGGACGGATTTGGCATTGTCGATCAAGCCGGTTTTACACTCTACGACGTAACAAACCACTCGGTGCGCGAATCCCAAGGGGGTGATTCTACTCGCCGCATTGACCGCGGTAAAGCAATTCTCCAATCGACCTATCACGCCATGGATGCCTTGTAGATAACGTGGGGTTATTTTTGAGGCAAAATAGAGGCTAAATTTTGAATTTTGGTTTGCCGTTTGTACCTTTGTATGATATTTTGCATAAAATGGCAGAGAAAAACATACTGGAAAACATAGGCGGCGAAGAGTACAAATACGGCTTCACGTCAGACATCGAAACCGAGATGATCGGCAAAGGTCTGTCGGAGGATGTGGTACGATTGATCTCCGCCAAAAAGGGCGAACCGGCGTGGATGTGCGAACGACGCTTGGCGGCTTACCGCCATTGGTTGACGCTCACACCGCCGACATGGGCGCACCTGACGATTCCCGAAATAGACTTTCAACAAATCATCTATTACGCAGCCCCCAAACAGCAAAAATTGCTGAACTCGATGGACGAAGTCGATCCCGAACTCAAACGCACGTTCGACAAATTGGGCATTCCGCTCGAAGAGCAGATGGCACTATCGGGCGTAGCGGTCGATGCAGTCATGGATTCGGTGTCGGTCAAAACAACGTTTAAAGAGACTCTTGCCGAGAAGGGCATCCTCTTCTGTTCGATCTCCGAAGCATTGCGCGACTACCCTGATCTGGTCAAAAAATATTTGGGGAGCGTGGTACCTTACACCGATAACTTCTATGCGGCACTCAACGCCGCGGTCTTCTCCGATGGATCGTTCTGCTACATTCCCAAAGGGGTACACTGCCCCATGGAGCTATCTACCTATTTCCGTATCAATGCCGCCGGAACAGGCCAATTCGAGCGCACGTTGATTGTTGCCGACCAAGGAGCATACGTCAGCTACCTCGAAGGATGCACCGCGCCGCGCCGCGATGAAAATCAGCTACATGCGGCTGTGGTTGAGATCGTTGTCGAACGCGATGCCGAGGTTAAATATTCCACCGTACAAAACTGGTATCCGGGTGATAAACAGGGACGCGGCGGTATCTATAATTTCGTCACCAAACGCGGCATCTGCCGCGAGAATGCACGGCTATCGTGGACACAGGTCGAAACCGGTTCGGCCATTACGTGGAAATATCCGAGTTGCGTGCTGGCTGGCGACAATGCCGTGGGTGAGTTCTACTCGGTGGCAATGACCAACAATTTTCAGCAGGCCGACACCGGCACGAAGATGATCCATATCGGTCGCAATACACGCAGCCGCATCGTGTCGAAAGGTATCTCGGCCGGTCACAGCCAGAACGCCTACCGCGGCTTGGTGCGTGTAGCCAAAGGGGCTGCCGGCGCGCGCAACTATTCGCAGTGCGACTCCCTGCTGATCGGCGATAAATGTGGAGCACACACCTTTCCGGTGATCGACAGCCGCAACTCCTCGGCGATTGTCGAACACGAGGCCACCACCTCGAAAATATCGGACGACCAACTCTTCTACTGCAACCAACGCGGCCTGTCGACCGAGGATGCCGTAGGGTTGATCGTCAACGGATATGCACGTGAGGTCTTGTCGAAACTGCCGATGGAATTTGCCGTAGAGGCGCAAAAATTGCTGTCGATCAGTCTGGAAGGATCGGTCGGATAAACAATTGAAAAATAAAAAAACAAATTATATGTTAAAAGTTAGCAACTTACATGCAACGGTTGAAGGCAAAGAGATCCTTCGAGGCATTGATCTCGAAGTCCGAGCCGGTGAGGTGCATGCTATCATGGGGCCTAACGGATCGGGCAAATCGACCTTGGCGTCGGTGTTGGCCGGGAACGAGAAATTTACGGTAACCGAAGGCTCGGCCACTTTTATGGGACGCGATCTGCTGGCGTTGCCGATTGAGGAGCGGGCACGATTGGGTTTGTTCCTCGGATTTCAGTATCCGGTGGAGATTCCGGGTGTCACGATGGCCAATTTTATGAAATTGGCGGTCAACGAACAGCGCAAATTTCGCGGTGAGGAACCGTTGACAGCCGCCGAGTTCCTGCGTATGATGCGCGAGAAGAGTGCTGTGGTCGAGTTGGATTCGAAACTCACCTCACGCGCTGTTAATGAGGGTTTTTCAGGTGGCGAGAAGAAGAAGAACGAGATCTTTCAGATGGCGATGCTCGAACCGAAATTGTCGATTCTCGATGAAACCGATTCGGGGCTCGACATTGATGCGCTGCGTATCGTTGCTACGGGGGTCACCAAACTGCATACGGCTGAAAATGCCACGGTGGTCATCACCCACTATCAACGCTTGTTGGACTACATTGTGCCCGATGTGGTACATGTCCTTTATCATGGACGGATCATCTACACGGGCGACAAAAGCCTTGCGCTTAAACTCGAAAAAGAGGGTTACGACTGGTTGATTAACGACTACAAGGAGTAATGGACACAATACTGGACACCCTTCGCACCTACCCTACCCTCGTAGGCGAACGGCTGCGCATTGACGACCGAACGACAACGCCGCGTGTGGTTTTAAACCCACACAGGTTGCAGATCGAGCTGACGGGAGCGGCGCATCTGATCGTGCTACACGATGCCCCCGAAACGGCATCGCTGCGAATCGAGCTATCGGAAGGGGCAGAGTTGGAGCTTACAGAGCTATTTACGGCCGAAGCATTTGCCGATGTCGAGATTGCGCAGGCAGCTCATAGCCGTTGCCGCATGACGACCGTATTGCTGTCGAGTGCCAACCTCTCTTGTAAGATCGACCTCAACGGCGCGGATGCCGAAAACAGGCTGGGAGGGGTCTTTATGGCCGGCGGAAACGACCATTGCGTGGTCAAACTACGAACAGCGCACAATGTGGCGGATTGCCGCAGCAACTCATACATCAAGGGTGTTGCCGGTGGCGAGGCGATCGGAGAGTTTTGCGGCATGGTCTATGTCGCTCCCGATGCACAACGCACCGATGCACAGCAGACCAGTCGAAACATTTTGTTGGGCGATGCGGCTCGCATCGAGACACAACCGCAACTGGAAATTTATGCCGATGACGTGAAGTGCTCGCACGGTGCGACAGTTGGGCAGATGGACTCCGAAGCGGTACTCTACATGCGCCAACGCGGATTGAGTGAGCAGCAGGCACGCAGTTTACAAATTGAAGGGTTCGTCGGAGACATTGTGCGCCGATGCAGCCTCGAAACGTTGACCGAATCGCTCATGGCATTGGCCGGAGCTAAAATGGAAAAGTTGTAATCATGTTCGATCCCGAAAAAATACGCGATCAGTTTCCGATCCTCGGTCGCACGGTCTATGGCAAGCCTTTGACCTATCTCGACAGCGGAGCTACAGCACAAAAACCGCAAGCGGTGATTGATGCCGTATCGCGATTTTACACCACCCAGAACGCCAATATTCACCGCGGTGTACACCTCCTATCGGAGGAGGCCACCGAATTGTATGAGGAGGCACGCGAGCGTATTGCCGCATACATCGGTGCTGGCGAGAAGGAGGAAATTGTCTTCACAGCCGGAGCAACAGCATCGCTCAATACGGTGGCATATGCTTGGGGCGAGCGGTATGTAAAGGAGGGTGACAACATTATAATCAGCGAGTTGGAGCACCACTCGAACATCGTGCCGTGGCAACTCTTAGCCGAACGAAAAGGGGCAGAAATCCGCGTACTGCCGTTCGATGAGCAGGGTGCCTTGCGCACCGAATTGCTACCGTCACTGCTTGATGCGAAAACACGCGTGGTGGCTGTCACACAAGCATCTAATACGCTTGGAACGATGCCCGATCTGCGGACGGTTATCCATGCGGCACATGCCGCAGGGGCAATCGTTGTCGTTGACGGCTGTCAGGGCATCGTACACGGAGGGATCGATGTAAAGGCGTTAGACTGCGATTTCTATGCCTTTTCGGGACACAAACTCTACGGTCCTACCGGCATCGGCATACTTTATGGCAAACGCGCCCTCTTGGAAGCAATGCCTCCGTTTCTGGGTGGGGGCGACATGGTAGACCGCGTCACCTTCGAAAAGACCACTTATGCTCCCGTGCCGCTCAAATTCGAAGCTGGCACAGCCAATTTCGTCGGAGCCATTGGTTTAGGGGAGGCGGTGAAATTTTTACAAGGGCTCGACTTGTCGGCTGTTGCTGCACACGAGAGTCTGCTACTCGATTACGCCACCGAACGGCTATTGGCTATTGACGGGCTGAGGATCTACGGCACCACACCTGCCAAATGTGCGATTGTTTCGTTCAATGTCGAGGGGGTTCATCCGTATGATATGGGGATGATTCTCGACAAATTAGGAATCGCCGTGCGCACGGGACAGCACTGCGCAGAACCGGTCATGAGCCATTTCGGGGTAACGGGCATGTGTCGTGCATCGTTTGCGTTGTACAACACAGCCTCCGAGGTTGATGCGCTGGCCGAAGGGGTGGCGCGCGCGGCAAGGATGTTGAGATAAGAGATACACACCACTTAAATAACGGAAATATCTATGTTTATCGTACTCGAAGGGTTGGACGGAGCAGGCAAATCGACCCAGATTCGAATGCTTCGACAGATGTTGCACGAATGCGGCATTGAGAGCGAATATGTGCACTTTCCGCGTTTCGATGCGCCGGTCTATGGCGAGTTGATTGCTCGATTTTTACGCGGAGAGTTCGGCGGTATTGACGCCGTAGATCCTTACCTTGTCGCCCTGATTTTCGCCGGCGACCGTGCAGCCGCCGCACCGCAGTTGCGCCAATGGATCGCCGAAGGCAAAGCCGTGATTCTCGATCGGTTCGTCTATTCGAACGTAGGTTTTCAATGTGCCAAACTGCCGGCCGGCGAGCTACGCGACCGTCTGTTCCGCTGGATTCTCGATCTCGAATTCGGTCACAACAACCTGCCGCGACCCGATCTTTCGCTCTTTCTCGATGTGCCCTTTACCTTCACAGCCAGCAAATTAACCCAAACACGCGAAGGAGATGACCGCTCCTACCTCCACGGAGCGACCGACATCCACGAAGATTCGCTTCTGCTACAACAACGTGTACGCGAAGTCTATCTCCAAGCCGCAGCCGCAGATCCCGCACTGCGCGTGGTGGATTGCAGCAATGCGGCAGGCGGCATGGATACCCCCGAAGGGATCTTCGCAAAGATCCGCACGGCTCTAACCCCGATTTTGGAAAAACGATGAGAAAGAAACGATCGTTCAAACTATTGGCAAACATCTGCCGACTGATTCTGGCCTGCACGTTTATCGTGTCGGGATTTTCAAAGGTAATTGATCCGTGGGGAACAGCGTTGAAAGTCAACGAATATCTCTCGATCTACGGCATGGAGTGGATGCAATCAGCCAGCATGACCTTTTCAATTTGGTTGTGCGGAGCGGAGTTGATGATGGGTTGCATGCTGCTCTGCAAAGTACGCATCCGGCTGATCTCAATCTTCGCACTCCTCTCGATGATCTTCTTCACGGGTCTAACGCTGCTCAGCGCAACGGTGATACCGGTCGAAGATTGCGGCTGTTTCGGCGAAGCATTGAAACTCACGCCGTGGCAAACGTTTACGAAAAACGTCGTTCTGTTGCCGATGGCCTTTATCGTGTGGTGGCGGTATCGTCCCGATAAGATCTTCGCATTCAAACCGATTGAAATCTTCTTGACGGTGACTTTCTTCTGCATGTCGATGTATCTGGGTTACTACTGTTATGTGCATCTGCCGCTGGTCGATTTCTTGCCTTATAAAGTGGGGGTCAACATCCACAAAGCGATGCAACAGCCCGAAACCGAACTGTCGGAGGGCGAAACCATACTCATCTATCGCAACCGCAAGAATGGTCACTTGCGCGAATTCACACTTGATGACACGGCTTGGCAGGATAGCACGAAATGGGAGTGGGTCGATACGCGCACCACGGCAGCGTTACCGACAATCCGGCCGATGGTCAGCGAATTCGCGCTGCGCGATGCCGAAGGAGATGCCACAGAGGAGGTGCTGACCACACAAGGTCGACTCTACATGCTATGCGTCACCTCATTCGATCAACTGTCAAAACGATGCGGCCGGCGCATGGCGGCATTGGCAGCAAAGGCTGTTGCCGAAGGCGCAGAGGTGATCTGTTTGACTCCCGACCCGCTCTACGGACGAATGTGGCACCAGTTTGGCACCATCGAGGTGCGTTGTTACAACATTGACGCCTCGACCATGAAGACCATGCTCCGTGCCCAAAACGGATTGGTTGTACTCGATAACGGAACCATCTCGGCTAAAATGAATTGTCGGGATATTCGTCCGTAAAGACACCTAACAGGATATGGTATGAAAGTTGACTTGTCAAAACCAAGTCAACTTTTTTCGTATGCGCATAACCCCTCTTATCATTACGCTCATGCTGGGTGGCATCGGCTGCTCACACCGGCAAACCTCTTCCGAGACGATACGTCCGGTAAAAATCACTACGGCAAACGATGCGCAATACATCGACAAAGATTTTGCCGGTCTGGCAACCCCTAACGATGCTGTCAATCTGGCATTCAAATTGGCCGGACAGGTGCTTGATGTACCGGTATCGCAAGGCGACGTGGTGCGGCGCGGTCAACTGCTGGCCGAACTCGATCCACGCGATGTAAGGTTGCAGGTCACCGCCGACCGTTCGGCATTCGAAGAGGCTCGTTCACAGGCGCAACGCATGCAGCGCTTGTTAGAGCACGAAGCGGTGTCGCAGCAGGAGTCGGAAGCCGCCGCCACACGTTATGCACAAGCTCGATCTGCTTACGAAAATACGCTCGATCAACTCAAAGATACCCGTATGCTGGCTCCCTTCGACGGCGTAATCGAACGGGTCGATGTCGACAATTACGAACGGGTGCAGGCCGGACAAACCATTCTGCGGCTTGTCAATCCAACCACAACTACTGTAAAGTTTACCCTTCCCGAAAGCCTACTGCCGCAACTATCCGACACCACGACCCGTTTCCGCGTAACGTTCGACAACTATCGGGGAGTAGAGTTCTCGGCACGACTAAAAGATTATGCAAAAACCTCGTCCGATGCCTCAGGATTTCCGGTATCGCTCACCCTCACGGGATTCGACGCTGCACGCTACCCAATCTCTCCGGGTATGTCGTGTACGATCACCATGCTCAGCCGTGATCCGGTTCGCGGAGCAGTTTCGTTACCCGTGTCGGCAATCTATGCGCCGGCCGAAGGGGGTGAGTATGTCTGGACAGTCGGAGCAGACAACCGGGTCGAACGACATGCGGTAAGGCTCGGCGAGTTGTATGGCCGAGATCGTGTGATCATCGACAGTGGCGTTCTGGTAGGAGCCCGCGTGGTGATAGCAGGAGTCTACCAACTGCGCGAAGACGAAGAGGTGCGAATTCTAAAATAGAGCAACCGTATGAACTTACCCCAATATGCCTTACGCAACGCCAAAGTCGTCTGGTTTTTTCTGCTCGTACTATTGGTGGGCGGTGCGGTCGGATTCATGACCCTCGGAAAGAAAGAAGATTCGACATTTGTCATCAAAAGTGCATCACTGGTCTGCTCCTATCCGGGAGCAACACCCATCGAGGTTGAACAACTCATCACCGAACCGATCGAACGCGAAGTACAGTCGATGCGCTACATTTATAAAATCACTTCGGAATCCTACTACGGACTCTCGAAGATACAGGTCGAACTCGATCCGGCCACTCGCTCTTCCGAGATTCCTCAGCTATGGGATGAACTACGCCGCAAAGTACTCAACATCCAACCGCGGCTTCCGGCCGGAGCCACGGTGACGGTCGCCGATGATTTCGGCGATGTCTATGGCATCTACTATGGGCTGTCGGTCGATGCCGGATTCTCGTGGGGAGAACTGCGCCAATGGGCACAACGGATCAAGACGGCGTTGGTCACTATTGACGGCGTGCAAAAAGTGACGCTCTATGGTGAGCAGACTCCGGTGATTAACGTTTATGTCAATCTTCCGGCGTTGGCCAACTTTGCCATCCGTCCCGAAACCATCGTGGCAACAATCTCGCAACAGAACAAGATCATCAACAGCGGCGAGAAGCAGGCCGGAGCCATGGAGATTCAAATTCTCGAAGACGGAACCTACAAAAATCTGAACGACATTTCAAACCAACTGCTCACCGCCTCAACCGGCAAACAGTATCGGTTGGGGGATATTGCGCGCGTAGAGCAAGGCTATGCCACACCGCCGCAGACGCTTATGCGTGTCAATGCCGAGCGCGCAATCGGAATCGGCATTTCGACCGATGCGGCTGCCGATGTGGTCAAAACAGGGGAGAAGATAGATCGCGTTTTGGCACAAATCACCGATCAAATGCCCGTCGGTATGAACCTCACGGTGCTCTATCCCGAAAACCGAATAGCCCGTGAGGCTACATCAACATTTATCGTCAATCTGGCCGAATCGGTAGCAATCGTCATCATCATCATCATGCTGGTCATGGGTTTTCGAGCAGGGGTATTGATCGGCAGTTCGTTACTCTTCTCAATCGGCGGCACACTACTGCTGATGCAATTTCTGGGAGAAGGGCTCAACCGCACCTCTTTGGCAGGATTCATTATCGCCATGGGGATGCTGGTCGATAACGCGATTGTCGTAACCGACAATGCCCAACAGGCGATGCTGCGAGGTGCGGAGCGTCGCCGGGCAATCATCGACGGAGCTAATGCTCCCCGTTGGAGCTTGCTGGGTGCGACATTGATCGCCATTTTTTCGTTCCTACCGCTCTATCTTGCCCCCTCTTCCGTGGCCGAGATCGTCAAACCGCTGTTCGTGGTATTGGCCCTCTCACTCCTGTTAAGCTGGGTATTGGCATTGAGTCAGACACCGCTGTTCGGCGATTTCATGCTTCGGGTGAAACCCAGCGATAAAGAGCCTTACGACACCCGTTTCTACCACCTCTTCGATCGCCTGCTGGCGACTCTATTGCGATGGCGGTGGATGGTCGTGGCAACAGTAATCGGATTGTTCCTCGCGGCGTTGATCGGCATGGGTTATATGCCGCAAAACTTCTTTCCATCACTCGACAAGCCCTATTTTCGAGCAGATGTACTGCTGCCCGATGGCTATAATATCAACGACACGGAACAGAATCTGCTCCGCATGGAGGAGTGGCTCCACACCCAACCTGAGGTGAAGACCGTTTCGGTAACTGCCGGTTCGTCACCTCCGCGTTACTACTTGGCCAGCAGCAGTATTTCGATGCGCCCGAACTTCGGAAACATCTTAGTCGAGCTGCATGACAAGCGGCAGACCGAGGCTGTCGAGGCACGTTTCAATGCCTATGTGACGACCTTCTTTCCGGATGTCTGGTTACGCTCGTCACTCTTCAAACTCTCACCCGTGCCCGATGCCTCGATTGAGTTCGGATTCATCGGTGAAAACATCGACACACTACGCCGTCTGACCTTCGAGGCCGAACAGATCATGTGGCACACACAAGGCGCAGTGAACATACGCAACAGTTGGGGCAATCGAGTGCCGATGTGGCAACCCCTCTATTCGCAGATGAAGGGACAACGCATCGGGATCTCGCGCAGCCAACTCTCACAGGGAATCACCATGGCTACGCAGGGTTATGCGTTGGGCGAATACCGCGAGGGAGATCAATTCATGTCGATCCTGCTCAAAGACGAAAACATCGACAACTATAACCTCACCAATTTACAAGCATTGCCCCTTTTTGCCCCATCGGGACGAGTCTTTGCCATTGAGCAGGCCGCCGATGGCTTCCGGTTTGACTACCGCACAGGGGTAGTCAAACGATTCGATCGTCAGCGCGTGATGAAGGCACAATGCGACCCCGATCGAAGCATAAATACCATGCAACTCTATCGCACGCTCTACGACTCGATTTCGCAACAGATCACTCTGCCCGAAGGCTACCAGATGAAGGTATTCGGCGAACAAGAGAGTCAACAGGAGTCGAATGCCGCGTTGGCGCAAAATATGCCCCTGACGATGATTCTGATATTCATCGCATTGCTACTCTTATTCCGCAACTATCGCGAGCCGACAATCATTTTACTGATGATCCCGTTGATCTTCATCGGTGTGGTATTGGGGTTGGCCGTCACGGGCAAGGTGTTCAACTTTTTTTCGCTGCTGGGACTGTTGGGTTTGGTGGGAATGAACATCAAGAATGCAGTAGTACTCGTTGAACAGATCGGGGTTCTGCGCGCCGCCGGCGAAGAGCCTTACCACGCATTGGCGGCAGCCACTCGAAGCCGAATCGTCCCCGTAGTGATGGCTTCGGGAACCACTATTCTGGGTATGTTACCGCTGCTGTTCGATGCCATGTTCGGTGCAATGGCTGCTACGATCATGGGCGGATTATTGGTGGCTACACTCCTGACAATTTGTGTTTTACCGGTTGTTTATGCAATTTTTTATAACATTCGAGAATCATGAGATACCTCCTTCTGTTGCTTTGCACGGTTGGTCTATACGGTCGCAGTACGGCTCAAACAGCGATCGACGACTACCGAACGGCCGTTGCCACATACAGTTGGCAACTGAAAATAGCAGCCGCACAGAGCGATGCGGCGATGCAGAGTGCGGCACAAGCACGCACGGGCTATCTTCCGCAACTGTCACTCAGCGGAAGTTTTACGGCAACCGTGCACCATTACGAGGGTATTCGGGCGTGGACCTTCGAAGTGTTACCCCAAATCGTGCAGACACTTTACGGGGGTGGCAGCGTGCGAGCAACGGTACAACAACGCGAGTTGGGCTACGGTGTTGCCCTGTGCAACGAGGCCTTTTCGGCATTGGAGGTACGTTACGCGGCCGATTACGCCTATTGGAATCTCTCGGCAATGGAACAATATGCCGCATCAATGCGGCAGTATGTCAATATCATCGGCTCGCTCAAAGAGATCGTTGACCGCCGTTTTGCAGAGGGTTACATCGCCAAAAGCGATGTGCTGATGATTGATTCGCGGTTAAGTGAGGCGCAATATGCCATGCAGAGCGCAGAGCAGAATGCAGCCGTTGCACTCCACAATTTCAACATCTTGCGCGGCACAGCTGCCGAACTCGATGTGCGGTTGCAACAAAGCATCCGCGATTCGCTGCCAATGCCCCAACGAGTCCTCGCCACCGAAGCCGTACTCCGCCGTCCTGACTATACGGCCGCACGTCTGCGCAGCGAGCAGGCCGAGGCCGGCGTGCGCGTAGCACGTGCCCCCTACAATCCGCAGTTAAGTGTCGGTGTAGGCGGTTCGTGGCAACCCTACACCCCCAATCGCACGGGCGAAACGACCATCGACGGTTTAGCATTTGTGAAACTGAGTGTTCCGATTTTCCATTGGAACGAACGTCGCCGAGCCATAGGTGCAGCCCGAGCAGCGCAGATGCAGCAGGAGTGGACAGCCGCCCAACTACACGATGACATCGTACAGGCCGAAGCCAACGGCTGGACAGCATTGGTGCAGACCCGACTACAAGTAGATGCCACGGAACAGAGTCTGCGAATTGCGGCTGAGAATCTCGACATCAGCACCTATGCTTATGGTGACGGAGCAGCGACAATTCTCGATGTATTACAAGCTCAACTCAGTTGGATTCAACTCTACACCAACGCCATTCAGGCTCGTTTCAATTATGCGGTAGCCGTCTCCGACTACCGGCGCATCACGGGTGAACCGGAGCTCCAACGCTGACAATGGCCACTTCGTGGGTGATGGGCGCAATCATACGCAACATGCGTATCATGCCGCAATACTTTTCGTGCGCAAGACGAATCGCGCGGCTGGCCTTGGCCTGATCCTCCTCGGTGGGACAAGCTACATTGTAGACAACATGAAACGAGCAATAGATGCTCTCCGACGATGCCTGTTCCTCGGTAAGTTCGCCCGAAAGCGAAACCTCCAAGCGAATCGGATGCAGCCGCTCGCGTTGCATGATGTGTAGAACGGTCATTGCCGCACATTTAGCAGCCGCATAAAGCATCAACTCTTTGGGCCTCAACTCATCGCAGGCTTGTCCGCCTTCGGGAACGAAGGTCGATCCGGCGGCTAATTGCAAAGTTACTTTTTCGATCATACGTATTTGTTTTTCAAGAACAAGACGAACGTGGCAAAATCCGTTCCGAGATAGTGTGTATAAGTGCAAAAATGCGTATATTTGTCCAATCATAGAATCTATTAATATATGCGAAGAATCCTCATCATGCTGCTGACGCTGGCCGCCGGAGTCTACTCGGCAAAGGCCACGCAACCCCAATCATCGGCACTCGCACGCGGCCGCGAGCTATACGGCTTCGGACGTTGGAGCGATGCACGCCACGAGTTTTTACACGCCCGTGAAACGCTCACGCCCGATGACCGCAAAAGTGCCATGGAGATTGATTACTATTTGGCGGCATGCGCCGTGGAATTGGGACAGTCCGATGCCGAAGCGGCTCTGCTCGGCTTTGAGACAAAATATGCCGGTTCGGTCTACGCCAACGATATTCGTTTTGCGCTGGGTTCGTATTACTGCTCTTCGGGTGATATGCGTCGCGCTCGCGAGGCGTTCGAAAGTACCGACTACAAAGCCCTTGATGCCGCACGCCGCGAACGTTACGATGTACGCATGGGCTATGTCGAATTCGCAGACGGCAACTACGCCAAAGCATACGATCTTTTCTCCCGAATCGGTAATCGCAGCAAATATTCCGACCATGCTCGCTACTACCAAGCCTATATCGACTATGCCGAAGGACGTTATGGTCGTGCCAAACAAGCATTCGTGGCCTTGGCGCACAGCGAAGCATATCGCGCCGTGATACCCTACTACCTGCTCCAAATCGAATTTCGCGAAGGCAACTATCGCTATGTGGTCGATCAAGGCGACGCGTTGGCCAAACGGGCCGTGCCAGAAAGACGAGCCGAATTGGAACGAGTAATTGCCGAATCATGGTTCCACCTCGAAGATTACAACCAAACGATCAGCCACTTGGAGGCCTTGACAGCAGCCGGCGGTCAGATCGACCGCGATGCGGCCTACCTGATGGGATTCTCACGCTACCGCACGGCTCGTTACGACCAAGCCACCGAATGGCTGCGCAAGGCGTGCGGAGCCGAGGATGCTCTGACCCAAAACGCATCCTACCATTTGGCCGACTGCTATCTGCGTAGTGGAAACAAACAGGCTGCCATGCAATCTTTCGCAATGGCCTCCGATGAGAAATTGGATGCCGCCATCGCCGAAGATGCGCTATTCAACTACGCCAAACTACAATACGAATTGGGAGGTGGTGCATTCAACGGAGCAATCAACGTATTGAGCCGCTACCTCGAACGTTACCCCTCATCTCCACGCGCCGCCGAGGCTCGAACGCTACTGATTGCCGCCTACTACAATTCACACGACTACGAGGCGGCTTATGCAGCAATCAAAACGATGGATTCCCCCGATGCCGACCTGCGCGCTGCACTCCAAAAAATCGCCTACTTCCGCGGTTTGGAGGCTTTCAAAGCGGGTGATATGCGAGCGGCTCAGAGTTACCTCACAGAGTCGGTTTCGGTAAATGTCAGCCCTAAATATACGGCACTCGCCACTTTCTGGCAGGGCGAAATTGCCTTTTTGCAGGGTGACTACACAGTAGCGGCAGTCAAATACAACGCCTACCTGCGGCAAGCTCCCCGCAACGAACGCGAATATGCCATGTCGTGGTACAACCTCGGCTACTGCGCATTCGACCGAACGGATATGACACAGGCCGAAACAGCATTCGGCAAATTTCTGTCCGCCTATTCGACAGCAGACAGCTATCGCGCCGATGCATATAACCGCATGGGCGATGCTGCTTATGCCGATCGCCGATTCGAAACGGCAATCGAACGATATGACAAAGCGATCGCCACCCGGCTACCCGAACAGTACTACGCACAGTATAAACGTGCCATAACGCTGGGTATTCTGGGTCGTACCGATCAAAAACAGCAGGCTCTGCGCCAGATTCTTGCCGCAAAGCGGGGCGAATACCTCGATGAAGCCTCCTACGAATTGGGACGCAGCTACATCGCGCAAGAGAGATATACCGAGGGTGCGGAACAACTCGAACACTTTGTAGCCGATTACCCCACATCGCCACAACGGGCACAAGCGTTGTCGAATTTGGGATTGGCATATCTCAATTTGGGAAATCGCGACAAATCGCTTAACTACTACGGACAGGTCGTCAAGGCCGCACCACAATCCACCGAGGCTCGTGAGGCGATGCAGGGAATCCGCGACATCTACGTCTCGGAAGGCAACGTTGATGCCTACTTCGAATACGCAGCCAAGAGTGGTTTGGAGAGCGATTTGACAGCGTTATCACGCGACTCGCTCTCGTTCGTATCGGCACAAAAGCTCTATTTGGCAGGGCAACAAGAGGTTGCCGCCAAATCGCTGCGGAGCTATTTGACCAGTTACCCAAAAGGTTCCTATCGAGCCGACGCACTCTACTACCTGAGCGACTGTTATCTGCACGCCGGAGACAAACCACATGCAATCGAATCGCTGACCGAATTGGCAGCCTTAGGAACCACTCAATATCGGGTGACGGTACTCGAAAAACTGGCCGAATTGACCTTTGCCGAAAAGTTGTACCACGAAGCGGCAACTGCATACCGGCAACTCTATGACGTACAGACCAAAGCCTCATCACGCGAAGCAGCCATGACAGGGTATGTGCGTGCCACGGTGGCCATCGGCGATGAAAAGCAGATCGAGACGATGGCCGAGGATGTGATTGCACATAGCGACGCCGGAACGGTGGCGTTGCGCGAGGCTCGTTATGCGTGGGCACAGCAACTTCGAAAAGCATCGAAAAGCGAACATGCAGCCAAACTCTACAAGGAGTTAGCCAAAGAGGTGCGTTCGAAGGAGGGCTCCGAAGCTGCTTATTACTTGATTGAAGAGATGTACAAGAACGGCGAAGGCGATCTAACCAAGACCGAAAAGGCAATTTTTGCCTACTCGGAGCGTAATCCTAAATCGTACTGGCTGGCCAAAGCATTCATTCTTTTGGGCGATCTCTATGCCCACAAAGGCGATGCGTTTCAAGCGCGCGCCACATGGCAGAGCGTGACAGACGGTTATACGCCGGCCGATGACGGAATCGTAGATGAAGCCAAAGCACGAATTGCAAAACTCAAATAACGATGAAAAAGATACTCTATATATTGGCGCTGCTGCCGTGGGTGGCTGCGGCACAGGTCGAAAAACAGGTCGAGGTGACAAAGGCCTATGTGCCCAACGTTGAGAGTGCCTCGAAGCTGGCCATTGTACCCGACATGACCGACACGGTGAAGATGTCACCGGAGATTGACTACACGATCACTCCGCTATCGTTACGCACTACGCTCACAACCCGTCCGATCCGACCAGCAACGGTCACTTATTGGGAGTTCAATCGACCGCAACCGTTCTACCTCAAAGCAGGAGCCGGCTACCCGTTCCAGTCGATCTTCGACTTCTACGCCGCCACGCAGAACCCCTCGACGGGTTACGCTATGGGGTATCTCAACCACGATGGTCGCTATGCCAAGATCCGCAATGACTTTGATCGTAAAAACAACTCGACACAGATGACCAATCGAGTCGGGGCGGCTGCCGGTAAATACTTCGGACGACGCACTCTCGAAGGCGAACTCTCCTACGAAAATCGGCTCTACAACCTCTACGCTATGGACACTTACGATCCTGCCGCTGCGGTGGATCGGCACAATGCCCGCACGAATTACAACGATGCACGGGTCGATGTCCGTTTCGGGGATAATTTTCAAGATCTTTCGCGCGTGAATTTCGAAATCGGTCTGCGCGGCGGACTCTTCTGGGACGCGCCAAACATGTACACCTACCAGACAAATGGGGATGCAATTGAACAGAAACCTCACTTCGAGAAGTCGCGGCAAACAACGTTTGAGGCCTATGGAAATTTGGCCAAAGCATTCGGCCGCCATCGGCTGTCGTTCAACATTAGCTATGAACGGCTGGCCGGCCAGAAGCAGATTGACGGCATAACGCAACATCTGATCCGTACCGGAGCACGTTACGGCGTTGACGGCGGTGTTGTACAGTTCGAAGCCGGAGTCGATTATCTGTACGATAAGATAACAAACGAATCGGGAGCCAGCTACATACTCCCCTTC